>DVKS01000071.1 GCA_018715905.1 Candidatus Caccovicinus merdipullorum | reverse complement strand
AGTTTTTTCGGAGAAAAATCCAGACACTCATAAGAAAAAGTTCTTTTTGCCGCGCCGGCCACGGCTGCCTTCACATCGTCCAGACTGGAAGCAGCATGAGCGCAGCAGGATACCACAGGAATCTGCAGAACATCTTCCAGAAGAGAAAAATCAATGGAAATTCCCCGGGATGCGGCCTCGTCACAGAGATTGACACACAGAACCAGCGGTACGGAGGCATCCCGCACTGCATCCAGGCAGAGGATCTGCTTCAGAAGTCGAAGTCCTCTTTCCAGGCAGGTGGCATCGCATACGGTTACAATAACCTGGGCTTTTCCGGAAGACAGAAACTGTTCAGAAACCCGCTCTTCGTCGGAGCGGGAGGAGAGTGAGTAGATGCCGGGAAGATCCACAAGGCGGTATTCCTGCCCCAGATAAGAGTAGGAGCCTTCTGCGGCCGACACGGTAACGCCGGCCCAGTTGGCCGTGCGCTGGTGCATTCCGGTCAGTCCATTGAAGATCGTGCTTTTTCCTACATTCGGATTTCCGGCCAGGGCGACGGTGATGGGGGAATCGATCATGAAAAGCCTCATGCAGAATTGTGCTTATGAATAGCTTATGCCGGAAGACGCAAGAGGTGATGGAAAAACAGGTGAAATCTGCAGCAAGTGCATTTTGATGAAAGGATTGATCATTGCTGTCGCGGGTGGTGTAATTTGCCATTATGTCATCAAATGGTTGGACGGCGATGATTAGTCGGTAACCAGCCTGCAGATGCTCAACTACAGCTTTTTATTCCAAAGTATGATGTGGAAAATACAGGAAGATGTGAGGACAGTTCCGGACACACCATAAAGCATAAAAAATCCCCTGATTTTCGGATAGTCCCGGAAAATCAAGGGTTTTTCAATGGAAGCAAGGAGGCTCGAACTCCTGACCTTTCGCGTGTGAGGCGAACGCTCATCCCGGCTGAGCTATGCTTCCGGATTTCTTACGAAGTTAATTATAGCACTCTCAGGCAAATAGTCAAGCTTCAATTCCATGCCCTATGCTATCTTTTTTAATGCATTTGTGATATGATTAAAAATATACTGCCAAACTTTTGCGAACGGAGAAAGAATTACATGACGTCTGCGGAGAAGTATTTATCGGAATACTACGAGAATCTGTTTTTTGGAAATGTGAATAAGCGATACCGTGCCATGTCATTCGGCGAGATGCGAAAGCGCTGCCAGAGACTGGCGGAAATGAATCTGGGAAAAGTGGAGCGGGCCAATGAACTCAGCGATATCCATGCCATGCTCTCCAAGGTCTGCGCCTGCCTGATGCGCAAGGAGCATACGGCACCATCGGAACAGCGGGAAGAAGTGGCAGAATGGATGGAAAAGATGAAGAATTTCTGTGGTGAACTTGCAAGAAGAGACCTGGAATTTCTTCCGGATCTGGAGGATGAGGAACTGAAACAGGTTCTGAAGATGCAGGGAATCCGACGTTATCTTCTGATGAATTCCCTGGAACGGGGCTATCAGCTTTTTTACATTCCCAAAGCCATCCAGAAAGGGATTCGGGAGTCCATTAAGAGCAGACCGGAGGAAGAATACCCGGAGGCGCGCCAGATGAAGCGGAAGTTCATCCTGCACATAGGCCCCACCAACAGCGGAAAGACCCACGATGCTCTGGAGAGACTGAAATCCTGCACCCATGGAGCCTATTTCGGTCCTCTGCGTCTGCTTGCTCTGGAAGTGTACGATAAATGCAACCTGGAAGGTCTGCCCTGTTCTATGATCACAGGAGAAGAGACCATACAGGTGCCGGGCGCCCTCTGCCAGTCCTGCACGGTAGAGATGCTCAATGACCACGAGTACTTTGACATTGTGGTGGTGGACGAATGCCAGATGGTGGGAGATCCGTACCGGGGCCATAACTGGACCCGTGCCATACTGGGCCTGCGGGCCGAAGAGATCCATCTGTGCATGGCGCCGGAGGCGGAGTCCATCGTGACACAGATGATCAAACGCTGCAAAGATCAGTACCGGATTGTCCGCCATAAGCGGAATACCCGCCTGACTGTGGAAAAGAAGCCGTATTCTCTGAAAAATGACCTTCACAAAGGGGATGCACTGATCGTGTTTTCCAAAAAGTCTGTGCTTGCCCTGGCAGCACACTTGGAAAAGCAGGGAGTTCGCTGCAGCGTGATTTATGGAAGCCTGCCTCCGGCTACCAGAAGGGAGCAGGTCCGCCGTTTCCTGGAAAAGGAGACAGACATTGTAGTCAGTACAGATGCTATCGGAATGGGACTGAACCTTCCCATCCGCCGGATTGTATTTGTGGAGACCCAGAAATTTGACGGGGTTGCAAAGCGGAACCTGGAACCGGGGGAGATCAAACAGATTGCCGGAAGAGCCGGCCGTTTCGGCATTTATGAAGAAGGCTTTGTGACGGCCATTGATGATATCGAACTGATCGAAGACGGACTCCGGAGGATGCCCATACCGATCATGAAGGCGTACATCGGCTTCCCGGAGCAGCTTCTGAATCTGCCGGCGGATATTGCCAGCCTTATTAAGATCTGGGCAGGCATGGACGCACCGGCCATCTACCAGAAGATGGAGGTGGATGAACTGCTGTCTTTGTACCAGAGCTTTGTATCCGTTCATGGGGACCATATGGAGGAATTTTCCAAGCAGGAGGTATACAAGCTGATCACTTGTGCCATTGATATTAATAACAAATTGGTTGTGGATCTCTGGAAAGACTACTGCCGGGAATACCGGGATACCAATGAACTGGAATTTCCCTACTCCCCGGGAAATGATCTCTATGATCTGGAAAGTTACTATAAGATGCTGGATCTGTATTTCCAGTTTTCCAGAAAAGTGGGACTTCCCATACAGGCAGAGAATCTGATGCAGGAGCGTCATGAGACCGAGGCAGAGATCAGCCGGATTCTGAAAATGGAGTGTTCCAGCTATTCCAGAAAGTGCAGCATCTGCGGCAGAGAGCTTCCCTGGGATTACAGTTTTTCCATCTGCGAGAAATGCTTTGAGCGGGGACGGACTGTCAGACGGCCATCCGGAAGAAGGCGGGCAGAGGAAGGATGGACCGCAGGAAGCGGGGATAAAAAAACGAAGCCTGCTGCCAGGATCCGCCGTCCGGTCGCAGTGAAGAAAAGACAGGAAAAAACTGCGGCAGACAGCAAAGCCGCTCATTGAATACGGACCAGAATCCCCGAGGCATCGCAGGGACGAAGCGCGATTACGGCATGTTTCACCAGATAGGCGGACATGCCGCCTTTTTTGCCCTTAATCACGCAGGTTATGATTTCATCCGGCTCGAATCCCAGATCCGCAAGGCGTTTTTCCATATCAGGAGAGGATGCCAGCCAGACTACGGCGGCAGACTGGTCCTGTTCCAGATAAGTCAGCGGGATAACCATGATTGCTCCCTTATGTGCAGAATGCAGTTAATTTATTATATGCAGAGAGGACGGCAGGGTGCTCCCGCAGGTTTTGGAAAATGCAGGCTCAGGCCAAAGACGGCAGAGAGCGGATTCTGTCAGAGCGGAAATGGCTGTGCCTGGGACAGATCCACCGGCACCGGCATATCCAGCGTCATGGAGTTTTCGGTTACCAGACAATCCAGAGCAAGGATGCGGACACCGGCCTGCCGCGCTTTTTCCAGTGCAAAGCCAAAGGCGGGATGGGTTTCCATGTTGGGACGAAACCGGCGGATCCCTTTCATCTGGATGACCAGGAGAAGAAAGCAGGGAAAGCCTTCTTTGCAGGCAAGGATCATTTCTTCCAGATGGCGGACTCCGCGTTGGGTTGGGGCATCGGGGAAGGCTGCGATGCCGTCCTGTTCCAGAGTCACGCCTTTTACTTCCATAAAAGCCTGTGTGCCGTTCAGCCGGAAAGCAAGATCAAAACGGGAATTGTGAAAGCGGACTTCCCTTCGGACATCTTCTACCAGGGAACCTGGAGGAAGATGGGAAAGAAAGCCGCCGCCAAGGATCCATTCCCAGGCCGCAGTATTGGGAGCCTGGGAGTCCATGTTGATAAGGAGTTTTTCCCTGCGGAAACCGGCGGGTTCCTTATAGACGCCGATCAGATCCCATGCAGTCCTGCGCCCTTTTTTCAGGGCCTCCGGGTGATGCTCCAGGATTACCGGAGTTCCGGGAAGAAGAAGTTCCCGGCAGCGGCCGGTATTTTTAACGTGGCAGACTTCTTCATGGCCGTCAATAAGCACATTGGCGATGAAACGGTTGGGGCGGTTTTGGAAGATGCCGCTGCAGGTGTGCAGATATTGCATATAAGTTCTCCTTTCAGGCTTTTTGTGGTTCCCCTGCAGAGACTGCGGCATGACGGCGCAGGATTCGGCAAATAGGGAATCAGCAGAGGATATGTTGGAGAATGATTATAGGCAGACTGCGCTGAAAAGTCAAGGAAAACGCTTATTTTAGTTGCACCGCCATGTAAAATATGCTAAACTTTTTCCAGCGAAAAAGGGCCGGTCATACCGGGCTTCCGCAAAAACGGCGGAGAAAGGAAGAAAATCATGGCATTATCGTATCAGAGTACCAGAGGCGGCCAGCAGGGCGTTTCCGCTTCCCAGGCGATTCTTCAGGGACTGGCATTGGACGGCGGCCTGTTTATGCCCACAGAGATTCCGAAACTGGAAGTATCCTTGGACCAGCTGGCCGCCATGACATATCAGGAGACGGCCTATGAAGTTATGCGGCTGTTCCTTACCGACTACACGGAGGAAGAGTTAAAAAGCTGCATTGCCAGGGCCTATGACAGCAAGTTTGACACAGAAGAGATTGCGCCGCTGGTAAAGGCCGGAGGTATTTATTATCTGGAGCTGTTTCACGGAAAGACCATCGCTTTTAAGGATATGGCGCTGTCTATTCTGCCCCATCTGATGACCACGGCGGCGAAAAAGAACCATGTGGATAAGGAGATCGTGATCCTTACGGCCACATCCGGCGATACGGGAAAGGCGGCCATGGCAGGATTTGCCGATGTTCCGGGTACCAGGATCATTGTATTTTATCCGAAAAACGGAGTAAGCCCGGTACAGGAACTGCAGATGCGGACCCAGAAGGGGGACAACACCAGCGTGGTGGCCATCCGCGGCAATTTTGACGATGCCCAGTCCGGCGTGAAAAAGCTTTTCGGAGATGAAGAATTCAACCGTCTTCTGAATGAGAAGGGATTCCAGTTCTCCTCAGCCAATTCCATCAACATCGGCCGGCTGGTGCCGCAGATCGTGTATTACGTATACGCATATGCCAAGCTTCTGGAAAACCGGGAAATTGCAGAAGGCGAGACCATCAATGTGGCAGTTCCCACAGGAAATTTCGGCAATATCCTGGCAGCGTATCTGGCAAAGCAGATGGGAATCCCCATCGGAAAGCTGATCTGCGCTTCCAATGACAATAAAGTACTTTATGATTTCTTCACCACCGGCACTTATGACCGGAACCGGGAGTTTATCCTGACCAATTCCCCCTCCATGGATATTCTGATTTCCAGCAACCTGGAGCGGCTGATTTATTTAAGCGCCGGCTGCGATGCGGCAGTTAATGCACGCCTGATGGAAGAACTGTCCGTCAGCGGAAAGTATACCGTGACCCCTCAGATGCGGGAAAAGATGAAGGATTTCTGGGGAGGATATGCAGACTGGGAGGCAGATGCCGGAGAGATCCGCAGCGTATTTGAAGATACCGGATACCTGATGGATACCCATACCGGTGTGGCGTCTGCTGTCTGCCGCAGATACGCGGCAGAAACCGGCGATCAGGCCAAGATGGTGGTAGCTTCCACCGCAAGTCCCTACAAATTCTCCCGCAGTGTTATGGAAGCTTTAAAGGGCAGACAGGAAGAGGCGGATGAGTTCCGGCTGATTGATGAGATGAGCGCTCTTTCCGGCATTCCCATTCCTCAGGCGGTGGAGGAGATCCGCAGCGCCCCCATCCGTCACAGCAGAGAATGCGGCCGGGATGAGATGAAGGCGGAAGTGGCGGACATTTTGGGGATCTGACAAATGTTTCTTGAAAATGCTTTCCATTTTTCCGGAAATAGGCTATAATATCCGAAAGGGACATTATTTTTGAAAAATTTTTCTATAGGAGGTATTGGCATGTTAGTTTCCGCAAAAGAAATGCTCCAGAAGGCCAGAGAGGGCAAGTATGCAGTAGGCCAGTTCAATATCAATAACCTGGAGTGGACCAAGGCGATTCTGCTGACAGCAGAGGAAATGCGGTCTCCCGTTATTTTAGGCGTATCCGAGGGAGCCGGCAAGTACATGACCGGTTTTGGCACGGTTGCGGCTATGGTAAAGGCCATGATCGAAGAGCTGAATATTACCGTACCGGTAGCCCTTCACCTGGATCACGGAACTTATGAGGGCTGCTATAAGTGCATTAAGGCAGGATTCTCTTCCATTATGTTCGATGGTTCCCATTATCCCATCGAGGAGAATGTGGAGAAGACCCGGGAGCTGGTTCACGTTACGGAGAATCTGGGATTGTCTCTGGAGGCAGAGGTTGGCTCCATCGGCGGCGAAGAGGACGGCGTTGTAGGCATGGGTGAGTGTGCCGATCCGGAAGAGTGCAAGATGATTGCAGATCTGGGCGTAACCATGCTGGCAGCAGGTATCGGAAATATCCATGGAAAGTATCCGGAGAACTGGGCCGGATTAAGCTTTGAGACCCTGGAGGCTGTTAAGGAGAAAGTAGGCGATATGCCTCTGGTTCTGCACGGCGGCACGGGAATTCCTGAGGATATGATTAAGAAGGCCATCAGCCTGGGCGTTGCCAAGATCAATGTAAATACGGAGTGCCAGTTATCCTTTGCGGATGCTACCCGCAAATATATCGAGGCCGGCAAGGATCAGCAGGGCAAGGGCTATGATCCCAGAAAGCTGCTGGCTCCCGGTACGGAGGCAATTAAGGCTACCGTAAGAGAAAAGATCGAGTTATTCGGTTCTGCAAACAAGGCTTGATTGGAAAAAAATTAAAAAATTCAAAAAAACACTTGCATTTTCGCTGAAAATGTTTTATTGTAGTTTACGAACAAAGGCGTTCTCTTTTGAAAGAGAGCGCCTTTTTCTGCGTGATACGCCCGGAGGACGGCCGCCGTGCCTGCACGATGGCATCCGGCGGGCAACGGGCATCGAGCAGCTTTTGCTGTGAGATGAGCGAAGTATCGCGGTGATCGGATGGAGAGATGAAATCTCCCCTATCCGATTATATGGGATCCGGCAGGACGAATAAGGAACTTCTGCCTTCCCGGTTTTTGTGGAAGCGGGCCGGAACCGGATGCGGACGGCATTCTGCGGCAGATTTCTTTTTTCAGGAGCATGCCCTGAGAAAAGAAAGAAAAAATGCCGTATTTTGCAGGATGCAGAGGGGAATTAACTTTACTTTTTTAAGTAAAACGGGTAGAATAGCAAAGAACAGGCAAAGGCCCCGAAAAACAGGCCCCAAGAACCCGAAGTTTCTATAGAGGAGGATGGAAATCGATGAGTGAGACCGTAAACGTAGCCGAGATTTTCGGTGAGAATGTGTTTAACGACGCAGTCATGAGAGAGCGCTTGCCCAAAAGCGTATATAGAAAACTGAAAAAGACCATTGTAGAAGGAAAAGAACTGGACCCCGGCATTGCCGATTCTGTGGCACAGGCCATGAAGGAATGGGCCATTGAGAGAGGCGCCACCCATTATACCCACTGGTTTCAGCCTTTGACCGGTGTTACCGCTGAGAAGCATGATTCCTTTATTTCTGCGCCGGATTCTTCCGGAAAGGTGCTGTTGGAGTTCTCCGGCAAGGAACTGGTAAAAGGAGAGCCAGATGCCTCCTCATTCCCGTCCGGCGGTCTGCGGGCTACCTTTGAGGCCAGAGGCTATACTGCCTGGGACTGCACATCTCCCGCCTTTTTGAAGGAAGATGCAGCCGGAGTGACGCTCTGCATCCCCACCGCGTTCTGCTCTTATACCGGCGAGGCTCTGGATAAGAAGACCCCGCTTCTGCGTTCCATGCAGGTTCTGGATCAGCAGGCGCTGCGCATCCTGCGTCTTTTTGGAAATACCACTTCGAAAAAGGTAACTCCTTCTGTGGGACCGGAGCAGGAGTATTTCCTGGTAGACCGTGAGAAATATCTGCAGCGCAAGGATCTGATCTATGCAGGACGGACACTGTTCGGCGCCATGCCTCCCAAGGGCCAGGAGATGGAAGATCACTACTTTGGAAGCATCCGGGAGCGTGTAGGCGGCTACATGAATGAGGTGAACCGGGAACTCTGGAAGTTAGGTGTTACTGCAAAGACACAGCACAATGAAGTGGCTCCCGCCCAGCATGAGCTGGCGCCCATTTATGCAGAGGCGAATCTGGCAGCGGATCACAACCAGATGGTAATGGAGACTTTAAAGCGGGTGGCCGGACATCATGGCCTGACCTGTCTCCTTCATGAGAAGCCCTTTGCCGGTGTGAATGGATCCGGAAAGCATAATAACTGGTCCATCACCACAGATGACGGCATCAATATGTTGAATCCCGGCGCAACGCCTCACGAGAACATTCAGTTCCTGCTGGTTCTGGCCTGCATTCTGAAGGCTGTAGATGTTCATGCCGATCTGTTAAGACAGTCTGCGGCAGATGTGGGAAATGACCATCGGTTAGGTGCCAATGAGGCTCCGCCTGCCATCATTTCCGTGTTCTTAGGGGAACAGCTGGAGGACGTAATCGATCAGCTGTGCAGCACCGGCGAGGCTACCCATTCCAAGCAGGGCGGAAAGCTGATGACCGGAGTTGCTACCCTTCCGGATCTGGATAAGGACGCCACAGACCGGAACCGTACTTCGCCCTTTGCCTTTACCGGAAATAAATTTGAGTTCCGTATGGTAGGCTCTTCGGATTCCATCTCTTCGGCGAATGTGGTTTTAAATACCATTGTGGCTGAGGCGTTTAAGGAAGCAGCTGATGCGCTGGAAAAGGCGGAAGACTTTGACCTGGCTGTCCATGATCTGATCAAAGAGATGCTGGCTGCACATAAGCGGATTATTTTCAATGGAAACGGATATTCCCAGGCATGGGTTGAGGAGGCTGAAAAGAGAGGCCTTCCCAATATCAAGTCCATGGTAGATTCCATTCCTGCACTGGTAACCGACAAGGCTGTAAAGCTTTTCGAGGAATTCGGTGTATTTACCAGAGCGGAGCTGGAGTCCAGAGCAGAGATTGAGTATGAGACTTATGCCAAGGCGATTAATATTGAAGCCAGAACTATGATCGACATGGCAGGAAAGCAGATCATTCCTGCAGTGATCAAGTATACCACCCAGCTGGCTCAGTCCATTAATGCGGTAACAAACGCCTGCGCAGATGTGGATGTAAGCGTACAGAAGGAACTGCTTATGGAATCTTCCGATCTGTTAAGCGAGACGAAAGTGGCTCTTGCAAAGTTAGTTGAATTGGATGAAAAAGCATGCGGCATGGAGTCCGGACGGGATCAGGCGGTATTCTGCCATGAAGAAGTATTCCCGGCTATGGAGGCGCTGCGTGCACCGGTAGATAAGCTGGAGATGATCGTAGATAAGGAATTATGGCCGATGCCCAGCTACGGAGATCTGATTTTTGAAGTATAAGTACACATAGAGATAAAAAGGGAGCGCGGCATTTTTGTGCAGCGCTCTTTCTGTGTCCCATCGAAGGTATGCCGCCGGACTTTTGACCAAAGGACCGAGCAGTTAAGGAAAATGCCCTCATATAAGGCTGATATAAAGACTGGATTATACAAAAGGCACAAAAATACCCCCTCAAATTTCTAATAACTTAAAAAAAGTAAGCTATAAAGAGAAAAACGCTAAGTTGAACGAATAATATTATTTGATTATAATAATTTCAGCAGCAAGATTCCAAGAAAATTGCAAAAAGTGACGAATGTCATGCTCATGGCCATGAGGAAAATGCGAAAAAGAATCATTGCGGATGAGATTGTTTATCAATAATACCGGTTGGATAAATAGTCTGCAGAAAAGAGTAACAAAAAGACTGTACAAATTTCACAAAACAAAATAGAGGGGGAAACATCTCATGGAAATGTACATCGTTTTGGCGGTTGCGGTCTTTATGATGGCAATGTTCGTATGGCATAAAGTGCCATTTGGACTTACCACTATGACCTGCTGTATTATTTTAACTCTTACCGGCGTGATCGATGTGGAGACGGCCTTCAGCGGATTTGGAAATAAGATCGTTGTTCTGGTGGCTCCCATGCTGGCACTGGGCGCCGTACTTGGGAAAACCAGTATGGTAGGAAAGATCCGCGGCGTCATGGAGACTATGAAGGGAAAACGCGGTTACCTGATGGTGCTGACACTGTTTTTCTTTACCGCACTTCTGGCACAGTTTATTCCGTCCACCGCAGTTATGGCCATCATGGTTGTGTTTGCGGCACAGATTGGCGACAATGGAGACATTACACCTACCAGAGTCATCCTTCCCATGCTGGGCGTGGCATCCTGTTTCAAATTCCGCTTCCCGGTGAGTGCCGGAGCGGCAAACTTTGCTACCATCAATGCACTTTATGAAGGAATTATCACCGATCAGGCATATCATCTGACTATGCTGGAACCCTTTATCTTCTGCATTATCCCGATGGTTATGGTAGGCATCTTCTGTATCTTTGGCTGGAAGCTGATGCCAAAGTCTGAAGGAAGCCTGAATCAGGATGCGGTAAACGCCAAGACCCAGGAGTCTGTCATGACTCCCGGTCAGGAAAAAGTTGTATACATCGTATTTATTCTGGCTATGGTCATTATGATCACCAATGTAGGCGGCATGCTGTATCTGGCTCCGGCCATTGCAGTCGCGCTTTTAATCTGGACCGGAATTCTGGATGCGAAAGAAGCTTCCAAACTGATGACTTCTGATACCATCTGGATGATGGCAGGCGTGCTGGTAGTATCGGATGCCCTTGGCAGCTCCGGTGCAAGTGAAGCCATCGGAAATCTGCTTCTGAATGCAGTTGGCGAGAACCCCAATTCCTTCATGATTATGCTGCTGTTTGCTGCCGTTACCGTTATTATGACCAACTTCCTTTCCAATGCAGCTACCCAGACGGTTATTGTACCTCTGGCAGCTTCCCTTGCACTGGCCGGCGGCTGGGATCCCAGAGGTCTGGTACTGATCGCAGGCATTGCCAATATGGCAGACGTTGCCCTTCCTTCCGGTTCCGGTGAAGCGGCAGTTGCATTTGCAGCCGGAGGCTATAACCCGGCCAAAGTACTGCGGTTTACGCTGCCGTATATGGCCGTAAGTATTCTGGGATACGCCATCTCAGCACAGCTTCTTTATCCGCTGTACGGCTAGGCTGCAGAGATGGGAGAGAAGAACTCTTTAAAAAAGTATTTGTGAAAAAGGAGGTCTGCACAATGCCCTTAAACAGCACATCATTAACCAGTCCGCCGGCTCCGGTTCTTATGGAACACTGCTGCAGGAAACCCTGGGAGACCTATCTGGAACCCCTTAGGATGGCCCCTGGCGTGTGGTATGTATCGGGCAATGACTGGGTGGCCTGTTATCTGATCGATACAGGAGACGGCCTGATTCTGATCGATACGGCCATGCATGAGACTGCGTATCTGATGATTGAGAATATCCGGAAACTGGGGTATGAACTGACGGACATTAAGAAAATCCTGTTAAGCCACGCTCACATTGACCACATCGGCGCAGCCAGAACCATGAAGGAGCTGACCGGAGCGAAGATTTACCTGGGCGAGAGGGATCTGCCGTTCCTTCATGAACGGCGGGATCTGATCCTGAATGACGGAGGCTATACCTGCGGAGAATTTGAACCAGATGAACTGTACGCCGATGATAAGCCTATCGTGCAGGGCAATGTGACCATCCGCACAGTTTCCACACCGGGTCATACACCGGGATGCACTTCATTCTTTTTTGAAGTGCAGGATGAGACGGGCAAAAAATTCAAATGCGGCATGCATGGCGGACTGGGACTTCTTTGGAATACAAAGAAGCAGTTTGAGGAAATCGGCCTTCCCTTCTCTCTGATGGAAGAGTTTGTGGAAGGTCTGGAAAAGCTGGATCAGATGGAAGTGGATATCTGCCTTCCGTCCCATACGAACCAGGTGGGGATCCTGCTTTTAAAAGACCAGATCCGGGAGGACTTTAATCCTTATTACGATCCTTCCATCTGGCATGAACTGATGCAGGAGAGGCTGGCCCGGGCCCGGAAAATCCTGAATCAGGCAAAAGCTGAAGAATAGGGAGGAAAAAACTCCCTGCCCGGCCTCTACCAGGTAACGATCCGGTCCAGAAGTGATTTCTGTTCCTGGCTGCTCTGCATGAGATAGATTTTCGTGGTTTCAATGCTCTCATGCCCCAGAAGATCAGCCAGAAGAGTGATGTCATTGAATTTTTTCAGAAAATTCTTGGCATACAAGTGGCGGAAGGAATGGGCATAGACGGTATTCGGATCAATCTGGAAACGCCGGGCCAGAACCTTTAACTGGCTGTTGATGCCCCGGGGCGTGATAGGACGTCCGGTGCGGGTAAGGAAGAGGAAGCCGGAGCAGACGCCGCGCTTCCCCAGCCATTCCAGTGCTTCCCGGCACAGAAAATCGGGAAAATAAATCCGGCGCACTTTTCCGCCTTTTGAGTACAGATCCATATAGCCAAGCTGCAGGTGCTCGGCCTTGATCTGGATCAGTTCGCTGACTCTGGCGCCGGTAGAACCTAAAAAGTGAACAATAAAATACCAGAACCATTTGCCCTCCCTGCGGAGGGCATTTTTTAATTTCTCATAATCTTCATTAGAAATTACATTGTTAAGGTAACTTGGCTGCTGATGCTTTACTGTTGGTATCTGGAAAGCCTGGATGCGGCCGGGACGGGAACCGTCCTGCAAAGCAAGGTACTGGAGATATTTGTTGATGCCGTAGATCCGGGCATTTATAGTGGCCGGACGATAAGCGGAAATAAGATATTGACGGTAGTCATTCAGACTTTCCGGCGAAGTGTCGGATGCGATAAGGCAGAACTGACGGACTGCCCCCAGATATGATGTGACTGTATTTTCGGAGAGCCCCTTTTTTCGCAGAAACTGCCGGAAAAGGTCCATCTCTTCCTGGCTGATACTCATATTAAATCCCCCTGAAAATCCGGTCTCAAAAAGGCCTCACACCTTTATGGACGGTTACAAACAATATAAAAATTAAAAGAGCAGTTGTCAAGACGAAAAATCCTTTGAAAGCTGCGGTGTTAAAGACTGTATCCGGAAAGAGAATGGATGACTACGGCGATGGCAGCACCTATCAGAGAGTTGTTCTTGAGTACGATCTGTACGAGAGAGGCGATACTCCTGGCGTAGATGAGCCGGTAGTAGCGGCTGGTTCTGAAGTCCTGATCAATGAAAACGGCAAGATCAAGAGATCTGGTACTACCACCGATGTAAATGATCAGCGTGTACGCGTAAGCGATTACGTAGTAACCAGCGTTGAGGACGACGATTAATTAAAATATTCATCATTTCTATTCTAATTGCCATACATATTAAAAGGTGACAACCAGTTAAAGAGCCGGCGCTCCGGAAGGTAACTTCCGGGGCGCCGGCTCTTTATGACCGGATTTTGGCGTGAAAAATGCAGACGCCTACGAAAATCCGGTGCGTCTGTATTGAATTTATGACGCTTTGTCCTTTGGGCAGAATTATTTCTCTGCCACAGCAACAGCCTCGATCTCTACCAGTGCATCCTTGGGCAGTCTGGCTACTTCTACGGCAGCTCTGGCGGGATAATCGCCCTCAAAGAATTCGCCGTAAACTTCATTCATGTCACCGAAGGTGTTCATGTCTTTTAAGAATACGCCTACGCGGATGACCTGATCCATGCCGATGCCTTCGCTGGCCAGGATATTCTTGATGTTGGTCAGAGACTGACGGGTCTGGGACTTTACGTCGTCGCCTGCAAATGCGCCGGTAGCCGGGTCAATGGGAAGCTGACCGGACACGAATACCATGCCGCCGGCCTGTACAGCCTGAGAGTAGGGACCGATAGCACCTGGTGCATTGGTGGTAGCAAATACTTTTTTCATGATTAATTCCTCCTGTTGTGTTTCGTCCGCGCCTGGAAGACGCGGCCGTATTTTTTACTGATATCATTGTACTGAAAACGAAGAATAAATGCAAGTCTCCTGCCTTATACTCTGGCGATTCCTTCTGCAATTGCGGTCTCTGCCACGGCCTTTGCAACTACATCGGCTACGGATTTGTCCAGTGCGGAAGGGATGATGTTCTCTGCCGTCAGCTCATCATCGGGAATCATGGAGGCGATGGCAAATGCCGCCTTCTGCTTCATGGACTCGGTGATCTCCTTTGCACGGACAGAGAGAGCGCCCTTGAAGATGCCGGGGAATACCAGCACATTATTGATCTGATTGGGGTAGTCGGAGCGGCCGGTTCCGATTACGGCTGCGCCGCCTGCCTTTGCCTCATCCGGCATGATCTCGGGAACGGGATTTGCCATGGCAAAGACGATGCCCTGGTTCATGGTGGACACCATTTCCCTGGACACCAGGTTGGGGCGGGAAACGCCTACGAAAGCATCGGCGCCCTTTAAGGCATCTGCCAGTGTGCCGTGCTGCTTTTCCAGGTTGCTGATATGGGAGATTTCCTCCTGACCGGGATTTAAGCCCTGGTCGCCTTCGCAGATGATGCCATTGATGTCGCACATAATGATATTTCCGAAGCCCATGCTGATTAAAAGCTTTCCGATGGCAATGCCGGCTGCACCTGCGCCGTTGATGACGATCTTCATCTTGCCCATCTCCTTGCCGGTTACCTTCATGGCATTGATCATGGCGGCGGCCACTACAATGGCGGTGCCGTGCTGGTCATCGTGGAAGACGGGAATGTCGCAGCGCTCTTTTAATTTCCGCTCGATCTCAAAACATCTGGGGGCAGCGATGTCCTCCAGGTTAATGCCGCCGAAGCTTTTGGAGATCAGTGCGATGGTGTTGACGATGGTATCGGTATCCTTGGAATCAATGCACAGAGGAAACGCATCCACATCGGCAAATTCTTTAAAAAGGGCACATTTGCCTTCCATTACCGGCATGCCGGCTGCGGGGCCGATATCTCCAAGACCCAGCACAGCGGTTCCGTCGGTGATGACCGCCACCAGATTGGAACGGCGGGTAAGCTGGAAGGATTTTTCGTAGTCGGCAGCGATCTGCCTGCAGGGCTCTGCCACTCCCGGTGTGTATAAAAGGGAGAGATCCTCGCGGGTGGTGATGTGACGGCGGGAGATGACCTCGATCTTTCCCTTCATTTCATAATGAAGCTTCAGTGCTTTTTCGTTGATGTCCATTTTTCCTCTCCTTTTGTGGTATTTGCCCGGAAAATACGGGTATATTCTATCATAGGGGTCAAAAGGACTTTTGACCCAAATATCCTTTTATACTGTATCATAAAAAGACGGCAGGTACAAGAAGCCTTCCTTATATAATGCACAGAGAAATGGCACATTTGGCATCCCTGAATACATGCCGCCTATCCGGCGGCAGACCTTCAAGGTAAACCATCATGCGCCGGCGGACGGCGCACCGGTCATCCCGTAAAAGTCTGGCGGCGCATTTGGCATCCCTGAATTAACGCCGCCTAATCGGCGGCAGACCTTCAAGGTAAAATAAAGAAAAAATTAAAACAGGGCCTTGACAGGATGGATACCCTTGGATATAATGAGAAAGTGTGCGAAAATGCGGCTTATTTTCGCGCCCAGAAAGCTGACATACAGCAACCACAGTCAATATCACAGGAGGTGAAAAGAATGCCAACATTTAACCAGTTAGTTAGAAAGGGAAGACAGACCAGCGTTAAGAAATCTACCGCTCCGGCTCTGCAGAAGGGATTCAATTCTTTACAGAAGAAGGCCACCAACATTTCTTCTCCTCAGAAGAGAGGCGTGTGCACCGCAGTAAAGACCGCTACCCCGAAGAAGCCGAATTCCGCTCTGCGTAAGATCGCAAGAGTTCGTCTTTCTAACGGAATCGAAGTTACCAGCTATATTCCTGGTGAGGGTCACAACTTACAGGAGCACAGCGTGGTTCTGATTCGTGGTGGTAGAGTTAAGGACCTTCCCGGTACCAGATACCACATCGTAAGAGGAACCCTGGATACAGCCGGCGTTGCCAACAGAAAGCAGGCTCGTTCCAAATACGGTGCCAAGAGACCGAAAGCTGCCAAGAAGTAATTAAGCAGCTGCTGAAAATAGGATTATGCCGGAATGATGATATTGAACCTGTAGGTTGCAGGAGATAGATATTGATCACCGCTTGAAGGTGATTCCGAGCATGAACGTGCAGCCCGGAAGGGAAGCGCGAGTACCTATGAATTAATGCATACGGAAATCAGTTCCGTACCATATTAAGGAGGGAAGTAACGTGCCACGTAAAGGACATACTCAGAAAAGAGACGTACTGGCAGACCCGATCTACAACAACAAAGTAGTTACCAAGCTGGTAAACAACATCATGCTGGATGGTAAGAAGGGTGTTGCACAGAAGATCGTATACGGTGCATTCGAACGTGTCGCAGAGAAGACCGGCAAGGATGCAGTAGAAGTATTCGAAGAAGCAATGAACAACATTATGCCTGTATTAGAAGTTAAGGCAAAGCGTATCGGCGGTGCTACCTATCAGGTGCCCATCGAGGTTAAGCCCGAGAGAAGACAGGCGCTGGCTCTGCGCTGGCTGACTCAGTACTCCCGCAAGAGAGGCGAGAAGACCCAGGTAGAGAGACTGGCAAACGAGATTATGGATGCGGCAAACAACACCGGCGCATCTGTAAAGAAGAAAGAAGATATGCATAAGATGGCAGAGGCAAACAAAGCATTCTCCCATTACCGTTTCTAATCAAGGGAAGCGGCTGTTCAGATGCTTTGACAACTTATTAAGGAGGAAAAAGCCTTGGCTGGAAGAGAATATCCGTTGGAGAGAACCAGGAATATTGGTATTATGGCTCACATCGATGCTGGTAAGACCACACTGACCGAGCGTATCCTTTATTATACTGGTGTAAACTATAAGATCGGTGATACTCACGAAGGCACTGCTACCATGGACTGGATGGAGCAGGAGCAGGAAAGAGGTATTACCATTACTTCTGCAGCTACTACCTGCCATTGGACTTTGCAGGAAAACTGCAAGAAGAAACCCGGTGCTCTGGAGCATCGTATCAATATTATCGACACTCCGGGACACGTTGACTTTACGGTAGAGGTTGAGCGTTCTCTCCGCGTACTGGACGGCGCTGTAGGCGTGTTCTGTGCGAAGGGCGGCGTTGAGCCTCAGTCCGAGAACGTATGGCGTCAGGCTGACACCTACAATGTACCCCGTATGGCATTCATCAACAAGATGGACATTCTGGGTGCAAACTTCTACGGCGCAGTAGATCAGATCCGTACCCGTCTGGGAAAGAACGCGATCTGCCTGCAGCTGCCGATCGGCAAGGAAGATGAGTTCAAGGGAATCATCGACCTGTTTGAGATGAAGGCCTACATCTATAATGATGATAAGGGCGAGGACATCTCCATCGTGGATATCCCCGAGGATATGCAGGATGATGCTGAGTTATATCACACCGAGCTGATCGAGAAGATCTGCGAGCTGGATGATGACCTGATGATGGAATATCTGGAAGGTGAAGAGCCTTCTGTAGATTCCTTAAAGGCTGCCTTAAGAAAGGCTACCTGCGAGTGCAAGGCCATCCCCGTATGCTGCGGATCTGCATACCGCAACAAGGGCGTTCAGAAGCTTCTGGATGCAATCCTTGAATATATGCCTGCTCCTACCGATATCCCCGCTATCAAGGGCGTGGATCTGGATGGAAATGAGATCGAGAGACACTCTTCTGATGAGGAGCCTTTTGCTGCTCTGGCATTTAAGATCATGACCGATCCTTTCGTTGGTAAGCTGGCATTCTTCCGGGTTTACTCCGGTACCATGAATTCCGGTTCCTACGTGCTGAACGCTACCAAGGGCAAGAAGGAGCGTGTAGGCCGTATCCTGCAGATGCATGCCAACAAGAGAGCTGAGCTTGACAAGGTTTACTCCGGCGACATCGCTGCTGCAGTAGGATTTAAGATCACCACTACCGGTGACACCATCTGCGACGAGCAGCATCCGGTAATCCTGGAGTCCATGGAGTTCCCCGAGCCGGTTATTGACATCGCCATCGAGCCCAAGACCAAAGCTGGTCAGGATAAGATGGGTGTTGCGCTGGCAAAGCTTGCTGAAGAGGATCCCACCTTCCGTGTTCACACGGACAGCGAAACCGGCCAGACCATTATTTCCGGTATGGGCGAGCTGCATCTGGAGATTATCGTAGACCGTCTGCTTCGCGAATTCAACGTAGAGGCAAACGTAGGTGCTCCCCAGGTTGCTTACAAGGAGACCTTCACCAAGGAAGTTACCGTGGACAGCAAGTATGCAAGACAGTCCGGCGGACGTGGTCAGTATGGTCACTGTAAAGTTATCTTCACCCCCATGGATCCCAATGGCGAGGAGACCTTCAAGTTCGAGTCTACCGTTGTGGGCGGCGCGATCCCGAAGGAGTATATCCCGGCAGTTGGCGAGGGTATCGAAGAGGCTGCGAAGTCCGGTATCCTTGGCGGATTCCCGGTACTGGGTGTTCATGCAAATGTATACGATGGTTCCTACCATGAGGTTGACTCTTCTGAAATGGCATTCCATATTGCCGGTTCTATGGCATTTAAGGATGCAATGCAGAAGGGCGGCGCGGTTCTCTTAGAGCCGATCATGAAGGTAGAGGTAACCATGCCTGAGGAGTATATGGGCGATGTAATCGGCGATATCAACTCCAGAAGAGGCCGTATCGAGGGTATGGAAGACATCGGCGGCGGCAAGATGGTAAAAGGCTATGTTCCGTTAGCTGAGATGTTCGGCTATTCCACCGACTTACGTTCCAAGACTCAGGGACGCGGCAACTACTCCATGTTCTTCGAGAGATATGAGCAGGTTCCCAAGTCCATTCAGGACAAGGTTCTTGCCGCTCAGAAGGGAAATAAATAATAGTAAGGCTTGAAAAATCCGTATAAATCACATATAATGGAAACTAGCCTGATATAAACCATAATAGCCGGAAACGGCGCAAATTAAGGAGGACGTTATAAAATGGCAAAAGCTAAGTTTGAAAGAACGAAACCACATTGCAACATTGGTACCATTGGACACGTTGACCATGGCAAGACCACTTTAACTGCTGCTATTACCAAGACCTTACACGAGAGATATGGTACTGGTGAGGCTGTAGCTTTCGAGAATATCGATAAGGCTCCGGAAGAGAGAGAGCGTGGAATTACCATCTCTACCGCTCACGTTGAGTATGAGACTCCCAACAGACACTATGCACACGTTGACTGCCCAGGACATGCTGACT
>DVKS01000002.1 GCA_018715905.1 Candidatus Caccovicinus merdipullorum | reverse complement strand
GCATCGAAGGTGATGCCTGCCGCAGCCTCACGAACAGCGTCCACATCGGTGGTTCCCGCCTTTTCCACGGCTGCCGCCCACAGATACACGGCGTCGTAGCCTGCCTCAATGGGATCGTCCGTTACCCGGTCCTCTCCGTATCTTGCCTTGTAGGCAGAAACAAACTTTTCATTCTCCGGGGTATCGGTAGTCTGGTAATAATTCCAGGAAACCAGGTGGCCGTCCAGGTAGGAAGCGCCGATGCCGGACACCTCTTCCTCTGCAATGGATACGGAACAGGTCATCACATCATCAGCCGTCAGGCCTGCATCCTTGAACTGCTTAAAGAAAGCCACATTGGAATCACCGTTTAAGGTATTGAACACAAAATCCGGCTGGGCGGCCTGGATCTTATTAATGATGGTGGTATAATCGGTGTGCCCCATGGGTGTATACTCCTCGCCGACGATCTCATAACCCATGGCCTTGGCCTGTGCCTTGATGATGGAATTGGCCGTTCTGGGGAATACGTAGTCGGAGCCTACCAGAAAGATCTTCGTTCCATAATTCTCTGCCAGATAATCCACAGCCGGAACAATCTGCTGGTTGGGAGCTGCACCGATGTACATTACATTGGGACTGGACTCCATCCCTTCGTACTGTACCGGATACCACAACAGTCCGTTGTGGCTTTCAAATACGGGCACCACCGCTTTTCTGGATGCGGAAGTCCAGCAGCCGAATACGGTAGCTACCTTGTCGTTTTCCAGAAGCTTCGTGGCCTTCTCGGTAAAGGTGGCATTGTCGGAAGCGCCGTCCTCAACGATGTATTCGATCTGTTTTCCCAGGACACCGCCGGCTGCATTGATCTCCTCGATGGCCAGGATCTCCGCGTCTCTTACGGAGGTCTCGCTGATAGCCATGGTGCCGCTTAAAGAATGAAGAATACCTACCTTGATGGTATCTCCCTCATCTCCCGAAGTCTGGCTCTCCTGTGATGCTCCTCCTTCATCACCGCCGGAGGTGGCTGCCGCAGAAGCGCTGCTGCTTTCTGCAGATGCTGCCTCCGACATGGCGCCGCCGCTGCAGCCTGCCAAAGACGCTGCCAGCACTCCAGCCATTCCCAGTGCTGCCAGCCGGTGAAACCATTTCCTTTTTCTCATACTCCTCGCATCCTTTCTGCACATAAGATTTTTCCGTCCACAGGTTCCGGTTCCCGGGATTCCAGGATAAAAGGAAAAGCCGCCGTTCTCCCCTCCTCCGGGAGAACGACGGCTTTGTCTGTTCCGGTCTCTATGAACTTTATGTGCTATATCATACTGAATTTCATTCTAGAAAAAAACATCACATTTCCGTTTTTTTACCGTAAAAAAACGAGATATTCCGGAAAAGTTCCCGAAAAAAACGTCTTTATCCATCCTTCCGATACCGCGCCGGCGTCATGCCGGAGTAAGCTTTAAACAACCGCGAAAAGTAATCAATGGTGCTGTATCCCACCCGTTTTGCCACCTGGTAAACCTTTAAATTTGTGGTTTTTAACAGATGCTTTGCGTATTCCATCCGCATCATGGTCAGATATTCATTCTGCCCCATTCCCATCCGTTTTTTAAACAGAACCCGGACATAATCCCGGCTTAATTCCAGTTCATCGGCAGTCATATCCAGACAGTCACCCCTGCCTAAGTTTCTGGCCATGTCTTCCAGGATCCGGTTCACCGTCTCATCCGCCTGATTCAGCCGAAAGGCCCTGACCATCCCGATCATCCGCCGCAGGCAGACAGCCGCTTCTTCCATCCCCTTTCTTCCCGGAAGGAACCAGCTTCGCCACTCCAGCCACTCTCCTGCATCCAGCAGTTCGATCCAGGGGAAATCACGGCAAACGCGTATCCACAGCTCGCAGAGAAGGGCCGCCCCCCGGCGTCCTGCCTCTTCCTGCCCGCTCTCCTTTCCCAGAGTTTCCAGAAGGCGCTTAATCCAGCCCTCCAAAACCTCATTCTCCATCTGTCCGGACAGGATTTCCCTATAAAGGGCCTCGATCTCTGCCTGCTCCACCGTTTCCTTCCGGAAGGATCCGGCCCGGATCTTCCTTTTTCGAAGCTCCGGCTCGATCCCTTCCAGCGCCTCGGAAAGCTTTCGCTCGGTAACCGGCTTGGGGATAAAGTCAAGGGCCCCCAGCCGCATCCCCTCCCGCGCCGACTCAAAACTGCAAAGACTTCCGGAAAGGACCAGCGATGCCGTACAGCCCTGCCGCTTCATAGCCTCCGCCAGCAAGATGCCTTCTCCCGCCATCATCCGCAGATCCGTGATAACCAGGTCAAAGTAATCCTTCTTAAGAAGGTTCAGCGCTTCTTCCCCGCTCCCGGTCTCCGCCTTCAGGCAGAATCCGGATTCCTGCCAGAACCGGTATCCGCAGGCCATCTGCCGGCTCCTCTCATCACTGTCTGCATACAGCACATAATACATGATCACCGCTCCTTTCCACCTCTGCTCCCGGCAATGCCCACTGCCGCCTTTTGCCGGCTGCTCCATGAAAAAAGCGAAGGCACTGCATCCCATCCTGCAGCGCCTTCGCTTTATGCACATCATTTTAATACGGATTTTCCGTTTTGACAATACCGCGGAATATTTTCTGACATATCTTTAT
>DVKS01000070.1 GCA_018715905.1 Candidatus Caccovicinus merdipullorum | reverse complement strand
GCTTCCGAGACGGTCTCTTCTGCGGAAGTTTCGGTTTCGGGAATCGACGTTTGCTGTGAACAGGCTGTCATTGAGAACGCCAAAACTGCAGCCGCTGCTGCTGTGGCTATGCCCTTTAAAAGATCTCCCATATAAAATCTTTTTCCTTCCTTTAATTTCTTCTGTAAATGCATAAATCCACCTCCCTGAAATTCTTGCTTTTTGCTTTCTTATCTTATAGATTATCCAGGCAGGCCAAAAGTTGCAGAAAATAAAAAAGCAATGCAGTTTTGTCACAAACCGCACCGCTTTTTTTGTTTTTTAAAAGAAGCGCCGTATCACTTCCACTACGCCGTGATGATCATTATCATGGACCGTCACATAATCGGCGATATTCTTCACCTTTTCCGGCGCGTTGGCCATGGCTGCCCCCAGGCCGGCATACTGCAGCATGGCCATGTCATTGTAACTGTCCCCGCAGCACACCATAGCCTCCCTGGGAATCTGCAGGCTGCGGAGAAGGTGCTTAAGCCCGTATGCCTTGTCCACCTGCTTCGGCGTCACTTCCAGATACCAGGGTTCCGAGTGAAATACCTGGGCCTCATGGAAATAATACATCTCCGGCTGCCAAGTTCAATGATTTTCGCCCCGTTAAATGCCAGAACATAGCTTCCAAAACGAGGAAGCTCCAGGTATTCCGCCACAGGAAAGACACCCTCCGGTGGCCGCCCCGACGCCAGGACTACCTTGATCCCGCAAGGCCTGGAACGGCGTGGTCAGCGCTTTAAAAAATGTGAACATCTGGCTGGTATCCTTTAATATTTTCTTTGTATACAGCGTTTACTGCGGATTAACGTACTTCATTCCCTTCCTGGAAGAAGCCTACGCCCTTCCCGCTGCTCTGGTAGGCGTATACGGCATCATCAACCAGTACGGACTGAAAATGTTAGGCGGCCCTGTAGGCGGCTTCCTTCTCAGCTGCTTTATCGTTAATCGGATCAAGAAGCAGAAAGGATGACAAATTTAAAGAAGCTGGAGAATCCATTCATTCTCCAGCCTCTTTCCTTTCCAGTCCCCGAAACACCTGCTGGGGAATCTCAAAAACAAATACGATTCCCAGCACGATGGCCACTGCTGTCTTCACCGCCTCATAGCCGGTATGCAGCGCCAGGGTAAGCTGATCCGTTACAATATAATAAGAAGTCCAGTAGATCCCGGCCCCCGGAACCAGGGGAAATATGCCGGAAATCATAAAAATCGTTGCCGGGCAGCGCTGCCATACTGCTGCAGCCCGGGACAAAAGCATGATAACAATGGTGGCAAGAAGGGCTGCCGCCTCCGGTTCAAAATATCGGACTGCCAGAGAATAAACCAGCCACCCGGCCCCGCCGATGAGCCCGCAGTAAGGATAATATTTTCTGGGAACGCCGAACAAAAGAGAAAATGCCACCGTCCCCACCATTGCCGCCAGAATCTGCAGAATCATAAAGGAATCCCTCCCATAAGCCCCTTTAGCAGGGAAAATGCCATACCCACACCGATCGCAATGCAGAAAAACACCAGAAGTGCATCCAGCATGCGCACAGAACCAGAAATATAATCTCCGTCCGCGATATCCCGTATGCCGTTGGTAAAGGCCACGCCGGGAACCAGGGGCATGATCGAGCCGATGATCATGAAATTCAGGTGATGCCCGAATCCGAAAAGATAGCAGAAGGTGCAGAGGAAGGTAACCAGCGCCCCGCCGCCGATATTCCCCACGATTCTGGATAAATGCGGCCCGCTGATAAAAAGCACATAACCATACAGGATCAGTCCGGCAAAAAGAGCGGCCGCCATATCCCATGCATCTCCGCCAAACAGACAGCAGAACGCTGCGCTTCCCACTCCCGATGCCAGAATCCGTGTTGACTTTTTCTTCTCCGGCATGGCCTTAATGCTCTCCAGAGCCTGTTTCAGCTGTCCGATGGTGTATCGGCCCTCCTCCATCTCGCGAGAAAGCTGGTTTACCGCCGCTACCCGGTTTAAATGGGTTCCGCTTACCGGAATATGCTGCACTTTCGCAAAGTAGCCTTCCCTTTCGCTGCCGGCAGTGATAAAGATGCCGTTGCTTAACACGAAAGCATTTCCCGACTCTACGCCATAATGGCGGCAGATCCGGTCAAAGGTTTCTTCCACCCGGGAAATCTCCGCCCCGTTTTCCAGAAGGATGTGGCCGGCCAGAAGGGCCGTTTCCATCACTTCCTTTTCCCGGTTTTCTTTTTCTTCCCGAAAATCATGCCCATTCTTTTTTGACGCCTCATGCTTTCCGGCGTCCCTTCCCCTTGGTTTCTGCATTTCTCTATTCTCCAGCGATCACGTTTTCACTTCTTTTCGTCATTATACCCAGCATCCGAAATAAAATCAACGTTTAATCCTGCAGAATTAAAGAGTTAAAGTAAAGGAAGCCATGCTTACGTACCCTTTTCCCGTATAGCGGAAATACAGGCTGTGTATTCCATCAGGAATGGCAGCAGCAGCCTGATACGTCTTCCACTCATTGCTCTTTCCCAGGGGAATCCTCCCAACCGGCTCTCCGTTTATTTCCGTAAGCACTTCCATAACGCCGTCGGCCTTTCCCCGGACCGTAACGGCAATCTGACGGATCCCGCTGCAGGAAAAATATTTAAATCCTGCCACTGCCCCGTCCCGCATATTGGCAATGTATCCGGGATTTTCATCCCCGTCCCGTCCCTCCTGGGTGATCTTAGGGAAACGCGCGTCCATCCAGCTTCCCGGCGGCGCCGTAAGAAGGGATACATCCCGGCAGAACAGGCTGCAGGCCAGATACGCCCCGTAAGTTCCCTCGCCCCGTAACGGCTGCCCGTTGGGGCCGCTGGTGGTGATCTCCGCCTGGCGTATCCTCCCCTCCCCGTTGATTTCCACCGGCTCGATGCATCCCTGGCGGCAGTAGTTCATGCCGTTTGTGTGCCGATGGTAAAAGATATAATACCTTCCGTCTAATTCAATCAGACTTCCATGGTTGTTCCCGCCGTAGGCCGTGGTAAATTCAGCCGGTTTATAGCTGCCAATCCCGCGGTCGCAGTTGCTGACGATAACGCCGCCGTAGGAAAAACCCCGGTCCGGCATGCTGCTTACCGCATAGCAGAGTTCATGCTTTTGTTCTGATGAATAGATAAAATAATACCGGTCCCGGATCTTCCGCATGGATGAGGCTTCAAAAAATGCATGTCCCTCAAACCCGGTTCCCTGACTGTAGGGAGCACTGGGAATCAGTGTTTCAGGCTCCTTCAAAACCGTCAGCATATCCGGTCCAAGTTCCATGACCATGGGGCCTTTCCGCCCCGGATTATACATGCCGCAGTAGCCGCTGTAAAGCCAGATCCGTTCTCCGTCAACAAGCACCGCCGGATCAAACTGGGCATCATCCCCCGGGCGCTCCCCCAGGATCCTTCCGTCTTTGTCCCGGACGTACCCGTAAAATTCATAAGTCCCGGCCGGACTGTCGCTGACAGCCACAGAGATTACCGGCTCCGCGTCCAGCACGTAGAATAAATAATACCGGCCATCCGGGCCCCTGGCTGCATCCGGCGCATAGAGGCAGCTGTCTCCGTCCCGGTTCCTGGGATCCTCCGTCCGTTTATAGATCACGCCCTCGTACCGCCAGTCTGCCAGATCCTCCGGCGATGCCGACCAGCACACATAATCGTTCTGACAATAGGCATATCCGTTAAACCGGTCATGAGAGCCGTAGATGTAAAGCCTCCCTTCAAACAAATGGGGTTCCGCATCAGGGACGTACTCCCAGGAGGGAAGGTACGGATTTACCGCCTGCCGGTCTGAATTCTTTTTCATGGTTTTTCCCGCCTTTCCGGAATGATTTTTCAGTTCCTTTCCGCTGCACATTTCACACGGAATCATTCCGTCTGGTCCGTATCCGTTAACACCCGGTACTCCACGAAATCAAAGTCTGCCGCTCTTCTTCTTCCGGAAATATCCTGACAGCAGATGCCGAAGAACGCGCCGGTAAACCGTCCCGGCCCTTCCTCGTCGGACATCCGCCGGGCATCCAGCTGCGGTCCGATCTTTTCGTATTTCTCCCCGTCCAGAGAGTAGTAAAACTGTGCATCACCGTAACGCACCATCATCCGCATCCATACCGGACCTTCCTGGGGAAGCGGAATTCCCGCACCGGCCGGCATATCGAAGCCTTCCGGAAGCTTCCGCATCACCGTCAGCACACGGCCCAGTTCCTCATCATGGGTCACATACAGATAATAGAAGCAGCTTCCATTGTAGAAATAGGTCAGTCCGGCCATCTGCTGGTGACTCACCGGCGCAAACTCGGCTTTTGTGTCTGCCTGAACACAGAAATGCTGCTGCCGGAACCCAAGGAAGCTCTGATCATAGCAGGATTCCAGGGATTCCCGGCCGTACATGCGAAGCCATCCGGGACGCGCCGTCATGGAAGCCTTATCCCCCATAGGAACGCGGAGAGTCTGGAAGTGGGCATCCCAGGTGCTTCCCGAGAAATCATCCCGCCAGTCTCCGAAATAGCCTGCCCCTTTCTGCCGTGTTTCGTCATCTGTATCCGGGTAATTTACTTCTACTTCCGTCTGTGGCTTACTGCTCCCGCCGGCAAGCCTTGGCCAGTCATTCTCCCAGACCACCTTCTGGATAGCCGTCTCCCGGCCAAGAATGCAGTATTTTCCTTCCACCGGACGGCCGCACAGGTGCGCCAGATACCATTCTCCGTTGTTTCCCTCCACAAGACTTGCGTGTCCGGCCTTCTGGATGGGATTATCCGCATAGGGCCATCCGGTAATCAAAGGCGTAAAGGGACTTACCTCATAAGGCCCTTCCACGTTCCGGCTGCGAAGCACCGTCTCCTGATGGCGCACGCCCGTTCCTCCTTCTGCGCAGAACAGATAATACCAGCCGTCTCGCTTATACAGATGCGGGCCTTCTGTGGTCCTGGCCGGTGTGCCGGCAAAAATCCGCACAGGCTCGCCGGTCAGCCGCTGTTCCTCTTCCGAGTATTCCTGAAGGACGATTCCGGAAAAGCGGACTTTCCAGGTACGGAAATCAGAGAACATATTGACAAACCATTTCCGCCCGTCATCATCATGGAAAAGCGATGGATCGAAACCGCTGGAATTCATATAAATAGGCTCAGACCAGGGACCCTGGATATCTTCTGCCGTCACCAGATAATTATTTACGTCATAAAAAACGCCGGTGCTTTTCATATCCGAGTAGATCAGATAGAATTTCCCATTATGATAGGACAGACAGGGAGCCCAGACACCTTTGGAGGAAGCCTCCCCGGTCATATTTAACTGGCTAAGCCGGTTCAGGGGCCTTACAGCCAGTTCCCAGTCCCGCAGGTTCTTTGAATGGTAGATCTCCACGCCGGGAAACCACTCAAATGTGGAAACCGCAATGTAATAATCTTCCCCTACACGGATCATTGACGGGTCCGGATGAAATCCGGTCAGTACAGGGTTTTTAATCGTAATCATTGTTATTTCCTCCTTTTTCACGGAAATCCCCCCGAATAACGGGAGGATTCCATTTATTGTTATTAATTGTTCAAATTGTTCAGTGAGTCCAGAATAATCTGGGACCACTCCGCTCCGCCTTCTTCTTCAAAGCGCTGCATGCCTTCTTCCACCGAAAGCCCCTGGGTCACACAGTCCGCAATGATGGAATACTTTAAGGTAGTCAGATCGCCGTTATACTGCGCCATCTCCTCTGTGGATACAGGAAGCTGGGCCGGCCGGCTGTTGGCATTAAACAGTTCATTGCTTTCCAGAACCATAGGATCAAAACTTCCTTCGCCGATATCCTTTCCTTCCTCAAATCTGGCCAGAGGATTATCGCCTGCAAAAAATGCCTTTGCATACTGGGTTCCCGGCGATTCCCGGCTCTCCAGCATATGGAACTGGCCTTCCTCATAGGAGACGCCGCACACTTCTTCCGCAGCCGTGGACCAGTGGACGCCTTCCACACCGTAAGTCCAGAGTTCCTGAACTTCTCCGCCATCCAGCGCAGTTTCAAAGAAATACTTAAATACGCCTTCCGGGTTATCGCAGGCTGTGGTAATGCACAGTGCCACCGGCGTACGGTCAATATAGGCCCCCACCTCAGCAATCGGCTCAATGGGAATCAGCTCGCCGTCATACCCATTGGTTTCCAGACCTTCCGACAGACGCTTCTGCCAGGAACCGGGCCAGTAGGTAAAGATACCGAATTTGTTTTCCCAGAATTTCGTCCGGCAGTCGGAAGTGGCATTGGTAAGCGTCTCCTTCTCAATATATCCTGCATTGTAAGCATCCTGCAGACGCTGGATGGCTTCCTTCATACTGTCTTCCGTAAATCCATCCACCCAGGTTCCGTCTTCCTTCTGATAAAAGGTGGGATAGGCGTCCTGCCAGAACTCCGGAAGGTACTGAACGTAAGGCGCTTCCCCATTGATAAATCCGGCAGCCGATACACCGAAGGTATCGCCATCTACGCCGTTTCCGTCCGGGTCTCCGTTGGTAAAGGCATCCAGAACTTCAATGTATTCTTCATAAGTTGTGGGAACATCCAGCCCCACATTATCCAGCCACTGTTTCTTTATATAGGTAATGCACCCCATACCTGGGCCGGTTGCCAGACCGTATAAATGATCATCAATATACAGGCTGTTTACCACATCTTCATTCACGATCCTTCCGGAGCTTTTAATCTCCGAATTCTCCCAGGCCTCTGTCATATCCCACAGAACGCCTTCCTTGGCATAGTTGGTATAATACTGGGAGGTGGTAATCAGTACATCCGGCCAGTTATCGGGACCGCTGGCTATGGTCTGCCCCAGTACATCATAATAAGCCGTATGGTCCGGCTGGATGATTTCCAGCTGGATCCCGGTCAGCTCTTCCCACCGGTTTACCCATTCTTCCTGTCCGTTGGCCTTGGTTACCAGCGTACCGTCTACCATAAAGGTGATTTTTTCCGGTTTTTCCACTGCATCTTCTGCAGCCGCTTCTGTCTGTGTCTCCGTCTGCGCCTCAGATGATGCCTCAGTCCGGCTCTCCTCAGCCGCAGTGTCTGTTTCTGCGGCAGTCTCTGTCTGTCCGCTGCAGCCAGGTAAAATCATGGTTCCCGCCAATACTGCTGCCAGCACTCTGGCAGCATAGGTTTTCTTTCTCATAAGAACTCTGTTTCCTTTCCATTATTTCAGCTGTTTGCGACAGTTCAGATTTCCCGGGTTCTCTGCTTGTCTGTGATGTCTTTATTATAGGTTTTTCCCGGATTTTCTTCAATTTTCATTCTTGCTTATTCATTGTTGATTCTTGCTATTTCTGCTGATTTTTGCTATCCTAAGGGCAGAAAGGAAGATGCGCCATGGCAAGAAACAAAGTTGTAAACGGTTATGAATTCGTTACCTATTCCGTCAACCGGCATTTCCAGCTTTTTTACTCGGAAAAGAACCACAAAACCTATCCCATGCACTATCACAATGCCATGGAGATTACCATGCCCATGACCAGGCCTTACGGCTGTACCGGAGAACGGATTTCCTGTACTGCCGATGCGGAAGAAATCCTGTTCATCGGCTCCGGGATCCTTCACTGTGTAGGACCATTAAAAGGCCAGGAAGGCGGTTCCCATTACACCCTTCTGGCAGACACAGACTGGCTCCATCAGTTCCAGGCCTTTCAGCTTCTTCTGGAAAAGACTTCTTCTATCTTTGTGATACGCTCCTGGATGGAACATTACGCAGACATAAGGCAGTGCCTCCTTTCCATCTACCAGCTCTATGACTCCGATGATGTCTATAAAGATATCCAGATCGCCTCGGAATTTCTGAAGCTGATCACCCTGATTGCCCGCGAAATGGAAAAGGCAGCTGCAGAAAGCGATATGCCTTCCGCAGCTGCCTGCAGTAATTTCCGTCAGGAAATCCTCTTCTCCAGCCATTACATCCGGGAACACTGTGCCGAAAATCTGACCCTGGACACCATGGGACAGATGCTGGGAATCAGCAAGTATTATTACCATCGGAAATTTAAAGAGATCTGCCGCCTGTCCTTCCATGACCATCTGACCAGCTGCCGGATGGATCTGGCCTGCCATTATCTTAAAGCAGAAAACCATTCCGTAGAAGAAATCGCCCATCTGTGCGGCTATAAAAGCGTCTCCAGCTTTATCCATACCTTCCGCCGGATCTTTCATGAAACCCCTTCCCAGTACAGGAAAAGGCAGCAGTACTAAAATGATCCTTTCTCCCCTGCCCATAAAAGCAGCCTGGCAGCCACCAGCGGGATCAGGCAGACAAAGGCCCCGTATTTCCCCCAGCTGTAAACGGAAAAGCAGCCGATGCATGCCCCTGCAAAAAACGAAACCACCGTCATGGAGTACAAAACAGCTTTGGCCAAAAGTTTCCGGTCCTTCTCAATAAAATACCGGGTCCAGGCCAGAAGAAGCTGTTTATAATTATTCGTAATAAATATACTGGCGCTGTTATATCCTTCTGCACCGCAGTACGTCCCCCACTGAAACGCTGCACAAAAAAAGATCGGATACAGCCCTGCTATAGGATCCAAAGAATCCGGCAGAAAAACCGTTGTTAAAAGTCCAATTGCATCGATCCAGATGGCCAGCTTTCGCATATTCCATTTCGAGTAAGTGGTCAGAAGATAAGAAATCACAATGGCCGCTCCGAAAACCAGAAAAGCCAGAAGCCGCACAGCTACAGTATCCAGTTCGAGAGAAGTCACCTCCACCGCCAGTTCCATCATATTTCCCGTTTCCGCCGAGCCAAATGTGCCGTTATGGGTCAGAATCGCATACGTTCCCAGAAAGCCTCCCACCACGGACATGGTCCAGTGGAGAACCACATCCGATTCTTTGCAAAATAACGCTTTCACTTCTATATATCCTTCCCCATTATCTGCTTGCGCTGTGCAAAGTCATCCTTGATTTCTGCAAGAAGGGCCGGATCCGCAAGGATATCCAGACAGGTTCCTGCCAGGATCTCCGCTCCGTACATGACTGCCTTATGGGCATCTTCTGATTTTCCAGCCTTTACATACCCTTCTGAATGGGCAGGGGTCCCGGCCGGCACAAATGCCACGCGGATGCAGGAGCCCGGCACTTCATACATGACATTTCCGAAATCCGTGGAGCCGGTCTTTTCCCTGGGCTGGGAAAGGCGCGGCGCCTCAAAAATTTCTGCCTGCTTCATAATCAGGTCATTCAGGCGCAGGCAGGGAATCTTTGCCTTATAAACCGGATCCCGCTCCAGCGTATATGTGGTTCCCGTAATCAGAGCCGACCCCTTTAAAATATCCATAAACCGGTTTACGATTTCCGCCAGATACTGGGTATTATAAGAGCGCAGCGTGTATTCCGCCACCGCTTTGCCCGGAACCACATTGGTGGGGCCGCCGGCATCCAGAATTGTATAATGCATCCGCGTATCTTCCAGTACATGTTCGCGCATAAATTCAATTCCCTGGAAAGAGATCAGGATGCCGTCCAGAGCGCTCCTTCCCCGCTCCGGAGTCATGGCCGCATGAGATTCCACCCCATGGAAAGTAACGCGGAAATTCTCAAGAGCCATGGTCTTTACATCCACGCAGGTTTCCGGCGCAGCATGCATCATCAGGGCAATGTCAATATCCTGGAAGCATCCGTTTTCCTGCATAATGATCTTTCCGCCCAGCGTCTCTTCCGCCGGCGTGCCGTAAACCACAATCCTGCAGGGCTGATCTCCGCACAGTTCCTTTATGCACATAGCAGCTCCCAGGATCACCGGACCCTGCATGTGGTGGCCACAGCCGTGTCCCATGGACAGAGCGTCATACTCTGCCAGAAGACCGAAAGACGGCCCGCCTTCTCCTTGCTCATACACAGCCCGGAAAGACGTCTCCATGCCGCCTACCCCGTGCTCCACCTGGAATCCGTTCTTTTCCAGATATTCTTCCAAAATCCTGCAGGACTGAAATTCCTGACATCCGATCTCTGCCAGATCAAAAATCCGGTCGGAAATCTGACAAAGTTCCGGAAGGATCCCTTTGATATAACTTTGAATCTTCTCTTTCATCGTTCCTCTCCTTAGTTATAATGATATCTAAGCCTTAATATCCTATGACAACTGCTCCAACCATGATAAAGCATCCCAGAACAGTCCAGATCAAAAACAGCGGAAGCATAAACTTAAACCATCTTCCATAGGGAACCTTGGCCACTGCCAGCGTACCTAAAAGGCTGGATGTGGTAGGAAGAAGAAGATTGGAGAATCCATCGCCCATCTGGTAAGCCAGTACCAGTGTCTGCCGGCTCAGTCCGATCAGGTCTGCCACAGGAGCCATCAGAGGAATGGTCACTGCTGCCATTCCGGAACCAGATGTGATTACAAAACTCACACCGGTCTGGGCCAGGAAAAAGCCGATGCTCTGGATGGAAACCGGCAGGGCATTTACTGCCTGCGCCACCACATTGGCAATGGTGTCAATGATCATGGCATCCGAAAGAACAATTTGGATTCCTCTTGCAAAACCCACCGTCAGCGCACTTCCCGCGATCCCCTTGGCTCCTGCAGTAAATGTAGTAGCGATTTTACTGGGAGACAGGCCGGAAATAAAGCCGCAGATCACTCCCATTGCCAGAAAAAGTCCCGCCATCTCTTCAAAATACCACTGGTACCGCATCAGACCGTAGATCAGAATCGCCAGAGTGCCGAACAAAACCACCAAAACGGCCTTCTGACGGTTATTCATTTTTTCTCCGTTCCCATCATCTGCCTTAAATTCCTCTTCATCCGGCAGTCCGTAAAGGATGCTTTTCTCCGGATACTTTTTAACCATCTTGTCATAGGCGATAATGTAGACCGTATCAATCACCAGCATAAAGACCAGAAGCACCGCCCGGTATCCCATTCCGGAAAACAGCGGCACGCCTGCGATATCCTGAGCCACACCTACTGTAAAGGGATTCAGAAGTCCGGCGGTAAAACCGGTTACCGCTCCTACAGTCACCATGGCCATACCCGTTACCTTGTCCAGTCCCAGTGTCAGCGCCATGGTAATACCAATGGGGACGAAAATCGCCACCTCGTTTGACATTCCCATAGTGGTGCCGAAAAGCGCAAACAGCGCCAGGAAAATCGGCACAACAAAAATTTCACGGCCTTTTAACCGCTTGGCTACAGTTCGGCACAGAGCCAGAACTGCGCCGCTGACATTGACCAGTTCAAATGCGCCTCCTATAATTAAAAGGAATGCGATTACATCGGCTGCCTCCAGAATTCCCTGATACATAACCACAGGAATCTTAAAAAAGCTCACCGGATTGGTTCCGGTGGTCGCATAACTTCCGGCCTGAACCAGGGTCCTGCCGGTAACTTCATCTTCATACCGCACAAATTCTCCGGCCGGCACAAAATAAGTTGCAGCCACTGCCAGAAAGATCAGGCACACGATAATCACCAGTGTGTGCGGCGTACTAAAATGTTTCTTCTTTTCACCCATTTCTTATCCTCCATTTCCGTATCTTCTGTTAAGAACGATTTCATAATTATACCATAATATGCATAGATTTCAACCTTTATTGCATGGGAATTATAAATGTGCATCTCAACGCAGATCCGTGAAATGTCCGATAAAGGATCCAGGCATACAAAAACGACTGCCACTGCAGGCAGCCGTATCCAAAACTGTAATGTCCATCAGGTATTTTTCATAATGACGCTTTCTACCGCGTCCGCCACATGCTCGCAGGCATCGCAGCATTTCTCCAAGTAATTAAAGATCTCTCTCCAAGCAATAATATCGATCACATTGTCCGTCTCCTTGTGGAGCTTGCGCATGGATTTGATAAACAGACGGTCTCCCTGCTCCTCCAGTTCATTGATCCGGATCAGGCACTCGTGAAGCGTCTTTGACTTCTTAAAGTTTTCAAATTCCTGCATCATTTGGCTTAACGCCTCGCAGCACTGGATCAGAAGAGCCGCGAATTCCACCGCTTCCGGGCGGATGTCCTTTACATTATTAATATAAAGGCGAATCATAACATCTTCGATCTTATCGGTCACCTCATCGATGCTCTGGCTTAAAAGAATAATATCCTCTCGTTCGATAGGGGTGATAAACGCCTTTACCAGAACTCCTATCATCTCATGTTTTTTCTGATCGGCATCATGCTCCACCCGATGGATTTCATCCAGCCTGTCCTTAAGATTCTCCCGTCTGAAGTGGATGAGGTTCTCTTCCAGCATCCTTGCCGCCCTGCTGCTGTACTCTACACAAGTTACAAAATTTTCGAAATAATAGCTGTCTTTCTTTTTGGACATGATTCTTCTCCTTCGCGTATGCGTTTTTTATCTTTACAACCGTTTTCTCTGAAAATCCTGCCGCCGGATAGGCGGCGTTAATTCAGGGATGCCCAATGCGCCGCCAGACTTTTATGGGATGGCTGGTGCGCCGCCCGCCGGCGCATAAAGGTTCACTCAGAATACTGCCAGGAAAATCTTGGCCATCAGAAAACCGATAAAGCCGCAGCCTGGAAATGTGAGGACCCAGGTAAGCACCATATCCTGCACAACCTTAAAATTAATGGCCGAAAGGCGTTTTACTGCTCCGACACCCATGATTGCCGTGGTTTTCGTATGTGTTGTGCTGACCGGGATACCGAATACCGAAGAAAGAAGCAGACAGAATGCGCCGGCCATATCTGCTGAAAAGCCCTGGTATTTCTCCAGCTTCACCATATCCATTCCCACCGATTTGATAATCTTCTTCCCGCCGATGGATGTGCCGATGCCCATAACTGCCGAACACAAAAGCATCATCCAAACTGGCAGAGCTACACCGGACGTATTTTCATTTCCGTTAATCAGGCAGACTCCAAGCAGCAGCACTCCCATAAATTTCTGGCCGTCCTGAGCGCCGTGCATAAACGCCATAGCTGCCGCTCCGCCGATCTGGGCGTATTGGAAGAATCCATCCGTCCTGCGCCGATCCATATGGTAGCAGATTAATCCCACCAGCTTGCACACGATGAAGCCGCTGGCAAATCCAAGGATGGTGGAAAGTCCCAGTCCGTAGATGACCTTCACCCACTCTGCACCGTTAATGCCTTCAATTCCGCCCTGAAGAGCAATGGCTGCACCGGAAATACCGGCAATCAGCGCATGACTTTCACTGGTAGGAATCCCGAAATACCAGGCCAGCACTGCCCAGACTACAATAGCAAACAATGCTGCGCAGAGAGCAATCAGCGCATTTTCATTGTGCCCGCCGAAATTCACCATGTTGGTTATGGTCATAGCTACCGTGGAATTGATCATCGTCATAACCAGAACACCGATAAAGTTGCAGACCGCAGCCATGATTATGGCCGCATCCACATCCATAGAGCGGGTAGATACGCAGGTCGCAATGGCATTGGGCGCATCGGTCCAGCCGTTTACAAAGATTACGCACAGCGTAAGGAAAACTGTCACAAGCAATACCGGATTCGATATCACCTGCTGACAAAAAAACGAAAATGACAGATCCATATTCTTATTTTACCTTTCCTTTTCCCTTTATTTACATATCGTTTACAATCAGCTATTTCATTGTAGCATGGCGAAAGGTTGTAGTAAAGCTAAAATCGTGTCAAAATCCGCTTTTATTTTTGGACATTTCTATAAAATTATCTGAAAATATCAAGGGCGAACCTGACCATTTCCGTAAATTATATATTTTGTTGTTGTAAGTTCCTTCAATCCCATAGGTCCTCTGGCATGAAGTTTCTGGGTACTGATACCAATTTCCGCCCCGAAACCAAACTCAAATCCGTCAGTAAACCGTGTGGAAGCATTCACATAAACAGCCGCCGAGTCAATCTCATTTAAAAATCTCTGGGCACTTTCATAATCCTTTGTGACAATGGCTTCTGAGTGACCGGTGCTGTAACGATTAATGTGGCTGATGGCCTCATCCAGGGAATCCACGATCCGGCAGGAAAGAATATAGTCCAGATACTCCTTTCCCCAGTCTTCCTCTGATGCCTCTGCAAAGGACGGCTCAATCGCACACGCCCGCTTATCTCCCCGGATCTCCACATGCTTTTGGGCAAGCCGTTCCCGGATCACCGGCAGAAATTTTTCTGCAGCATTTTTATGAACAACTAAAGATTCGCAGGCATTGCATACCCCGATGCGCTGGGTCTTTGCATTAAAGACAATATCCGCTGCCATGGAAAGATCTGCCGTCTCATCCACGTAAATATGGCAGTTGCCCGTTCCTGTCTCGATTACGGGAATGGTACTGTTCTCCACTACCGTCTTGATCAGGCCTGCGCCGCCTCTGGGAATCAGAACATCCACATATTCATTCAGTTTCATAAAATCCCGGGTCACAGCCCGGCTGGTATCTGCAATCAAAAGAACCGCATCCTCCGGCAGGCCTGCATCAGAAAGGCCTTTCCGGATCTGCTCCACAATGGCCAGATTCGAATAAATGGCATCGCTTCCGCCTTTTAAGATCACTGCATTTCCGCTTTTAAAGCAGAGGCCGAAGGCATCAGCTGTAACGTTAGGGCGGGCCTCGTAAATCATTCCGATCACCCCTAAGGGTACCCGCTTCTGACCGATCATCAGACCGTTTGGCCGCTGCTTCATGGAGATCACTTCTCCAACCGGATCCTCCAAATCGGCCACCTGACGGAGCCCCTCTGCCATACCTTCGATTCTGGCCGGCGTCAGCTTAAGCCGGTCCAGGAGCCCCTGGCTCATGCCATTTTCCCTGGCTTTTTCCATATCCTTTTCATTGGCTGCCAGAATCCCGTCCTGACCGGAAACCAGGGCATCTGCCACAGCCCGCAGTCCGCGGTTCTTTTCTTCGGTTCCCAGAATGCCCAGCACGTGGGAAACTTCCTTTGCCTTCTGTCCAATCTCCTGAAGCGTCATATACTTCCTCCTTCCGTGATGATCCGGTCCACCCGGCAGTCCCAGGGGTCCAGAAAAAGTTCATCCAGTATCTGAAAATCATAGGCCAGACCCCATCGGGGATGCTCCGGCTCTTCTGCAAAAAAGCGGTCATAATATCCGCCTCCGTATCCCAGCCTTCCCAAAGACCGGTCAAAGGCCACCCCTGGCGTAAGGACCAGGCTTTCCCTGCAGTCTGCCTGCTCCAGACCCCAGACCGGCTCCAGGATCCCCATGGCTCCCGGCATCAGTTCATCCGGCGTTTCTACCAGATAAAAGCGGATTTTATCCCCTTCCATCTTGGGAAGGGCCGCCGGGATCTTTCGCTTCCAAAGCGCCTTAAGGATCCCCCTGGTTCCGGCCTCGTTCCGGATATCCATATAAAGATAAACCGGGCGGCCGTCCAGACAGCCGGCTTCTTCTGCCATTCTGAAGAAACGATCCGCAATCGCCCGGTCCCAGGCATCTTTCTGTTTTGCCGTCACCTGCCTGCGCAGGGCCGCCATGCGGTTTCGGATCTCCCTCTTAGTCATCTTTTCCTTTTCCATATTTTTCACCCAGGTTCGTAATGGTACCGTCCTTTTCCTGAATGGAAATCTGGTTTAAGTTTCCGCGAAGGCTTCTTCGGATCGCAGCGATATACTCTTTCCGCAGCGCTTCCTGTTCCTTCTTTTCTTCTTCTGTCAGTCCCACTGCCTGGGATTTATGATAGAGGGTATTGATTCGGTCAATCTTTTCCTGCTCCATTTCAGCCGTCCTTTCTTTTGAAATTTGTTCTCATGCCTAATTCATGCCGCTTAAGTAATCCATCAAGTCAAAGTCTTTGTTGGGATGGGCCAGGAAAAGGGTTCCTTTCTCCTCACCATCCATGATCTGCTGAATGATGCCCAGATCTGCTCCATTGGCAATCACCAGGTCGGTGCCGCTGTCCGTAGCGATCCGTGCCGCAGACAGTTTGGCTGACATGCCGCCGGTTCCCACATCGCTGCTGGAAGTCGCCTTTCCCATAGCCAGAAGATCCGTGTCGATCTCCGTTACAAGGCTGATAAACTTTGCATTCGGATGAAGCTTCGGATCATCTGAATACAGCCCGTCAATGTCAGAAAGAAGAATCAAAAGGTCTGCCCCTACCAGGGCAGCAACCACAGCAGAAAGCCGGTCATTGTCGCCAAAGGTATCCACATGGGGGATTTCCGAAGTTGATACCGTATCGTTTTCATTTACAACAGGAACCGCTCCAAGTTTTAACAGTTCCTCAAAGGTATTCTGGGCATTGTAGCGGGAACTGTCGCTGAGCATGGTATGTTTGGTTAAAAGCACCTGGGCTGCCGTATGATTATATTCCGAGAACATTCTCTGATAGACCATCATCAGCCGCGCCTGGCCTACTGCTGCAAAGGCCTGCTTTTCTGCCAGGGTATCCGGCCGTTTCCGGTGTCCCAGCGCCTGCCGGCCGGCTGCAATGGCGCCGGAAGAAACCAGGATTACATCCTTTCCCTGGCCCTTCAGGTCGCAGATCATGCGCACCAGTTTTTCAATCTTTGCCAGGTGCAGGTCTCCCGTCTCCGGATGGGTCAGTGTAGAGGACCCTACTTTAATTACAATCCGTTTTTTTGTCTTCAGTCTTTTTCTGTAATCTGTCTCCATCTTTCTATCTCCGCAATTATCAAGCATTTTCTTCTGAACAGTCAAATGGCCGGTAGCGTCCGGCCAGCTCCTCGGCTGCCCGCAGACCGTCCATGGCAGCTGATGTGATACCGCCTGCATAGCCGGCCCCCTCTCCGCAGGGAAAGAGGCCTTTTACTGCGCTTTCCATATGTTCATCCCGGTTAATCCGCACCGGCGATGAAGTGCGGCTTTCCACCGCAGCCAGAACCGCATCCGGACGGCTAAAGCCGGGAATCTTCTGCCCGAAGGATTCGATTCCCTCCTTCAGAGACTCCGACACCGGATCCGGCAGGATCTGATTTAAGTCGGCAAATGCGGTGCTGCCTGCAAAAGCCGGGGTCACATCGCCAAAATCGCCGGAAATCCGCCCCTCCCGAAAATCGCCGTAAAGCTGCACCGGGATCTTTCCCTGTCCCAGCTCATATGCCTTTTCTTCCAGCCTCTGCTGAAAGGATACACCGGCCAAGGGACCTTCTCCGCCGAAATCTTCCGGTTTTACTGTTACGATCAAGGCGCTGTTTGCGTTCTTTCCGTCCCTGGCATGGTAACTCATGCCGTTTACCGCCAGGCGCCCCGGCTCCGAAGAGGCATTTACCACAAGCCCGCCGGGACACATGCAGAAGGAGTATACGCCCCGCCCATTTGCGCACTGGTGGGTCAGCTTATAGCTGGCCGGCCCCAGAATGGCGGCTGCTTCCTTTCCGTACTGGGATTCATCGATCATCTCCTGGGGATGCTGGATCCGCACGCCCACTGCAAAAGCCTTGGCCTCCATAGGCACCTGGCGGGACAGCAGCATCCGGAAGGTGTCTCTGGCGCTGTGTCCGATGGCAAGGATCACCGCCTCAGCCGGAATCCGCCGTTCTCCATTGATCTCCAGCCCCGCAATCCGGCCTTCTGAAATGATCAGATCGGTAACCTTACTGTAAAACTGCACCTGTCCGCCAAGCCGGATGATCTCCCGGCGGATGGCCGGAATGATGCGGCTTAATTCATCGGTGCCAATATGGGGCTTGTTTACGTAGCATATGGACGGGTCTGCCCCGAATCGGGCAAATATCTCTAAAACTTCCCGGTTCCGCCCCACAGGATCTTTAACCAGGGTGTTCAGCTTTCCATCGGAGAACGTGCCGGCTCCGCCTTCGCCAAACTGTACATTGCACTCTGGATCCAGCTTTCCGCCCTTCCAGAACTGCTCTACCTTTTTTGTCCGTTCCTCTACGGGACCTCCCCGCTCCAAAAGAAGCGGGCGGTATCCGTGCTGCGCCAGCATCAGTGCGCAGAAAAGGCCGCAGGGCCCGCTGCCCACAATCACCGGCGGATCATTGAGAATATCCTTTCCCGGCTTTGGGAATTGATAGGGCCTATCCTTCCGGATGGAAGCATTGCGGTTTTTGCAGCGCCGGAGCACAGCTTCTTCCCGTTGGCATTCCACATCAAGCACGTAAGAATAGCAGATCTCCTCCCTTTTTCTGGCATCTACCGACTGTTTCACAATATGAACGGCCCCGATCTGCTGATCGGATATCCGAAGAAGCTTTGCCGTCCTGATCTTTAAATCTTCGTATGTATGGTCAAGAGGCAGCTTTACCTGTGTAATTCGTATCATTCCTGTCTCCTTTTCTGTGCCGCACGGCAGCCGGCCGCCTTCCCGGACGACCAGGCCCACTGCAGGTTATACCCGCCGCAGATACCATCTACATCCAGGATCTCCCCGGCAAAATAAATATCCCCCATAAGGCGGGATTCCATGGTAGATGGATCCACCTCCCGCACATCCACGCCGCCGCAGCAGACCTGTGCATTGGCAAAGGGATTTACCGAGCTGACCAGAGCTTCGTATTCTTTTATGGCCCGCAGCAAATGATCCCGCTGCCGGATGCTGGCAGATGACACCGGCTGATCTAAGCGGATGCCGGCCATTTTAAGGAGGACCGCCGCCAGCTTTTTATGGAGAACTCCGGTAAGGAAGTCCTCTCCATTCCTGTCTCCAAACTCCGCAAAACGCTGTTCCAGGAAAATGCGGCTTTCTTTTTTATCCATAAAGGGGAGAAAGTCAATCATCACCCGCACTTTCTTTCCCTCGTCCATTCCCCTGGCAGCAAAACGGCTTAACTGGAACACCGGGATCCCGGAAATTCCGTAATCGGTGATCTGCAGTTCTCCCCGTTCTCTCCACATCTCCCGGTCATTAACCAGAAGCCTTAAATCCGCTTCTGTGCGGATACCTGCCAGCTGCCGGTAATGGTTTCCCTGACAGCGCAGCTGCACCAAAGCCGGAAGCGGCTTGATGATCCGGTGTCCCAGAGACTTTGCCAACTCATAGCCGCTGCCGTCGGAACCGGTATTGGGAGCCGCCTTGGAGCCACAGGCCAGGATCACCGCATCGGCCCGCACCTCTCCCTGATCTGTCATGATCTCATAAAAGGATCTGCGCCCTTCCCGCATCCTCCGGATCCGTTCCGGCTGAATTCCCGTGCGAATCGTTATTCCCAGACGGCTGCATTCCATCCGCAGACAGTCCAGGACGGCAGAGGCCTGATCCGACATGGGATAATAATAGCTCTCCATGCGGCAGCGGCATAAAAGTCCCATGGAAGAAAACCAGCGGAGGGTGTCCTTCCACCCGAACTGGCTGATTGCTTCCATAGGAAACTGCGGATCGCCGCTGCGGTAACAGGAAGCCTCCATCTTTGAATTCGTCAAATTGCACCTTCCGTTTCCTGTGGACAAAATCTTCTTTCCCACCCGGTCAGTATGCTCCAGTATAACGGCTGAAGCGCCGGATCTGGCCGCCCATATGGCAGCAGTCAGACCGGCAGCGCCTCCGCCGATCACAGCCACTTGTTTTTTCATCCGATTCCCTTCCCTTTCGTCACTATTCTATCGGTTTTCCTCTTTTCATGCAACCGGAAATCTGGAAAAACGGCATTCTGTTAACTGGTATAAGATTCCAGGTAACTGTAAATTTCCTCCATTGTCTCAAACCATATTCCCTGACGGAGTTTATCCTGCTCCTCTCCTGGAAAATCCAGGATAGGAATATGCGTGTACAGGCAGATTTCCGACCGGCTGCTGCCGAAAACCAGAAGGAACCCATCTTCCGATACAAGAAGATAATTCTCCTTCGGCGCGGCCGGCTCCACCTGCTCCTGATTGATGACAATCTGGTCTTCCTTCACCGTCTCTCCGGTTTCTTCGGGAGAAAGAACACGCTCCGTCTCCGAGGGTGCTTCCTCGTCTATCCGTTCCGGAAGAAAGAACAGGGAAGCGACCAGTACCACCAGAACCATGCCTAACAGCAAAAGAAAGCAGTAACGATACTTTTTCATGGATCTCCTCCTTTTCCAAAGTATAGTATCTGCTTTTCTTTTCCATTTTAACCATAATCCGGTGAGATTTTTATCCCTTCTGTATTAAGGCAGAAGGCGGAATTTCCTGGCAATGCGCACCAGACGGCGTCCCGCCGGCATGCCGTAAAGTTCTACCTCATCCACAGCCCCCAGTTTCAAAAGACCTGCTCCGTATACTGCAGCCGCAGCTGTCACAGCCGCAAAAACCTGCACAGCCAGCCACAGCCGTCCTTCCGGAAGAAGGTACTCCAGCAGAGCAGACACACCGAAGGCCGCCGCTCCCATAAGAACCGAGCTGAAAAACGGCAGCACAAACGTCTTCCGGTACTCCTGCCGGTAATCTAGATATCTGCGGATCGATCTTCCGTTCAGCACGCACATAAGAAGTGCAAATAAAATATTGGAAAAAATCACCGCATAAATTCCCCACTTCAGTCCATACAGCATCACAAGAAGCAGGACCACATGGACTGCAAGAGCGATAGCCGAATTCTTCAGCGGCG
>DVKS01000069.1 GCA_018715905.1 Candidatus Caccovicinus merdipullorum | reverse complement strand
CGATTCCGGTAGCGGAAGCCACCTGCTCCAGACAGCCTCTGCCTCCGCAGTTGCAGTATTCCGTCTCCTCATCCCGCACATGAATATGACCGATCTCTCCTGCCAGTCCGTGGCGGCCGGCAATGATCTTTTCATCAATAATCACGCCGCCTCCTACGCCGGTTCCCAGGGTCACCATCACGATATCCCGATAACCCTTTCCGCCGCCCTGCCACATCTCGCCAAGGGCTGCTACATTTGCGTCATTGCCGCTGCGCACCAGCATACCGCCTAAAAGCCCGCTTAATTCTTTCTGGGGATTGGCATTTTTCCATCCCAGGTTCACACATACTTCCACACTTCCGTCAGGCAGGACCGGCCCCGGAACCCCCATCCCGGCTCCCACCACATCCGCTTTGTCAATTCCCATTTTCTGAAGCTTTTTCTCAATGGATGCCGCTACATCGGGGAGAATCTGATTTCCGTTATTTTCCTTTCTGGTAGGAACCTCCCATTTTTCCAGCAGCTGTCCCTCAGTGGTAAAGATACCGATCTTTACCGTAGTCCCCCCGATATCAATTCCAATGCACTTACTTCCCATCTCTTTTTCTCCTTTTCTTCTGTTCCATTTTTTCTATCCGGCAGATCATTCTGCTCTAACGCTGCAGCGTGATCTCCCTCATCCTCTGCGGATCCGTAATAATATATGTATTTGGGAACCGTCCCCTGGTGACCTTTGATATGGTACTGTCAAAGGTGCCGCTGAATTTTAACGTTCCCGCCAGATTATAAATCTGGAGAGTATCCTCATTCCACAAAAAAATCTGATCTCCGCCAAAAGAAACTTCTTTATACTGGAAATCGAAATCCCTGCGCAGCAGAAGCTTTCCCGCCGGACTGTAAATTTCCATATGGTACGGATTCTCTCCCTCGCTGTTTGCCACAATAATCCCTACATGCTCAGAGGAATAAAACAAGCTGCAGATTTCCCCCTCTGCCACAGTCTGCGCCAGCACTTCCGGCGATGCCAGATTCTCGGAACTGAAAAAAGTCAATCCCTGGTCCGAACAGGCAAAGGAGTAAATATCCGTCAAAAAGCGGACTCTGGGCACGATCGTACCGGAAAAAATATCATCAAATCCGCCTACCAGACGTTTGGGAGATGTGTTTTTCCCAATTTCAGAAAAGTCATAAAACACCACTCGGCTGTCCATCATTCCGTTATTCAGATAGACGTAAGAGCAGATCACCTTATTTCCATCGGGAGAAAAACTGAAATCCAGAGGATATCCGTCTCCGGAAAGCCTGGATTTAATGGTAATATCCAGCTGCTGGCCGTCTCTCCGGAACCATGTTATGTAGTTGGAATTCGCATCCTCCAAAATGGCTCCTGCCACACCCTGGGCTGACACCGTTACCTTTACGATGGGCAAAAGGGTGGTGGCCACGCCCTGGCAGCCTTCTTCATTGCAGATATAGATGCTGTTCCCCTGCTGATCCGCAATTACAGCATAATCGCCATTTACTGCGGCTATGGGGGATTTCATCTCATAGGTCTGCACCCATATGGTCTTTCCCCGTGAATCAATATAAGATGCGCCGTCCTTGGTGTATTTGATGATATTGCTTCCAAAATCCACATAACCGGTAAAGCTGCTTTCCGTCCTGGCCTCTCCGTCGCCGGCAAGAATATCTGCTTCCCAGGAAACTGCATATTCTGTATATTCATGGTACCTTGACCAGTAGAAAAAACCGGCTGCTCCGGCGGCCACAATCACCAGGATCACAATGGCAATCACCATTCTGCGCCGCACCGCCTTTTTATGGGCTTCCCGAAGCTCCTCCTCGCTGGATTCCGGTTCCGGTAAAGCAGCCGCAGGCGGCGGCACGATCTGCCGGCGAAGCTGCTGCTTTTTCATTTCCCGGTTCAGGGTATCCCGGTTCATCGTATTTTTTTCATCCATTCGTGTTCTCCTAACACCTCCTCCTGATGCCTGTCCTTCTGATGCCGCCAAAGCTTTCTTCCGGCGGCCGGAGCCTGCAGAATTTATCCTTAGTATACAACATTTTATTCCAGAGCGCATTATCTTTTTAACAGGATTTGTTTCCGATTACGGCACGATCAGGCGCCGCCCAGCTTCCAGCATATTTACGTCATCCAGCCCGTTTATCCGGCAGATTTCATCTACACGGCTCAGATTCTGGTATAGTTTAAAGCAGATTCCATACAGAGTATCGCCTTCCTGAACCACATAGACACTCTGACCCGGTTCCGGCTCCAGCTGCCGACCGGATGCCCGGCCGGATACCGCTTCTGCAGACTGGCCAAAGCTTTCTGTTTCTCCGGACGAATCAGGCTGCGAAGATGCCAGTCTGTCTTCCGATGCGTCAGATGGACCAGAGGCTTTGCTCTCTCCGCTGTCTTCAACAGCAGCTGTGGGAAATACATCACCGGATGCTTCCTCCACGATAATTCCCATTCCAGCCCCCGGATCTTCTGCAGCCTCTCTTTCGCTTTCTGTCATCACCCCGGCTTCCGTATTACCTCCTCCGCCGGGAGAAAACACGCCGGCCACCGCATCCGCATCGGGAAGCACCGATGCCATAACAGCTTCCATATCCTTCATCTTTTCTACACTGTTTAATGCCGCCACCCCTCCCGCTAACGTAAGGACTGCCAGGCATCCGCACATTCCCCGCAGGAAATGAATGGTATGGTTCTGATCCCGTACCATCTCCTTTTTCTGCTCCATCTTTCTTCGAAAATCCCGGATCACCGGATCGCTTCCTCCGCTTTCCACCCGTCTGTTGTCCTTCCGAAGCACCATGTAATCCTGCATCATTTGATTTCTTTCGTAGTAAATACAGTGCCCCCGCAGCTTGTAAAATCCATCGCTGGAGGTAATATAAAGTGCTTCTTCTCCCTCCAGCCCGCTGTTTAAGTACATCAGCTTGTTCTTTTCGGAAAAATACTGGCTGTGCTGCTTCCAGTAATTTAACGGACTCAGCTGGCAGCCCGGCGCACCGCACAAGAACCATCCCTGGACCGTTCTCTTTGGAAACATCTCCTCCATGGCCTGGTAAGCCTTCTGCCAGCTTTCTTCCGTAAATACCACCTTTTCTCCCGTCTCCGTTACATTTTCCATCTCCAGCGCGCCGTCAATAAAAACATAAGAAAGACCGCCGTGTTCTTCTGTATTTCCCAGCAGAAGACCTGCCCGCAGATCTTGTCCCCCTGCAGGGAACAGACGCTTTAAATACGTATTCACATAGTCTTCCACATATACCCGCACAATATCGTCCCGCTCCCCGATCTGCCGGAAATTTTTCGGCAGCCTGGGATACGGCTCATACAATTCACCCATGCCATCACCTGCTTTCCTGGTTTACCCTCAACATGGAAAGCATAGCACAGGTTTTTTGAAAAAATTGTCAAACCACAGACGGGAAATCCCAGAAATTTTCGACAAGGCAGATACTGTCGCAAATGCAGTCCGCCATCCGCATGACGATAGACAGACGGACGCTCTGAAGCATAACCGGGTCAAAACTGGTGTAGCTCCCCACAATGCCGGTAATAAAAATATCCCCTACCTCGCACAGATCCTTGCTGACTCCCAGCCCCGGCTTAAGAGAACCTTTTCCCAGGGTTACATATCCCACATGTTCCAGATTGCCCACCGAGGCATCCACAGCCACCACCACCCGGCGCGGGAATTGATCCATCACAAAATTCCGGTACTGCTCCAGATTCATGGCATGGATAGGCCGCTCAAGGGTTCCGTACACCAGCGGGCCGCCTCTCTTCCTGGCATTCCGCCCCGGGTCCTGCCGTTCTTTCAGCTTATGGCCGATCAGAGGCCCAAGGCTGTCCCCGGTGGAACGGTCTGTCCCGATACACAAAAAGATTACGCCTTCTTTCCCCCGCAGAAATTCCTGCCGGATCAGCTCCTCCAGCTTCGCTGCCAGGATCTGAGGGCGGAATTCCCGCCGTGTATTAAAGTAATAAATCTCCGGCCTTGGCCGGATCCGCATCTGTTCCAGCAATCTCATAAATAAAAAACCTGCCTGTACCTATTTTTTTCTATTATAGGCATCTGGCAGGTTATTTATTCTTTTCATGAAAAATCTATGCCGCCGGTCACTTCCCCCAAAAAATCAGCAAGGTGCATCCCCGTCCCAGGCAAGCCGGTGAAGGTGCCCTTCCATGGTCATCTTCTCGAATCCATTCTGGCGCAGCGCCTCGTAAAGAAGGATAGCTACAGAATTCGCAAGATTCAGGGAACGGATGTTCCCCCACATAGGGATCCGCACGCAGCTTTCCGGATGTTTTATGAGGATCTCCTCCGGAATCCCCCGGCTCTCCGGCCCGAACATAAGATAGCAGTCCGGCGGATAGGAAATGTCCGTATAGACATGCTGTCCCTTGGTGGTGGCCATATAGATCTTCGCCCCCGGATTCTTTTCCAGGAAATCTTCAAAATCCGGATAAACGGTCACATCCAGCTTATCCCAGTAATCCAGTCCGGCGCGCTTTAACGCCTTTTCATTGATCTTAAAGCCCAGAGGTTCGATCAGGTGGAGGCGCGTATTGGTGGCCACGCAGGTCCTTCCGATATTTCCCGTATTGGCCGGCATCTCCGGCTCATAAAGTACGATATTCACAGCCTCACCCCTTTTCGTCCAGTTTCCGGATAAACCGGTCGATGCGGCCCAGCGCTTCTTTCAGGCTCTTCAGGGAATAGGCATAGGAAATCCGCAGGTATCCTTCTCCGCAGTCCCCGAATGCCGTCCCGGGAACCACTGCCACCTTTTCCTCCTGGAGAAGCTTTGTTGCGAATTCATCGGAAGTCATGCCAAAACGCTTAATGCTGGGGAAGGTATAGAAAGCGCCGTACGGCTCAAAGCATTCCAGCCCCATCTCCTTAAAAGCGTGCATCAGATACCGGCGTCTCTGGTTATAAGACTCCCGCATCATCTCCACATCTCCATCTCCATTCCGCAGAGCCGAAACCGCGGCATACTGGCTGGTAGTGGGAGCACACATAATGGCAAACTGATGGATCTTAAGCATCTGCGTCAGGATCATGGCCGGAGCGCAGGCATAACCCAGACGCCAGCCGGTCATGGCATAAGATTTGGAAAAGCCGTTGATCAAGACGGTCCTCTCCTTCATGCCGGGAATGGATGCAATGGACACATGCTTCTGCTCATAAGTCAGTTCCGAATAAATCTCATCAGAAATCACAAAAAGGTCATGCTCTTCCACCACTTTCGCGATTGCTTCCAAATCCTCCTTTCCCATTACCGCACCGGTAGGGTTATTGGGAAATGGAAGAACCAGGATCTTGGACCTGGGCGTGATCTTTTCCCGAAGCTTCTCTGCCGTAAGCTTAAACTGGTCTTTCTCCTCCAGTTCAATCACCACCGGCACGCCGTCTGCCAGAATGGTGCAGGGCACATAGGAGACATAGCTTGGCTGGGGGATCAGCACCTCATCTCCCGGGTTCAGCATGGCTCTTAAGGCAAGGTCAATGGCTTCGCTTCCGCCTACCGTAACCATCACTTCATGGTCCGGATCATAGGAAATTTCCTGACGACGGCTTAAGTACCGGCAGATCTCCACTTTCAGTTCCCGAAGGCCTGCATTGGAAGTATAAAAGGTCCGGCCCTTCTCCAGAGAATAAATGCCTTCCTCCCGGATATGCCACGGCGTATCAAAGTCCGGCTCGCCCACACCCAGAGAAATGGCATCCTTCATCTCACTTACAATATCAAAAAACTTCCGGATCCCGGAAGGCGGGATGGTCACGATCTTATCTGACAGCGGGTTTCTCATGGGGTAATCAGCATCCTTTCATCCTGAACCGGTTCCGCGATAATGGTTCCATGGTCCTTGTATTTTTTCAGCACGAAATGGGTAGCTGTGCTTAACACCGACTCCATGGGAGACAGCTTTTCTGCCACAAACTGTGCCACCTGCCGCATGGTCTTTCCTTCGATAAATACGGTAAAATCAAAGGAGCCGGACATCAGATACACGGATTCCACCTCGCTGTACTGGTAGATCCGCTCCGCGATCTTGTCAAATCCCATGCCTCTCTGGGGAGTCACCTTCACCTCGATAAGGGCAACCACCTTCTCATCGCTGGTATTGTCCCAGTTGATCAGGGTATGGTAGCCGCAGATAATGTGCTCTTTCTCCATCTCTGCAATTTCATTGGCAACAGCAATCTCGCTCTCGCCAAGAAGGATCGCCAGATCCTTGATATCAATGCGGCTGTTCTTTTCAATTACCGCCAAAATCTTTTCTCTCATTCTTCTTCCTCCATTCCCGGATCCCCGTCTGCCGGGGAAGGCTCCATCAGAAGCAGTTCTTCTGCCGGGATTCCCTCCTTTGATAAAAGAGCCGCAGCCTGTTCTGCTCCAAGGATCCGGACCAGTTCATCTTCTCTCGGCCGCTCCAGATAACCGGTCTCATCGCCATGACGCATTTCTCTGGCAATCCCTTCTGTTACCTGTCCGATAACGGCTGCGGGGATCCCCAGTTCATGGCAAGCTTCCACGATCCGCCCGCCGTTTTGGGCAGCCAGAACCATGCAGCTGCCGCACCAGAGACGGTAGGGATTGGCCCCGCACCGCTCGCAGACTTCGATGGTATCCTGTCCCACCGGAATCCGTCTGAGCCAGAACACGGCCCCGGCGCGGCAGGCTCCCGTCAGATCCCAGATGGCCTTTAAAATCCCGCCCCGGCCTGCAGGCTCATATGCCGCAGCTCCCAGTTCCCTAAAATAGTCCAGATGCCGGGAAACCTCCGGCTCCCGGCTCTCTGCAATCTGTTTCTGATAATTTTGAGAAAACCATCTGGAAAGTTCTTCTTTCCGCCCCTCTGCCAGTGCCCTGGTGCCCGGCCGTCCGATCCGGCCCACTGCCACCAGGTCCTGCCCCGGCTTCATCCGTCCTTTTCTTTCATCTTCCAGCATCTTTATCCCTCCGCACTTACTGCATCACTTCAGGCGACGGCGCCGGCGCGACCTGGCTGGCAGCAGCCTCTCCTGACGGCGCAGCCGATGCATCGGGACCTGCACTCTCTGTGCCGGTCTCTGCCGGCGGTATGGCAGGCCCACTCTGGCCTGCGCTCTCTGCCGCAGTCTCCGCCGATGGCGCAGCAGGCCCACTCTGCGCTCCGCTTTCGCCCGCTGTCTCTGCCGATGGCGCAGCGGACACATCGGGAGCTGCGCTTTCCCCGGCAGCTTCTCCTGCCGGATTCTGACCGGCAGTTATGTCCGTACTCTCGCCCGTCACACCCTCACCGGCCGCCGTCTCCGGAATAGTCTGGCTCTGGGTTTCCGGAACAACTGGTACCGGCGGTCCTATCTGGATGATAGCCGGGGAAGCATTATACGTATCGGAAGATACGATGGTCCTCTCCTGCTCCACACCGTCTACCGTCACGATCTTCCACAGGCGGGACTTAAGCCCGGTATGGGCTGACTGGATCTGTACTCTTGCTCCCGGTGCAAGGGAAGTATTCAGCACCTCCTTGGGCGCACCCGGATCGATCCTCTGCAAAGTCTCTGACTCAAACCGGATGCTCCGGTTCTCCGGTCTGGTCTCCTGACCGTATATGGTAAACGTAATGGTTCTTCCTTTGGTGTAGCCTTCAATATAGACTGGAGTGTCATAAGGATTCGTTACCTTGATGTCTTTATAAGTGCCGGCAATGGCCGCATCCTGGGAAGGCTTCACATATCCTACCGTCATGGAATGGTTCTGTCTCTGGGTAATCTCCAGCTCCGCCAGAAGCGACGCATTATATAAGGTTGTGGAAATCTGGCATACGCCGCCGCCTATGCTGTCCACCACCTGGCCGTTTTCATAAGAAGCAGCTGCTTTATAGCCATTGGCCTCTGTAAAAGGCTGCAGGCACTCGTAGCCTGACAGCGTTTCTCCCGGCATCAGCACCCGGCCGTTGATCTTGGCAGCGCCTACCGAAAGGTTGGTGGATCGGGCCGCTCCGCTGCTGGAAAAATCTGTGGAAAAGGTTCCCAGTACATCCTGGATGGTCTCCAGCTTTGCAGCCGTCACTTCCGGTTCCGTCTCCTTCACCACTGCCTGGACGAGAATTTCCTGTTCCAGTCCCTGTCCCAAAGCCTCCCGCAGCGCCTGGCAGGTGGCTTCCATATCCACCGCGTAGCCGGTGACCTCCGGTGTAATAATAAATTCACCGTTTTCTCTTACAATCACGGCATCCTGGGCCTCCTGGCCAACGCCGCTTAAATGTCCGGACACAAACTGCTCTACGCCCTCGGCGCTGATCTCGGTGACTACCGGAACCGACTCCGGTTCCTGCTTTAAGTCTTCCTGGATCATATAGCGCTTCAGAAGGTTGCTGTTTTCATAGAGGCTCACCGCCTCTGTCACTTCTTCTTCATTGCTCCACGTCACGCCCAGCTCACCGGCTGCCGCCGTGATGCTGCTTTCCCCCGCCGTAAGTGTAACCGGCCGCGCCAGCAGTTCGTCCACATAAGCCGAAACCGTCTCCAGAGCCTCGTCCAGAGTAAGGCCTTCCAGAGAACGGTCTCCCACTGACAGCCCCTGGGGAATCCGGCAGGACACATCACCGGCACGTGCTGCCGGATCCTGTGTGATCACGGCCTCTGCGGCAAACGAATCCATTCCCCCCCAGCAGCTTACAACAGCCGCTCCCAAAAGAGCCGCTGTGCAAAACCTGTGCTTTTTCATAATTCTCCTCACTAACGCAGATATATTGCGACCGTCGGGATCACCATGGCCGCAATCAGAACAACGACAATAACCGCAGAAACGATCTGTCTTTTTCTATTTTTACGCATGTTCATCATGGATTATCACCTCTTTTATATTCTTCCATATTTTGCTGTGATTTTGTCCGCCATACGGGACGCCTCATTCCTGGTCAAACCGTCGATTTGCACAGGTGCTTTTATTTTATGATATTTTAGTAATTCCTGCAAGCGTTCTTTTTGCCTTTTTGAAGCCGGCTGTTCCCTTTTTACCTTGTAAATCAGCGGTTTGGGAAGGAACGGTTTTTCATCCTCCCCCAAATACCGCCGGCACAGTTCCTGATACAGAAAATGGGCGCTCCAGGCATCCAAAAGAGCCCGGTGGCTGCCCCTGTCCGCAATGCCGAAAAACCGGCAGGCATCCTTCAGATTTTTCCTCTCCTCTGCCGGCATGAACCGGCGGCACAAATCCAGCGTATCGATCCCCTCTTTTTCCCAGGAATGACCCAGATTTACCGCCGCCCGCTTCAGGAAACTGTAATCAAAGATCACCCGATGGCCCAGGATCGGAAGTCCGCCGCAGAAGGACAAAAACGATTCCACTGCCCGCTTCGGATCTTCCCCCTCTGCCGCCATGGCATCCGTAATGCCTGTAATCCGGGTCACACTCTCCTCAAGAGGAAATCCCGGATTCACCAGCATCTGAAATTCTCCCACCGCCTTCCCGTCTTCGATCCGCAGACCACCGATTTCCAGGATCCGATCCGTCTTCGGATTTAAGCCGGTGGTCTCCAGATCCACTGCCACATATGAATTCACCATCCTGCACACCTCCTGCCGCCTTTATGGTTAGATCGCCCTGCCGCCGAACCTTCATGGGATGGCTGGAGCGTCAGCCGCCGGCGCAGGATGATTCCTCCGGAAAAACAACCTCCCACACTGCGGCATTCTTCGTCAGAGCATCCCGGTTCCGGTAATCAAACAAAAGAACCCTTCCATCTCCAAGGACCTCCAAATGCGTCATCTTTGCCATCTGCCTGGAATCAAAACCTTCGTATCCGCAGTTAAGATACCGGCGGGCTTTCCCTTCTTCCTGGTAAAAACTGCGGATCCCTTCCCGGTATTCTTTCTGGTCCCTGGCAAAGGAAGGCCGCGTTCCTGCATTTTCCCGCAGACAATAATCCACCGTCAGGGCATCCCGGAACAGATCCCCTTCATCTGGAAATCTTTCAGCCAGAAACCGGAACAAATTTTCATACCGGGCCAGGCGGCTGTGTCCCATGTCCCGAAGCCCCATCTGTTCATGCCATTCTCCCAGCTCCTGAAACATCCGGGCAGGCCGGGGGAAAAAACCTTCCATCTGCTTTATGGTATTGGAAAACTGGCCGCTGTTATAGTAAACTTCCACCATTTCCTCTATCCGCTTTAATTCCAGCACATCGGCATAAGAAAGCCATCGGGTCGAGAGAACCTCAAAAGGCGGCCGTTCCGTAAAGGTCAGACCGTAGGCCTCCTTCTGCTCTTCCATAAAGGAGCCTTTCAATACCTTAAGAAAGCCAAGCTGCAGCTGGTCCGGCCTCATAGCATAAACCTGATCAAAAGAATTCAGAAAACTTTCTTTATCCTCCCAGGGAAGACCAGCGATCAGATCCAGATGCTGGTGGATATTCTGGAAGCGGTGAATGCGCAGCGTCATCTCCCGGATCCGGTTTAAATCCGTCTTTCTCCGTATCTCCTGAAGGGTCCGTGGATTGGCCGTCTGGACTCCGGTCTCCAGCTGGATCAGCCCCGGCCGCATCTTTCGGAACAGAGAAAGTTCCTCTTCGTCCAAAAGATCCGCGGAAATTTCAAAATGGAAATTCGTTACGCCGTTATCATGTTCCGCCAGATACCGCCAGATCTCCATGGCATGACTTTTTTTGCAGTTGAAGGTCCGGTCCACGAACTTGACCTGGGGCACCCTGCGCTCCAGGAAAAAGGCAAGTTCTTTCTTAACCAGATCCATTCTCCGGAAACGGACCGTCTTATCCAGAGACGAAAGGCAGTAGCTGCAGGAAAAGGGGCAGCCCCGGCTGCTTTCATAATAAATGATCCGATGCTCCATCCCTTCCATATTCTGATAGGGAAAGGGAAGGTCATTGAGATCCATAAGAGGTGCCGTTTTCGTATCCTGGATCCGGCTGTCCCGTCTCCGGTACACGATTCCCGGGATATGCTCCAGCGCCTGATCCCACCCTTCTTCATCCAGCTGCGTCAGCCCCGTCTGGCCTTCTGTCTTCGCTGCCGTTCCCCTCTCCTCTTTCCCGAGACTCCGAAAACAGGACAAAAGACGGCTGAAAGTCTCCTCCCCTTCCCCTTTCATCACCAGGGAAACCTGGGGAAAACGCGAAAGAAGCCCGGCTCCATTATAGGAAACTTCCGGGCCTCCCAGCCAGATCCGGGTCCCTGGAAGGACCTTGGGCAGATCAGCAATCAGCTGCTTTACATAGTCAATATTCCAGATATAGCAGGAAAAAGCTGCCACATCCGGCTTTCTCCGGTATAGATCCGCCAGGATCGCCTCCTGGGAATGGTTAATGGTATACTCTCCGATCTCAATCTCCACATCCTGGCCCAGGTGTTTTTCGGCGTACGCCTTCAGGCTGTACACCCCCAGGTTGGAATGGATATATTTTGCGTTTATTGCCGCCAAAAGACATTTCATGTATCGGTATCCTCACTTCCTGCAGGCGGCTACACCTGGATCTTGATGGTCCGGCCTGAAGGCTCATACTGGTAGTAGCGCACCCCTGCCGCATTCAGCATTCGCTTGGAGGCCCGCACCGCCGGCGTTTCGCTGTACTTGTCACAGGCATAGATCAGTGTCCTGATCCCCGCCTGAATGATGGCCTTGGCACATTCATTGCAGGGAAAAAGGGTCACATAAAGCTTGCTTCCCTCCAGGCTTCCCCCCCGGTAATTTAAGATCGCATTCAGCTCGCTGTGGGTAGAATAAAAATACTTGGAATTATAAGGATCATCCAGTTCATGTTCCTTTCCCCAGGGAAATTCATCATCGGAACAGCCCTTGGGAAAACCATTGTAGCCCATGGACAGAATCTTATTGTCCTGGCTGACAATACAGGCGCCTACCTGGGTGCTTGGATCCTTGGACCGCTTGGCGGAAAGGTAAGCAACCCCCATAAAATACTCATCCCATGTAATATAGTCTTCTCTCTTCTGCGTCATATCTTCTCCTTTCCCCTGCCGTCACACCCGACAGATCTGATATCCCGCCGCCTTGCTGAGCCGGTTCATGATAGCCTGCCCCAGGTGATCCCTGGCAAAGCTTTCCGAAAAAATATAATCCACCCCGAGATCATCGAATTCCCGAAGGACCGCATACAGGTTATGGGCCACGGAATCCGCACTGGAGCGGCGTCCGATGCTCCTCTTCACTGCCGCAGTATATACGTCCCGGGTCTCCTCCGTACAGATAACGCCCACCCGGCACCCTTCCTTTTCTTTCTCCTCTGCCAGGCGGTTCACTTGCCAGGCCATGTAAAAACTTTCCGGATCCAGGCCCCAGCTTCTTCCCCGGTCCGCCATTATCCGGGAAACCTGGCTGTAAAGGCTGCTTCCCGGCGTATACAGTGCTTTCACCGTCTTCTCCGTAAGCTCAACCAGCGTAAGCTGTCCCTTCGGTGCATAATGCCGGTACTTCATGCCCGGCGCCTTGGGATGGATGCCCTCCTTCATGGGTCCGGTGATGGCCGGATCCATCTCCACATGGCCAAACAGCTCATCCAGCATCTCCTGGGTAATAAATCCCGGCCTTAAGATCACCGGCACAGGGCCTGTCACATCTACGATGGTAGACTCCACGCCGATTCCCACCGGGCCGCCGTCCACGATCATCTCGATCTTTCCATTCAGATCCTGCCATACATGATCTGCCGTGGTAGGACTGGGCCTGCCGGAGGTATTGGCACTGGGAGCCGCAACGGGCACGCCGGCCAGGCGGATCAGCTTCTGCGCCACCGGATCATCGGGCATCCGCACCGCCACCGTATCCAGTCCGCCGGTGGTGCTTAAGGGCACCTGATCACTTTTGGGAAAGATCATCGTCAATGGCCCCGGCCAGAATTTCTCTGCCAGAATCTGCCCGGCCTCAGGAATCCGGCTTACCAAAGGCGCCAGCTCTTCCATGGAAGAAATATGGGCAATCAGAGGATTATCTGACGGCCGCCCCTTGGCCTCATAAATCCGGCGGGCCGCATCCCCATCCAGGGCATTCCCGCCCAGGCCGTAAACCGTCTCCGTGGGAAATGCCACCAGACCGCCCTCCTTAAGGATCCGGGCCGCCTCAAAAAGCTCTTCGTCTGCCGGGTTCTCCCGGTTCTTTATCACGATTCGTTTCGTATCCATTTTCTGAAAACCTCCATGCCCTCAGGCAGTCTTTTCCGGCAGACCATCCCTCTGCCAGACTGCCTCTCCGGCTGTTCCCGTCAGGACTTTGCCATATTCACAAATTTGGTAAATTCCGGCCTCCACAAAAGCTCTACGGTACCGATTGGGCCGTTTCTCTGCTTTGCGATAATTACTTCTGCCACATTGGGCTTATCCGTATCTTTATTGTAATAGTCATCACGGTAAAGGAACATAACCACGTCCGCGTCCTGCTCGATAGCTCCCGACTCTCTTAAGTCAGAAAGCATGGGCCTATGGTCCTGTCTGGTCTCGCAGGCACGGCTTAACTGGGACAGGGCGATCACCGGCGCGTTCATCTCTCTGGCAAGCGCCTTTAAGGAACGGGAGATCTCGGAAATCTCCTGCTGCCGGTTGTCGCTGGTCTTTCCTGAGCCGGTCATCAGCTGCAGATAGTCGATAATGATCATCTGGAGACCGTACTCCAGCTTCATCTTTCTGCATTTGCTGCGAAGCTCTGTAATGGAAATGCCCGGCGTATCGTCGATGATCAGCTTGGAATTGCCGATAATGCCGATACCCTCCACCACAGCATCCCAGTCTGCGTCTGTCAGACTTCCTGTACGGAGCTTCTGGGAATCTACATTGGACTCCATGGCCAGCATACGGTTTACCAGCTGCTCCTTGGACATTTCCAGACTGAATACCATACAGGGCAGGCCCTTTCGCACCGCTATGTAATCCACCAGATTCAGCACGAACGCCGTCTTTCCCATGGAAGGACGGGCCGCCAAAAGCACCAGATCCGAGGGCTGCATGCCCGAAGTCTTATAATCCAGATCAATAAATCCTGTAGGAATTCCGGTAACGGTTCCCCCGGACCGGGATGCTGTTTCAATCTTTTCCAGTACATTCAATGCCACCTGCCGGATGGGCACAAACTCCCCGGAATTTCGGCTCTGGAGCAGATCAAATATAGCTTTCTCCGTATGAGCCAGAATATCCTCCAGCTTCTCTTTTCCTGCATAGCAGGTATTTGCAATCTCCTCATTTACCCGGATCAGACGGCGGAGCACCGCTTTTTCCCGGACAATATTGGCATATGATTTTACATTCACCGAAGTGGGAACCGTGGCCATAATGTCCCGGACAAATTCCAGGCTGCTGACCTCCGGCGGCACATCTTTTTCTTTTAAGCGGTTCTGAAGGGTGACCAGATCCACCGGCTTTCCCTCATTAAACAGCTCTACCATAGACTCAAACATTACGCCGTACTGATGCTGATAAAAATCATCTGCCGTAATAATTTCAGAGGCAGAGATAATGGCCTCCCGGTCCATTAACATGGATCCGATCACCGACTGCTCTGCCTCTACGCTATGAGGAAGCACCCGCTTTAACAGCGCTTCATCCATATCTTTACGCCTCCACTACCTTTACCACCAGTTTTGCGGTCACATCCTTGTGAAGCTTAATCGGCACCTCATGGGTTCCGAAGGTCTTAAGGGGTTCCGGAAGAAGGAATTTCTTTTTATCGATATCCATCTTCAGCTGATCCTTGATGGCCTTGCTGATCTCCTTGCCGGACACGGAGCCGAAAGCTCTTCCTCCCTCGCCGGCCTTCATGGAAACCGTCACGGAAAGTTTCTCCAGCTGCTCTGCCAGCGCCTTGGCATCAGCCAGCTGCTGGGCGGCAATCTTCTCTGCATTGGCCTTCTGAAGCTTTAATTCATTTAAATTCTTCGGCGTAGCCTCCACTCCCAGTTTCTTGGGAAGGATAAAATTTCTGGCATAGCCGTCATTTACCTTCACTACCTGTCCTTTTTTTCCTAATGCTTTTACGTCTTCTAATAATACAATATCCATTACGATACGTCCCCTTTCTTCAGCATTTCATCAATAACGATCTTAATCTTTGCCCTGGCTTCATCCAGAGTCATGCCCTCTAACTGGGCTCCGGCCACCGCCCGGTGACCGCCGCCGCCTAAGTGCTCCATCATCACCTGCACATTAACCTCGTCAATGGAGCGGGCGCTGGCATAGATCACATGGTTGTACTCCGTCAGCACCACCGAAGCTTTGATGCCGTTAATCTCCAGAAGGTCATTGGCCGCCTGGGCGCCCACGATGGTGGGACTGGAAAGCCCCTCTGCCGGGCACACGCTGATGGCGAAAACATCCCGGTAAACTTCTGCCCGGCGGACCGTCTCCGCCTTTGCCTGGTATTCCGCCATATTATCCCGGAAAAGCTTCCGCACCCGGGTCACATCGGCGCCGCTTCTCCTTAAGAAAGCAGCCGCCTCAAAAGTGCGGACACCGGTCTGATTAACAAAGTTGTTGGTATCAATGACGATACCTGCATACATGGCATCCGCCTCAGCCGGACGGATCCGGATCCCGTCTGCAATGTACTGCAGCACCTCTGCCACCATCTCGCATGCCGAGGAAGCATAAGGCTCCACGTAAGAAAGCACCGCATTGTCAATGATCTCACTGCTCTGGCGGTGATGATCCAGCACTACGATGGTCTTTACCAGCTTAAGGAGAGCCGGGGCATCGGTAATGCTTGGGCGGTTTACATCCACCACCACCAGCATGGTGTTGGCATCCACCATCTCGGCTGCCTTAGGCCCCTTTAAAAACAGATCCTCCGGATAATCCGGATTTCCGATAAACCGGTCCATCATCGGCTTCACCGACGTAGTCACATCGTTAATAACAATATTCGCCTTCTTGTTCATGGCCGTGGCAATGCGGTAGATTCCCATGGCTGCACCAAAGGAGTCAATATCTGCCATCTTGTGGCCCATAATCAGCAGCCGGTCTTTGTTCTCCATCAGTTCCCGGAGGGCATGGGCCTTCACACGGGCCTTCACACGGGTGCTCTTTTCCATCTGCTGGGCCTTTCCGCCGAAATACTGGATTTTTTCCCCGTCCTTGATTACCGCCTGATCGCCGCCGCGGCCCAAAGCCATATCAATGGACACACGGGCATATTCGTAATTCTGGCTGTAGGTCTCGCCGTTCATTCCCATACCGATGCTCAAGGTAACCGCCATCTCATTGCCGATGTTGACGGTCTTTACATCTTCCAGAATAGCAAAGCGGTCGTTCTTGATCCGCTCCACATACTGCTGCTTCACTGCAAAGAAATACTTATCCTTCTCCAGCTTCTTCACAATGCCGTTCATGGCGGAAATGTATTTATTGATCTTCCGGTCAATCAGAGCCGTAAGAAGGGAACGGCGCACTTCCTCCACGCTCTCCAAAGCCTCATCATAATTATCCAGATAAATAAGGCCGGCCACCATCTTCTGATTGTCGATCTCTTTCTTGTAGTGAAGGATCTCCGTCTCATCGGCCAGATATACCGTTAGCAGATACTCCTCAGAAAAGTCCTTTCCCAGGGTTTCTTTTAAAGAAGCGGCATCCTTTAAAGCCACCCACTTTAAATCGATCCGGTAATTCCGGTTTCCGTACTCGGTGTGAAGCGTGACCGTCTCTTCCTTCTGTTCCAGAACTTCCCTGGTAATCTCCGGGAACAGGGACTGGAGGCTTCTGCGGCTGTGCCGGTCCAGACCAAGAAGTTCACCGAAAGCATCGTTTGCCCACAAAAGCCTTCCCCGGTCATCTGCTATGGCATAAGGCTGCATCATCTCTGACAGAAGCTGCTTCTGGATCCATGCGTATTCGGAGGAAAACTCCACCAGACCGGCCAGCACGTTTTTCTTCTGATAAAAATAAATCCCCAGGGCAAGCAGGACATAAATCAAGGTAAACAGGCTCATCACGGCCCCTGCCGTCACATCAATGGCCCCCATTACCATGGTCGCTGCAATTAACAGCACTGACAAAATCAAGGGCCACTGAAGATACACACTCAGCTGTCCCCTGACCTGAATCTTTTTTTTCATACCTAACTTCTCCTTTGAACCTGACCGCAGGATGCGGCCCTCTGTCCGCACAAACAAAAGGCGCCGCCGTTTTCCATGGGATGGCCCATGCACCGCCTGCCGGCCCATGATAACTGCCGCAGAATATGCCGGTTCTTAACCGTCTCCGGAAGGAGTCTGCATCAACGCCTATTTTATGTATTATACCATAGATCCCATGTTCCGTCCATGGAAAATAAAAGCACGGTCTGCGGCCTCCTCCCCCTCAAAAGCCCCGCCCCCTTAAATCAGCAAAAAAGATTCGCCAGAAGACCCGCCTTATGATATGATGAAAGCAACGCCTGGTACGCAAAATGGCAGTTCAAAATCCCAGCGCAGGCGGCAGAAAAGGAGGTTTATATGGAATACCGAATCACAGGCAGTATCGTTCCGGCAGTGGAAATCGCTCTTCAGGCCGGCGAAAGCATGTACACCCAGTCCGGCGGCATGTCCTGGAAGACAGAAGGCATTGAAATGTCCACCAACACCCGCGGCGGACTCTTAAAAGGAATTGGCCGTATGTTTTCCGGCGAGTCTCTTTTTATGGCCACTTACACAGCATCCCGTCCCGGCATCATTGCCTTCGCAAGCACGGTTCCCGGTTCTGTACTGCCCGTAAGTCTGGAACAGACCGGCACGCTGATCATTCAGAAAGGAGCATTTCTCTGCGCCCAGCCATCGGTCTCTCTTGAAATCACCTTTACAAAGAAGCTGTCATCCGGATTCTTCGGCGGTGAAGGTTTTATCCTGCAGAAACTGTACGGAAGAGGCATGGCTTTCCTGGAAATCGACGGCGATGCCGTAGAAAAGACTCTTGCCCCCGGCGAGACCCTTTATGTAGACACCGGAAATGTTGTGGGATTTGAGAGTACCGTAGCCTACGAAACCGAAATGGTAAAAGGACTGGGAAACATCTTCTTTGGCGGTGAGGGACTCTTTTTAACAAAACTTACAGGACCCGGAAAAGTCATTCTCCAGACCTTGAACTTCGGAGATTTCACCGGAAAGATTTTCTCCCGCATGCCTGCAAAGAATTAGTCTTTGGCCATTCCCAGCACAAAAGGCAGAGCCGCATGAGATCGGATCCCGATCTGCCTGCGGTCCTGCCTTTCATTTTCTCTATAAGTCCTGCCGCCGATTAGGCGGCGTTAATTCAGGGATGGATGGAGCGCCGCCCGCCGGCGCATGAAGGTTTTCTCTATCCTTCCATCTGCCGCCCCAAAAATCCGGCAGCCGTGGAGACCAGTTTTATCTCCGCATCACCGAACCGTACCCTGGGCTCCCGGCTTAAGACAGCCACCGACCCGATGGCATCGCCCTCGCAGAGAATAGCCGTCACCACCTGGGCGGTCACGCCTTCCAGTTCCTCGCTGATCAGAGGAATAAAACTTTTGTCATCTTTCCCTGCGCAGACGGTCTGCCGTTCATTGATCAGCTGCTCCAGCTGACGGCTGATGTTTTTCTGCAGCAGTTCTTTTCTGGGGCCTCCTGCCACGGCGATCACCTGATCCCGGTCTGTGATGCACACCATCAAGCCCGTAGACTGCGCCATCGCTTCTGCATACTGGCCGGCGAAGGCAGTCAGCTCTACCATAGGGGAATATTTTTTCAGGATAATTTCACCTTCCCGGTCTGTAAATATTTCCAAAGGCGTGCCTTCCCGCAGCCGCAGAGTCCTGCGGATCTCCTTCGGGACCACAATCCGCCCAAGATCGTCAATTCGTCTTACTATTCCTGTAGCTTTCATAAAAAATTCCTCCATTTTACATTCTGACATTTATCCTTAATGCTGCCTGTAAATGTAGTATCTGTAAAATGGGGGAATTTATACTCTCGCGGCAGCCGCCAAATGAACATGCAGATATCATTTAACGTCTGCTGTCAATTTTTTAATACCAGTAATCCTCTTCTTCCTCATCGTAAGAATACGAGGTCCGATATCCCCACATGTCTTCCAACACCTGGTTGATAAAGCTTTCTGTCTCCTCTTCTCCGATCAGACGAGGCAGCATCAGCCTTGCATCTGCCTCAAAAAGATCGGCATTGGCCCGGGTCTTTGCCTCCGCATCATACCGCTCCTGAAGCTGTTCCTGGATGTCAAATGCCAGCTCTTCCTGGCTGCTGTACTGGATCCAGTCGCCCTTTTCATTGATATTTTCCCACTGCAGGGCGCCCTCCCGGTAACGGTAATTGATCCCGTTCTGGGTAAAAGAAGACATGGTGGTATCCTGATGTCCGGAAGCATCAAAATAATAAGTTACACCGGACAGGGTAACGGTGCCGGTAACCATGGCGCCCTCCACTGCTCCGGGAATCGTCAGGGTATCATCGTAAGTATACAGATAATACGTATACCGTCCCTCATTCAGCCAGCCTACCCGCATGGTGCCGTCATCATTTAAGTAATACCATTTTCCGCCGTCCTGGACCCATCCTCTGGCCAGTCTGCCGTCGGGATAAAAATACGTCCACTCCCCGTTTAAATTCCGCCATCCGGTGACCATATATCCGTTTGCGTCAAAATAATACTTGGCTCCGTCGATCTCCAGCAAGGCGTTCTGGGCATAACCGCCGGTATCATAAGTATAATACCAGCCCACCTGGTCCTGCTGCCAGGTTCCGGCAAATACCGGTGTGGCGGCAAGAAGAGTCATGACTGCTGCTGCAGCAAAAATTTTCTTCCTCATATAACTTCCTCCTGTCTCTTCCTATTAAGTTTATATATTGATTTCATCCTTCTTCGGATTCTTCCCTCTTTTCAGCCTCCCGTTTTCCGCTAAAACGGCAGAAGCGGCGGCGTCTCCGTCTCAGGCGGGGCCGTTGTGGTTGGCGCCGGCGTAGTTACAGGAGCCTGGGTCGTGGGCGGCTCGGTCTCCGGCGGCAATGTCTGTGTGGGCGGCTGAGTAACCGGCTGGGTCTGAGGCGGCTGCGTTGCAGCCGGAGTCTGCGCGGCAGGCGCCTGGGTCTGCCTTGGCGGACTGGTGGTTGCCTTGGCGGGATCCTTGCCGCGGCTGATCACCAAGGATACGCTGTCTCCCTTCTTTACCTCCGTATCCTGGGCAATGCTCTGGGAAATTACTTTTCCCCGTTCCACGGAGTCGCTGTACTGCTGGGTCACATCGGATACCGACAGTCCCATCTCTTCCAGAATATCTATGGCCTCCTGCTCCGTAAGAAGCTGTACGTTGGGCATATACATCTTTTCCGCGCCCTTGCTGATCCGCACTTCCACATAGGAATCCTTATTTACTTCCTGACCGGCTTCCGGGCTCTGCCCCAGAAGCGTCCCCTCCGGCTCGTCGCTGGTCTCTTCGATCCAGCTGACCTTAAGTCCTGCGTCGGCAATGGCCTTCTCCGCTTCCTCCCTGGTCATTTCCATCAGATCCGGAACGGTCACCTTGGTGGATGCGTCGCCTTCCTGGCTCTCCTGATTCATACATACGGTAATAACGATCTCCTCGTCCAGGGGAACCTGGCTTCCCTGCTCTTTGCTGATGTCCAGGACTGACAGATAGACACCCGGTTCCTGGCTTTCCTGGATCCGGATATTGGTAAATCCCGCTTCCTCCAGAAGTTTCTGAGCCTCTTCCTGGGAAAGTCCTTTTATGGTAGGGACCACGCCCTTCTCCTCACCCATACTGATCCAGACCACCAGGGTGGTGTTCCGCTCTACGGCTGTGTTTTCCTTGATCTCCTGGTAAGACACCATATCCTGAGGAATTTCCTTGGAATATACCATCTTATCTCTGGACATGCCCAGCTGGTGATCCGCCAGAATGGTTTCCGCTTCATCTGCCAGGTGGTTTACAACATTTGGCACCCGGACAATGTCTGCTTCCAGAGTAGCGGAATCCGACCGGATGCGGAACTGAATCACACCGGTCAGCATCAGGGCTGCAGCCACTGCCACCGCCACGATGGCGCCGCCGGATACCAGAAATACCCATCTGGGTACCTTGCCCACATCGTTTTTATCCTTTGTCCGCTTTCTTTCCTTTACCTCGGCGGCCTGAAGTTCCTGAGAAAATTCTTCCATGGTCTGGGTACGGTCCTGAATTTTTACATTCATGGCATTCATCAGGGCCGTCTCCACCGGTTTTCCGATTTTTACTCCTAGTTTGGAAGGCTTTTTCACCTCATCCTTTACGCTCCGCTCCATGGCATCTTCCGGCGTCACGCCGGTGATCATCTTATAAAAGGTGGCCGCCAGTGCATACACATCCGTCCACGTTCCCTGGTCACCCCTGCTCCGGTACTGCTCTTCCGGCGCGTATCCGGGTTTGATAATAACGGAAAGGCTCTTGCTGTGTTTGGTGGTGGCATACCGGGCAGCGCCGAAATCCAGAAGCTTTACCTGCAGAGCATCCGGCTCATCCGGGTTCAGCACGTAGATATTGTCCGGCGCAATATCCCTGTGGAGGATTCCTGCCTTATGTACTGCTTCCATAGCCGCAGCGATCTGCAGAATGACCGGTATGGCCTGTTCCACCGTCATCTTCCCGTGTTCTGCCAGATATTCCTTTAAGGACATGCCCTCCAGAAACTCCATGACAATATAGGAAGTGCCGTTTGCCTCAAAGCAATCATAAATCTGCACAATGCCCGGCACTGCCTCGAACTTGGCCAGCCGTCTGGCCTCATCCAGGGTCTTGGCCAGACCCTCCTTAAACTGCTCCTCTTTTTCTCCGGAATATACAGTAACTTTCTGCTGGGTGGGCATCCGGGTGGCAAACTCACTGGGAAGGTACTCCTTAATGGCCACCTTCCGCTCCATCAGATAATCCCATCCCAGGTAGGTAACGCCGAATCCGCCGAACCCCAGCACTTTTCCTACAATGTACCGCTGCTCCAGGACAGAACCCGGCGGTATATGGTAAGACTGTTTGGCCGGTGTGTTGAATGCGTAGCCGCAGTGGGGGCACACCTCAAACTTATCGTCATACTCCTGCATACATCCCATACATAATCGGTTCATTCCACCAGATCCTCCCAGGCAAACTCTTTGGTACAGAAGGGAATCAGCAGCAGGCTGATCTTCCCGATAGACATCTCATCCCGCGGCTTTAACTCCACATTGTCCAGCACCACTTTATCATTTACATAAAACAGTTCCCGGGAATCTCCTGGCTGGGCGATGAAAATCCGCTCCCTGGGTTCATAGACCACCACCGCATGCCGGTCTCTGGACACGGAAGGTTCTCCCTTCAGGATCACATCCATGGAATCACTGCGTCCGATAAAATTACGGCCTGACTTTAAAGCAAAACTCTGGCCGAAATACCGGCCCTTTGTACACACCAGCCAGCCTACTACCGGTTCTCCCAACACCGGCTCCTGGATCTTACGGTCATAATAGCTGACAGTCCGGCCCTCATCATCCGAAAGTGTCATCCCCTGCTGGGCAATGTCAATGGCGCCGCCCAAAGGATCTGCTGCCTGTTCCGGTGCGGCCGGTTTCTTTTGCGTCGGCGGATCTGCCGGACTGTTTTCCCTTCGGGTCATAACAGATGCTCCCTGATCATTCGGCTGAAAATCGACCGTATCAAAATCACCGGCCTGGTTCTGGCCGCTGCAGAATGGACAGTCTTTATAGCGGTCTCCATCGTAATAATGGCCGTTGCTGCATCGAAGCAAGTTCATATGAAGTACCTCCTTTTAATCCACTGCTTTTTGGGTGGGAATGCTGTCAATTACGACAGCAGATGTATTGTTGTCCGGGGCATCTCCCACGCCGATTTTGTCATTTTCACCGCCAGTCGGTGCGCCGGGACCGGATCCGTCAATCGCAGAACCTGCGGGATTCCCAGAGCCGGCCGTATCGCCATCTTCTAAAAGGTTCCCCGGCCCCGATGAATCTCCCGTTTCCGATTTCGCCGCCGATGTTTCTTTCGCCGGATCTGCCGCAGAAGATCCGGCTCCGGCTGATGTCTCCAAAGCCGCCTCACTCCCGCCGGGAACTGCTGCGGCAGGCGCCGTTTCAGCGGTTTCCGGCACGGCAGGCGTTGTGGCGGCAGGCGCAGTTGGCGCCTGGGTCGGTTTTGGCGCCTGGGTCTGCCTTGGTCTGTCCGCCTCTTCCTCTTCCCGGGACTCTGCTCCCAGACTTACCTGCACCGCAATTCCCTGTCCTTCCGGTACCGCAGTACCCGGGTCAATATTCTGGGTTATGATCTTTCCCTCTGCCACAGTAGCACTGTACTTTTCTTCCACGCTGGTCAGCTTAAGCCCTCTGGCCTCCAGTTCCTTTTTTGCCTCCTCCAGATCCATAAACCGCAGATCCGGCATAATAATCTGCTCCGGTCCCTGGCTGATCCGGATTGTTACATATCCATTGGCCGGATATTCCTCCCCGGCCTCCGGTTCCTGGGAAATCACCGTTCCCTTTGGCTCTGTGCTGTTTTCTACGGTCAGGTTCACCTGCAGCCCTGCCGATGTCAGGATCTCTGCTGCCGCAGACGCCGCATATCCTTTTACATCCGGCACCTGCACCTGCACCGCCGCTGTCTCCGGTTCCTTCTTGCAGATTGTCAGCTGAATACCGGCGTCCGGTTCCACCAGTTCCGTCTCTGCCGTTTCTTCTCCGGAAAACTGCTCCAGCCACTGAAGGATGGTCTCCAGCCGATCCTTACTTTCCCCTTCTTCTTCCGGTTCTGCCGTCTGGGGCACTCCGTTCACCGATACAGAAACCACTGTATCATAAGCGCCCTCTTCCTGACTGTCCACCAGAGTCACATTGGTAAATCCGGCCTCTGCAAGGATTTTTTCCGCTTCTTTGCTGGAAAGGCCGATCACCATGGGAAGGGGATATTTCTCTTTCCCCTTGCTGACTGTTACCTGGACGGCAGTCCCTTCCGCCACCAGCGTCCCCTCCTTCTGGATCTGATATGAGATCTTCCCTTCTGCAATCTCATCGGAAAAATCCGCATCTTCCTGGTTCAGAGACAGCCCGTGGGCACGAAGCTGCCGTTCCGCCTCCTCTACATCCATATTCACCACATTGGGGACCCGGACCATCGTTTCTGCCTCTGCCGCCTCTTCTCCCACAGCCTGCATATGCCGCACCAGAAAAAACGCAGCCAGAACAGCGGCGGCCGTCAAAAGTAAAGTGCCGCCTCCGCAGGCCCACAGGATCCATTTGGGCAGCGGCTTTTTCTTCTTTCCTTTCTGGCCGTTTTCTCTGCGGCCAAGGCGCCTGCGCACAGGCCCCTCCAGCTCTTCTTCAAACAGCCGGAGAGAATCCGTCTGATGGGCCAGGGCACGTTTCAGTGCGGCTGTCACATGGCGCTTTAACTGTACCTGACAGCGCAGCAGTTCTCCATCCAGCTTATCTGCATCGGCAATTTCCTTTCCGGTTATCATCCGGCAGAAAAGTTTAGCCAGCCCACACACATCCGTCTGTTCTCCGGCTCTTCCGTAATCCACAATACCCGGCTCGCCGCTGACGTATCTCCAGGCGCCAAAATCCTTTAACACCAGCCGGCCGTTTCCCGTTACCCAGAAAGATGACACATCCAGCCTTCCGTGGAAGATTCCCAGCCGGCTGGCCTTCTCAAGACTTCGGACGGCTGCCATGAGAAAATTCATGGCTTCCCTGCTTTTTAGCGTTCTCCCCTTCATATACTCTTCCAGGGTAGGCTCTTTCCGGTACTCCATCACCGCATAAGCCGTTTTGTTTCCGTAAAAGCAGGCATGGTAAGTGACAATATCTTCTTCTTTATAAAGGCGGATCAGTTCCCGGCTCTGCCGGTAAAAAAGTTCCAGCCCTTTTTTATAAATCTCTTCTTTGGAACTGTAGATGGAGAGTTCATCCCCTGCAGATCTGGAAGCACAGTATCTGGGGAAATATTCCTGAATCATCACCTTTCGTTCAAAAAGAGCATCCCATCCGATATAGCAAAGATCCATATCCCGGCTTTTTAACACTGTACCCACAATGTAGCGGCCCTGAAGAATCGTCCCCGGCCGAAGGTCCCCGCTGCCGTTTTCCGTGCCGCCGTGCACATACCCGCAGTAGGGGCATACATCCTCATATTCCTCCGGATATTCATTCATGCATTGCAGACATCGTCTCATGACCGCTCCTCACTTCCATACTCCATTTGCAGACTGTCCAGATGGTCCAGGATCTCCTGGAACTCATCATTGCCGTCCACATACGTTTCCATCATATTTTTATTTAAGGATAATCCGTTGCCGTTCTGCAGGTTGAATACATCCTGAGCCGACTCTCCCAGCAGATAATACACCAGATTGTCCGCCGCCTGCTTTGCCTGGCCCTCCAGAGAGCCATTAATGCTCCAGAGGTGGGTAAACCGGCCTTTTACCTTTCCTTCTTCCTGAAGTCCGGTCAGCACCACCATCTTATATATGCCGCCCAGGCTGGCGCGCACTGCTTCATAGTCATCGGTACTGCCCAGATAATAAACCGTCTCCCTGCGCAGGAACGGTTCATATCCGAAGGCATCTTCCCTTTCCGTCTCTTCAAAGGGGGCGTACTCTGCTTTGGAAAGTTCTTCCTGGGGTACGCCAAAGGCCTCCCGGTACATTTCTCTCTCCCTGCTGCTTACGCAGTAGCTGATCTTTCCATCTCCATCCACAAGCTGGTCCACGCTCCGGATATCATCGGGAATGGCATCCTCCGGCATCAGATACGTATTTACATACAGTACCGGAGCAGAAAAGGAAACTGGCATCTGCTTTTTCTCCTGCCCGAAGGCCTCCTGAAAGGCCTCATCTCCCAGAAAATAATACTCCTTCTCATCAACAGCCTCATAGGCAGCTTCCAGGCTTCCCAGCGCTTCCCACAGCTCCTTGTCCTCCGGTCCGATGCCCGTGGACTCAAAGACGGAAGGCAGGCTCCCCGAAGAAATCTCTTCCGAAAGAGCTTCCCCATATGCCTCCCGTGAAACGCACCGGCCGGCTTCTACTTCCACCTTCTGGAAACTCCCCTGATACTCTTTAAGCATCTGCGCCAGCATATCGTCAGAGGAAACCAGCTCATAGGCCCGGCCATCCTGGGTCTCTCCTTCACTGCCGAGGACTCCCGCCGCCTGCACCTGTTCTTCCTTCTCTCCGTTCAGATCCGGCATGCTGACCGTCAGCTGTGCTTCAATATTATAAAGAGCCTGCTGCTTGCCCCGGTAGATCTGTACGCACACCGCCGAGGCAGCCAGCACCACCAGACAGATTCCGGCAATGCTTACACCCCGGATGGTTTTCCGCCGCTTCAGTTCTCCGCTGACACTGCGCACCTTCGCTTTGTTCTGTATGGCTTCCCGGAACTGGTCCACATTCTGGAACCGCAGTTCCTGGTTCAGCGCCATGGCCCGCATAATGCTGTCGCTTAAATACTGGGGTACTTCCGGCACGATTTCAATGGGCGGCTTTAAATGATCCTCCACCATCCGGTTCACCGACTCTTCCGGCATGATTCCGGTGATGGCCCGGTAAAGCACCGCTCCTACTGCGTACAGATCGGTCCACGGTCCCTGCCGGCTTTTGCTCCGATACTGCTCCGGCGGCGCATAGCCTGGTTTTAAGATAATGGACAAGGTCTTTTCCTCCTCGCCGCTTGCAAACCGGGCCGCACCGAAGTCAATCAGTTTGATCCGGTAGTCCTTCCCATCATCGGTAGGCACCAGAAATATATTATCCGGACTTACATCACGGTGGATGATCTTTGCCCGGTGAATCTCCTTTAAGCCGTCAAGCACCGACAAAACCACGCTGACAGCTGTCTGCCAGCCGATCTTTCCTCCCTGGGCTGCAATATACTGCTTAAAAGACATCCCTTTTAAAAATTCCATGGCAATGTAAGCCGTATTGTTTTCTTCGAAAAATTCATATACATTTACAATATTCGGATGGGTGTTGAACATGGCCATGTTTCTGGCCTCCGCCAGGAAGCGGATCTTTCCGTTTTCAAATTCATTCGCCCGGTTTCCCGAATAAATAATCACCGTCTTCTCACCCGGCACCCGGTTTACCAGCCCGTTGGGATAAAACTCCTTGATGGCAACCATCTTATCCAGCGTCTTATCCCAGGCCCGGTAGGTAATACCGAAACCGCCGAAACCCACTGTAGTTCCTACAATATAGCGGCCCCGCAGCACGGTACCCGGAAAAAGATGATAAGCCTCCTTGGGCGGAGATCCCGGTATAAAGCCGCAGTGCGGGCAGACGCCGTACACCTCGTCAAATATTTCCATGCAATTCAGACAGCGTATCATCAGCTTTCCTCCTGTTCCCCCCGGTATCGCAGCAAAATCACCGTTGTATTATCCTGCCCTCGTACGCCGTACCGGAGGGCCATGGCCGTCAGCCGGTCGGCGGCAATATTCATGTCGATATCATTGTCCCGCACCATGGCAAGGATCTGGCTGTCGCTTAAGCTTTTATAAACGCCGTCGCTGCACAGCAGCACAATATCTTCCGGAAGCAGCGTCCGCGCCCCCTGGAGATTCCCGTTCCGGGTCCGGTTTACATCCAAAAGCCGCAACCCGTTCATCCCCAGAAAACTGGTCAGCGCCTCTGCCTGAGGCGTTTTTTCTTCCGTCTCGTAAAAATTCCGGGTAATCTGCCCGGCAGCAAGCTGCTCTTTTAACAGCAGCCTGTAATTATGGTCCCTGGTCTGAGCCGCGATCTGCCCGCCCCGGATCACATAGATCCGGCTGTCTCCCACCGAAACCCAGTTCATCTCATTTCCTCTGCAGTAAACGCCCACCATGGTAGTTCCGGCCTTTAAGGGCTTTCCCTCCCCGTTTTTCAGGCCGCTTACCGCTTTGTCCATCCGTTTTGCCTCCCGCTGAAGGAAGCCCGGAATATTGGCCCCCGGACCATTCTCCTTAAGATCTGCAGCAAATAATTCTGCGGCTGTCCGGCTGGCTCTCTCACCGCCTTCCAGACCGCCCATGCCGTCACATACCAGAGCTGCCAGATCCCGGCGGTCCGTATAGAGAAAAGCAAAATCCTGCTGATAGCTTCTTGTCCCGATAATGCTGCTGATACCGGTCTCAAATCGCGGATTCTCTTCCCTCAGCTCTTCCATCCTATTCATAAATACTCCAACCTTGTTGTTTTAATAAAGTCCCAGTTCAATCACACAGAGGGGACTGGCCAGCATCAGTTTCGCCGGCGGCGCCACATCGTATAAGGTTCCCTTATTTAACCGACGCCCCTGATAAAAAGTTCCATAGGTAGACAGATCCTGAATCCGGAATTTCCTTTTTTCAGGAAGCCATGTGATCTGGCAGTGGATACGGCTTACATCCTCCGGCTGGTGCATCTGCAGCTGGGCAGCCGCCCCCCGTCCCAGGCTTACCGGCACACCGGACGGAATGGGCCATCGTTTTCCGGCCTCCGGACCTGCTGTTATCTGGATGCAGGGCTGCGGAGCCTGAATGGGCCGTTTCTGAAGCCCGCCTGCAATTCCCTGGATAAACTCCTGCATGGTCTGGGTCCTCTGATTTACATTTAATGCCAGCGCCCGGTCCACCGCATCGGATACACTGTCCGGAATTCCCAGATTCATCTGTTTCAGCGGCACATAATTGGCTCCGCTTAACCGGTCAGGAGCAGCCGGCAGCATCCTCCCCGTCAGCGCGTAATAATACGTGCCCGCCAAAGCATATACATCCGTATAGCTGCCCTGGATCATTCTGGAAGAAAACTGCTCCGGAGGCGCAAACTTGGGCTTCAGCACCACAGAAAGCCCTCCCTCATATCCGGTCACCGTCTGCTTGGCACTGCCGAAATCGATCAGTTTTACCTTCTTGTCCCTGGTAATATAAATATTGTCCGGCGTAATATCCCGGTGGATGATCTTCGTTCTGGTATGGATAATGTCCATTGCCACCGCCACCTGAAGGATAATGTCGGTAATCTCCTCCGCAGGCAGCCGCATTTTGGAGGCCTTTACGATCTGGCGAAGGTCAGCCCCGTCCAGAAATTCCATAACAAAGTATGCCGTATCGTTCTCCTGAAAACTGTCCGTAATATCCACCACCGCCGGAATCCGTTCCAGGCGGCTTAAGATCTGTGCCTCCTCCATAAAGCGCCGGAGTCCGGCCCGGTACGGCTCCTGCTTTTCCCTGCTGGAAAGCACCAGCTTTCTCTTATCCGCTCCCCGCAGAGTCATCCCTGCCGGCGCATACTCTTTGACGGCACAAAGCCGTCCCCCCTGCAGATCATATGCCTTATAAGTAATTCCGAATCCGCCTTCACCCAGAAGCCGTCCCAGATAATACCGCCGCTTTAATACCACGCCTGCAGGCAGTGCGCGCACGCTCCGCTTATCATACGATGCCTGAAATCCGCACCTGCCGCAGCTTCCGCCCCGATAACCGGGTTCAAAGCAATTGGGGCAGCGCTCCTGTACCATTCCGTCACCACCTTACCGTAATCTTCACCGAACCGGCTTCGATCGTATCACCCGGCTTAAGCTGCCGTCTCTTTTTAATGGCAATCCCGTTTACACTGGTTCCGTTGGTGGATTCCAGATCGGAGATCAGAATGCTGTCCCCCTCCCGTTCCAGACAGAAATGCTGTCTGGACATCTGGGCATCATCAAAGAAGATATCACAGATGGACGCCCGCCCTACGATCAGGCTTCGGTTTAATTCCCACCGGGTTTTTGCCGGATTTTTGCCCTTTACAAGGATCACTGCCTGAATGATCACCGGCGTCCGGGAATCCATACTTATGTGCTGTCTGGAATCGGCAGAATTAAGAGCCACCACCGAATGGTCTCCGCCTTCCGGAATCTCCTTTGCTTTCTCCTCCGGCTTCTTTTTCCCAAATTTTACTGCCAGTACAACAGCCAGCGCTGCCACAGCGGCAAATACCAAAAACAGCACGCCGGTGTAGTCTGCCGGCTCTTCTTCCACCACCTCTTCCGGCTCCGGAATTTCGGTAACTGCCATATCCAGACTTCCTTCTATGGAATTTTTTTCCATAGAAACATCCACGATATTGGAACAGCGTATCTCATAATTTCCATTAGCCAGCGGCTCTGCCAGAGTCAGAACAACACTGGTCTCATCTTCTTTATCATAAGCCACACCGGTTACACCCACCGGCTCTCCCCCGAAAGAAACCTGGTAATTGGCCGCCGCCTCCAGGCCGGTCACCGCCTCACTGAAGGTCAGCTTGATCTGACGGTCCCCGGCCATGGTGCCGCTTAACAGATACGGGGCCTCCTCATCGGGAATCCAATATACATTCATTACATCCCGAGTCAGCACTCTGCCGTCTGCCAGCCGGAGGCTGAAGGTCTCTTCCTGATTGGTAACTATATTGGTATCTGCCTTATATTCCGCGTAAACATCCTGGTGAAGGCGTGCCGCCAGATCCGTCAGAATCTGCGCCCCCTCATCCGGCTGAAAGGTTATCATATCTCCGCCGGAAGTTCTGGCAAATTCACCGAAGCTGTTGATATTCACAGTGGCCGTATCCCGGATACAGAACGCGTAAGCCGGAAGGCCGGTCTCCTTTAATGTTTCCTGTGCCTCCGCTGCCATCTTCTTTCCCACAGCGATATCTTCACCATCTGAGATCACAGCCAGAACTTTCCGCCGGCATTCCTCGCCCTCCGCTCCGGAGGCCAGAGCTGCCGCCCGGTCGATTCCTTCGAATAAAAGTGTCTTCTGGTCATTATTATCCAGACCTGCCAGAATTCCGGCCATGGACTCCGGCGTCTGGTTTCCGTCTGCTGCCAGGGTCACTTCTTCCCCGAAGGCACACAAAATCAGTTTATCCTTCTCGCCCAGACTGTTCTGAAGGTTCTGAATTCCTTCCTTCACCTTTGCAAAATACCGGTCCGGAATGGAACCGGAAATATCCAGCAGCACATAATAGCAGATTCCTTCTTCCAGTTCTGCAAATGTGCCGGTTTTTACCAGAGAAAGTTTTTCCTGGGCCAGATAAGCCTCTGCGCCGGAAAGCTCATCCGTATTTATTCCGGAGCCGTACATAACTGCTTCCGGCAGGTTTACATACACCTGCTCGATCCGTCCCTGGGCTCCCTCCAGCACACTTCCCTCAGACGGAACCGGCAAAGCCGCCTCCGTCTGGGCTGCAGCGGCTGTCTCTGACTGACTCAGAACCGGGGACGCGGCCCAGGCATCCTCTCCTCCCGTCATCGAAGCCAGCAAAAGGCCTGATGACAGCAGCACGCTTAAAATTTTCTTTCTTCGTCCTCGTCCCATACTCTTCCCTCCCTGCAGAAGAAAACCAGCACAAAGCTGCTTTCTCCCGCGGTGATTTCATCTCCGTCTTCCAGCCGTTCCGGCTCTGTAACCAGTCTTCCCTTCCGGTAAGTAAGGGTACCGTTTCCCGGCAGCAGAGAAAACTGATTTCCTTTTCCGTCATAAACCACAGAACAGTGGCAGTCCCTGCTTATGGCCCCATCTTCCATGATCTGCACATCCATAGCAAGGCCCCTTCCCAGCCGGTTAAAACCATGGTGCAGCCGGTAATCCCGTCCCTTTTCAGGGCCCTTTACACAGACCAGCCATCCTGTCACATAGTCATTTCCCTTCTGACCGGAATAAATCCCGATGGTCCTTCCCTCTCCGTCATCTTTCGAAGACTGAAGGGCAATGGTACTGTCTCCATCCATCTTTTCCCCATGGCCTTCCCCGCCGGAAAAGGCGGCTTCTGAAGATGCCTTACGCCCCTCTTCCTTTCCCGCCTTTCCTGAGGGAAATGCTATCGTCTGCTCCCGGTCAAGCCAGCCAAACAAGCCTTTTCTCCGGCCCGCCGCCGGTCTTTCTCCGTCAGTCTGCCGGCGCCCGCCGCCGGCCCCCGCTTCCGTTCCCTGTGCCCCGAAAATCCCGCAGTGGGGGCAATGGGAAAACTTTTCATCGTCATAATAATGGCCCTGAGGGCAGCGGATTACTGCCATCGCAAACGCCTCCTTATTCTATCCAGACCGCTATGGCAGAATAGTTATCCATATTTCTGCCCTGGCCGTTTTTTTCCACGATCTGCTCCATCATCTGGAGCCACTGGGCGGGAGAGCCGGCCTTTTTCAGGCAGTGCTGCATCTTTTTTTCATCGATCAGCTCCCAGAATCCATCTGAACACAGGAGAAAGGCCTGCCGGCCGCCTCTTGCTTCCGGCTCCGCCAGCTGATACTTTGGGGAATCCCAGTCCACTCCCAGCACCCGCAGAAGGCGGTTCCGGTCCGGATGGTTCCGGATCTGCTTCTCCTTAAGCTGCCCCGCCGCCACCAGCATCTGGGGAACACTGTGGTCCAGTGTCCTTTTCTGCAGCTTCCGGTTCTGAAAATAGTAAAGGCGGCTGTCGCCGATATGTCCCCACCAGATCCGCTCCTCCCCTACATGGAGAATCACCAGCGTCGTCTTCATATCCCTGGCCTGATAATCCTCCCTCTGCCCTGCCAGAATCGCCTTCTGGGCATTCTCAAAGGAGACCCTGAGGACTTCCTCTCCCGGTCCTCCTGCCGCAAAGGCCTGCACGGAAGCTTCCACCGCCAGGCGGGAAGCCACCTCGCCTTTTCCATGTCCGCCCAGTCCGTCTGCCAGAACAAAGCAGTATGCCGAACCGTCCTGATACATTCCTACATAATCTTCATTATTTTCTCTTCCGCCGTCATGACTGATTAAATGATATGAAACCATGCCTTCTCCTCTACCTTATAATTCCGAAAACCGCTGCCGCCTCCCTACAGGCAATCAGGCCGCCGAGTCAGTCTAAATTTCTTTAAACCTTTCCCGCCGGCCTGATTATGGCTGCACTGCCAGGCGTTTTCGCCGGCTGTTAATTCAGACGGAAGGCATTCTGTTTGCTGCCTCCCAGATAAATCACCGTACCTCTGGATAACTGCTTCGGCTGATTTTTCTCCAGACGGACTCCGCCGTCTGTATACGTACCTGTGGCGGAGAAATCGGTTACAATGTACTGGTTGTTCCGTCCGTCAAACCGCACAGAGCAGTGTTTCCGGCTCACATCTGCGTGAACCTGATCAAATACAATGTTGGCCTCCTGGGGAGAACGTCCGAATACCAGCTCCGCGCCGTCTTCCATGTCAAAGCTGGCATTCTCATACTTTCCGGAAACACCCACGATAACGCCCTTATTAGAGCTCTTCTTTTCCCCGCTTCCAGGAACGCCAGGCAGCTTGCTGGGATCTACGTAATCACCGTAATGAATATCATTGGAAAATGCAATCAGCATGCCGAATACCAGGGCAACTACGCCGAAGCTGGGAATAATGTTTAACCAGGCAGTATTGGGGTTAAATCCAAATGCCTTGTAATACTTCTGGTAATATAAGAAAGTGAAAACCATATTGGCCAGCACATAGATAATAATCAGCGCCGTAATAATCGGGATGCTCTCAATGACCATCCAAAGCAAGAAGCAGATCAGCATCACAGAGCATACGGTAATGGTGCTGGTTCCAAAGAAAAATATGTACCACACCGGGCAGTCTGCAATCTTCATCTGATAGATCTGTCTGGCAATGGGAACAAAGGGCATAAAGTCTCCCTCTATCTTTGCCTTATGTCCGGTACACATAATTGCATAACCTTCCACGAAATAAATAATCAGGGCAAAGGCCAGGCCAAGCAATGTGATCAGCCCTCCAAAGGCGCTGACTGCATTCACCATATCCGTTGCCATATTCTGAATATCATTTGGATTTGAAGACGCACAGCCGGTCAGGCATCCTGTCATAACAAGTGCCGCGAGTACCAGCAGTCCCATTTTCATTCGCTTTTTCATAATCATCCTCCTATCGTCAGTCCTCTTTTTCTTCGTTCCAGTTAAATGCATCGTCACAGCAGGGAATCAGCATAAGCTGTACATTCCCGATCTGCAGCACATCATTTTTCTTAAGCTGGACCGGCGTAAGGACTACATTGCCGTTTACATAGAAAAGTTCTCTGGATTCCCCCGGCTGGGCAATAAATACATTCTGTCTCGGCTCATGAATAATGGTAGCATGGCGGTCTCTGGAAACCGTGCTCTCACCTGCCAGGCAGACATCCATATCGCTGCCTCTTCCGATGAAATTCCGGCCGCTCTTTAAGCGGAAATCCTGTCCGTAAAACTTGCCCTTGGTGCATACCAGCCATCCCACAATGGGAGACATCTGCACGGTATCCACCTTGCTGTTCTGGTAAATGCTTATGGTCTTGGCATCATCCAGATCAAATCCTCCTGCCGGTTCTGCCGCCGGAATATTCCGCGCAGAATCTGCCTCTGCATTCCTGAAGCTGTCCAGATCCACTGTGTCCGCCAGGCTCTGTGTGGGACCGCTGTCATAAGAAACCGTCTTGTTTTCCACAGCCGCACCGCCGCAGTGCGGGCAGGAAGCATAGGTATCTGCATCATAATAATGTCCATTGCTGCATCTGGTTAAATTCATACTCCCGTCTCCTTATCCATGTATTTTCTGTTGTCCTGACCATACCCAAAATTATGCAGGACTACTTTGACATTATAGCAAAACTGGACTTTCCCATGTGGCGCCTTGCAAAAACAGGTGTATTTTATACAAAAATAACCGTATATTTCATATAAAATCAGCAAAAACTGCCGGAGTCATGAGGTCCTCTCATGGATCCGGCAGTTTTTTCCTGTATCTTATTCTGCTTTATTCTTCGGTTCCGATCTGCAGCACCACCGCCGCCGTATAGACTTCATCCTCCATGGCAGTCCAGTACTCTCCCTGGCAGGCACGGGCAATCCGCCCTACAATCTCCCGGCCCATGCCGTGTCCCATTTTGTCCGGCCTTTCCGCATACTCCCTTCTGGCCGGATTTGTGACCCGGACAAACAGGTAATCTCCCCGTACATCCGCCATTACTGAAATCGTCCTCTCTTTTGCCGCTGAAGGAAGCGCCCGGCAGGCATCTATGGCATTATCCAGAAGATTGGAAAACACGCTGCAAAGATAATAATTGCGAATAGCAATTCCTGCAGGAACATAAACCTTTGCTTCCAGACGAATCTGAAAAGTTTCGCAGGCCCGCAGCTTTTCCTCCAGCACCGTACTCACCAGTGCATTGCCGCAGAATTCCGCTCCATCCTTCTGCCTGGCCGTGCGCAAGAAACCGTCCAGCGTTTCTCCCACGCGCCCGGATACACGTTCCCGGTCCGATTCCGCCTCCTTCCCGGACTTGCGGATGAGCTCCCGGACCTGCTTAAGCTCATCCTTAAGCTGTATCCGCAGAGCATCCGCCTCTCTGCGCCGCTCCCTGGCTACCAGCTCTCTGGTCCGGTTTAACTGCTCCATATGCTGATAATCCAGAATCTGCTCCAAAAGCCGTTCCTTTTTTCGCTGATAGATAAGCAGCCGAAAGAGACATCCGTCTGCCAGCACCATCAGACATAGTACTGCTGCGCCCCACAGCAGATCCATTCCCCTTCCGCCTCTTATGATCCACGCCGCTATCGGTCCCAGAAGCAGAATATGCCCCGCCGGCAGCAGAAGAAATCCAAACCGTTCCATGACCTTACCGCACCGAACCTTTATTGCTCTCACCTTCCCTGCCTCCTTCCAGCATATCCTCCATCTCATCCAGAAGCTGAAAAGCCCGCTCTTCTTTTCCCGCCTGCATCAGATAATAGGCCGTAGTAAGCTGATTATTAAAATCATGGCGGATCTGATGAAGCTGCCGGTATTTCCGTTCCAGTTCCACATACCGCTCATACTCCTCCTGATTCTGCAGTTCCAGACGCTTTACCTGTTCCTCCATATTTTTCACTTCTTCATACTTTAACTGCAGATGTGCAAACCCCAGGGTCCCCAAAATCTGCAGGATGATCCCGGCTGCTACTGCACAGTTCCAGTCCAGGGCCTGACAGTAAACTGCAGTCATCAAAAGGATCAGGCACACCGCCTCCACTATGATCAAAAAGCTTACCTGCCTGCCGTTGGAAGCGGTGCATTTTTTTTCCAGCTGCAGCCACAGCTGGGCTGTCACCGCAAGATAGGCCACCCAGATCACATTGCCAAAAGCGGCAGCGGCCGTCATCTGTTCCGACTTCCAGATTTCCGGAATCAAAAGCGCCGGTCCCCGGAAGAAAAGAATCCCCGAAAGAATTTCACAGAAAGCTGCCCCGATAAGAAGCAGTCCGAATACAGTAGCAACCCTTCCAGGCGTCTCACCGGTAATCCGCCACGTAACCCAGGCAATTCCCATCATACCGAAAACGCTCAGGATATCTACCGGAAGGCCGGAAGCCAGCCCAAAAAGGCGCAGCACAATCCCCGCCAGGCCGGTAAACCCGTAAAAAAGGAAGAGATGACGGCGGTTAAAATCTCCCCGGTACAGCCGAACCGTAACCAGCATGGCCGCCATCAGCCCCAGTCCCCAGATCATTCCAATCACAATCTCTCTCATGACTTCCCGCCATCCGCAAACAGCATCCCCGCCATATAGCGAAAATACCGGCTTCTTGTGTCTCCGTACCGGGATTTGCTGATTGGGATCTCTGTCTCATTTGTCATGATGATCCGGTTTCTCTCAATCCGCCGGATCTCATTCATATTTACTATATAGCTTTTATGGCACTGAAGAAAGGTTTCCGGCAGGCGTCCCATGAGCTTTTCCAGACGGTCATAACAGCTGTGCTGCTCATTCCTGGTATGAATCGTTACCACATGGCCTGCACTTTCCAGATATAAGATGATATCAAAGGGAATAGACAGAACCGTACTCTTGCTCTTTACCAGAAGCCCCCGCTTGGACGCCTCCCGCTCCTCCATAACCTTCCGCACATTCTCCTTCAAAAGTTCCTCATCCACCGGCTTCATCAGGAAACCGCTTAGATTGGCCGGCCTGAGGAAAATCTGCTGCACATACTGTCTGGTATAGCCGGTCATATAAATGATCCTTGCCTCCCCATCCAGCCTGCCCAGCTTTTCCGCAGCTGCAATTCCTGCTTCTTTCCCGTTCCACTCGATATCCATAATCACAATGTCATATCTGCATCCGCTCCTGACTGCTTCCAGAAGCTGTTCCGGCTCCAAAAACGTATCGCATGCCTGCACTTCCGGCATCTTTTCCACCGAAGCCTTCATACGTTCCAAAACCAGCGACTCATCATCACACACCGCTATCCTCATACACATTTCCCCTTATTTGCTGCTTGTATCTGCATTTTCTGCACACGTAAATTATAAAGGAATCCCGGATTTTTTCCAACTCAAAACATTGCTTTTTTGCCGTTTTAGTAATTATGCAGAGATTCTGAACCTTTAAAACCTTAAAATCCACAAACTTCTG
>DVKS01000068.1 GCA_018715905.1 Candidatus Caccovicinus merdipullorum | reverse complement strand
TTTAATCCGGATGAGAGACTCAGGAAGATTGTGGAGCGGAACTGTGAACTGGACAACATGGTTATTGTGGTGGATGACGGAAGCCAGGAGAGCTGCAGGCCGATTTTTGAGGGGCTGAGGGAGAACTGCGTTATCCTGCACCATGAAAAGAACCAGGGAAAGGGGGCGGCCAATGTGGGGGCACGGATTCTCAGCGGAGGCTGGAATTATCTGCTGAACTGCCGTCTGGTCTTTCAGGAGAAGCAGTCGGTGCGGACGGCGACGGATTATGGGGCGCTGGCGGTGTTGATTCTCCTTTGCAACAGCCTGCTTCTGCAGGGATTTTCTTTTGGTTTGGGAATTCCGCTGTATTTGGCAAAGATTCTGACAGAAGGTACCTTGTTTGTCATCAGCTGGCTGGTGCAGAAGAAGCTGATTTTCAAGATGAAATCAGGGGTGTGCCCATGAAGAAAATTGTGATTGGATTTGGTATGGATCTTTTAATTGCGGCGGTTCTTCTGGGAGGAATTTACTGGGTGAATTACCGGATGCCCCAGAAGGGGATTGCAGCGGGCGTTATGGAGCCGCTGCAGGCGGAAGAAAGCACATCCGGGAGAGCGGATGCCCGGGCTGACCAGAAAGAGGAGATTGCCATGGAAGCCCAGGCGGCCAGGGAGGAAGAACTCCAGGCCATGGTGGACAGCGGGGCCAACGGCCTGCAGACCACCAGGGTTTTGCTGGATTCCCAGGACTGGCACCGCAAATTTGCAGATAAATTTACGGATCAGGTAATTTCTACTGATACATCCTACACCAGTCCGGACATTTCCATCCGCCTGACGTACGGTTCGGGGAAGACGGATCGGGTGGATACTTCCGAGGGAGGAAAGCATGTTCGTTATGGAACCGATTATAAGTATGTGCTGGCAGATATCTACGTTGGCGATATTACCTGTCTGCGCACCTGCTTTGCCCGTGATACTTACGGGGTAGGATACGATGAAAAACTGACAGATATGTCTGCGCGGCTGCAATCGATACTTGCGGTAAACGGGGATTCCTACAGCAACAGCCGCCACAAGAATAACGGAACCATTATCCGGAACGGACTGATCTACCGCGCAAAACCTACCGATATGGAAACATGCGTGCTGAACTGGGACGGGACCATGAACATATATGTTCCCCAGGAGCTGGACACCCAGAAGCTGATCGACAGCGGAGCTTACCAGAGCTGGATTTTCGGTCCCAGCCTGCTGGATGAGAACGGAAAGGCAAAAGACTCATTCCAGACCTGGGATTACATCAGAGAATCCCATCCCCGAACTGCTCTGGGTTATTACGAGCCGGGGCATTACTGCCTTCTGGTAGCAGACGGGAGACAAAATGACACAAGGGGAATTTTTCCAGGGAGCTGGAGGGGATGCTTTTTGGAGAGAATTCTGCTATGATAAGGAAAGGACGAGAGTTTTCCGAAGAGCACAGCATTGAGCGCGCCGGAATGCGGCTTAAGAAAATATACCGGCTGGAGGGGCTGGATTGAGGAGGGTGCGGAATGCCATTAAAAAAGCGGATGTTTGGCTGGAATATGACGATTTTGATTGCGGCTTTATTTTCGTTGATGGGGATTATCCTGGGAGTTGCGGTTTTATTTGAAGATTCCCTGGAGAGACAGATCCACGGACTCAGTCTGGCCAGGCTGGAACCCCATGTGACGGAGGCGGCGCAGCTTATGGAAAACGGGCTTTCGGGGCAAGAAACTGTCTGGCTGAAGGAGGATGGATTAAGGCTTCTGGAAGAATGGGGATACCAGACTGCAGTGATCAGGAAGGAACAGGTGATTTCCGGCAGCGGAGATGAGGCCATGGCGCATTTGGCGGAGGTTCTGGAGGAACTGCGGGCTGGAACCGCGGATGGAGAACCTGTGGGAAATCAGGGAGATGGAGGCAGAGGAACGGAGATTCTGGTTTATCATGGAGCCACCATTGTCAGAACGGCGCCGGGAGAGGACGGCGCTTTTTTTGCTGCGGTCTATTTTCCGGAGGAGGGAGACACCGATTCTTCTCTGAGAGCCTCTTTTTCCTCATTTCTGGGGGCGGTGCTGTTAATCGGAACGGGAGCCATCGCTGTTTTGGTGATTTTGGCTGCCTTTTTTACCCGCAGAATGAACCGGGTGGTCATGGAACCCATAGAACTTCTGACTGCCGGAGCAGGACGGGTGAAGGAAGGGGTGCTGGACGAGGACATTTCCTACCAGGGAGAGGCGGAGTTTGAGCAGGTATGCAGGGCCTTTAATGAGATGCAGCGAACCATACTGGAGGACCAGAAACAGAGGGCCAGGACAGAACAGGCCAGGACAGACATGGTTACCGGGATCTCACATGATCTTCGCACGCCTCTCACCTCCATCCGGGGATACATTAAAGGCATTCTGGACGGGGTGGCTGACACCGATGCAAGGAGGCGTACTTACCTTCAGACGGCCTATGAGGCTACGGAGGAGATGGATGTCCTCCTTCAGAAGCTTTTTGATTTTTCGCGGATGGAGAGCGGACAGATGCCTTTCCATCTGGTGAAGGTGGATTTAGGGGAGTACGCGGCAGCTTACGTGGCACAGAAGGAGGCAGCGGCAGATCCGGACCGTCTTAAGTTCCGCCTTACGATTTCAGGAGAATATCTGCCGGAAGTACCTGTGGATGTGGAGCAGGTCCGGCGCATCCTGGACAATCTTCTGGAGAACAGTCTGAAATACGCGGGGACAGTGCCGGTCCAAGTGGATCTGGAAGTAAAAGAAGAGGAAAAGGGCATCCTTCTTGTGTGGAAGGATAACGGACAGGGGGTTCCGGAGGAGAAACTGGGACGGATTTTTGAACGATTCTACCGATGTGATGAGTCCAGAAAAGAAAAGGGGAGCGGTGTAGGACTTTATGTGGTAAAATACATCATGGAACGTCTGGGAGGATGGGTGAAGGCAGAAAATGAAAACGGCTTAAAATTAACCCTGTTTTTCCCGAAGGAGGCATGAGCATGGAGAAAATACTGATCGTAGAGGATGACCGGAAAATCGCGGAGCTGGAGAGGGATTATCTGGAGAGCAGCGGTTATGAGACGGTCATCCTGTCAGATGGGTCCAAGGTGATTCTGGAACTGAAAGCACAGAAGTATGACCTGGTGCTGTTGGACGTCATGCTGCCTGGCTGCAGCGGATACGAAATATGCCGGAAGGTGCGGGATGAGATTGATATTCCGATCCTGATGGTTACTGCCCGTACGGAGGCGGCGGACGCCATCCGGGGGCTGGGACTGGGAGCAGATGACTATATTACCAAGCCCTTTGATCCTTCCCTTCTGATGGCCCGGGTCCGGTCCCATTTAAAACGGTACGCCAGACTGACCGGGGGGAAGGATGGGGAAGGAAAGCATGGAGAAGAAAAGCTGGTGGTTCAGGATCTGGTCATTGAGCCGAAGACCTGGAGGGTGTGGAAAGGAAACCGGGAGATAAAGCTTCCCAACCGGGAGTTTGAACTGCTCTGTTTCCTGGCCAGAAATGCCAATATTGTCTTCTCCAAAGAAGCGCTTTTTGAGCGGGTATGGGGATATGAATATACCTCCGATGCGGCAACGGTGTCGGTCCATATTAACCGCCTGCGGGAGCGCATCGAGGATGATGCCAGGAACCCGAAGCTTATCGAAACAGTGTGGGGAGCGGGCTATCGGCTGAATGGATAAGGAAAAGAGGGAATAAAAAATGTGGATACTTTATGCTGTCGGCTCTGCTTTCTTTGCAGGGCTTACATCGATTCTTGCCAAATGCGGCATCCGGAACACGGATTCTACGGTGGCCACGGCGGTGCGGACGGTGGTAATTCTGATTTTTTCCTGGCTGATCGTATGGATCGTAGGTTCAGGGAATCAGATTTTTTCAATTTCAGGGGAGACTTATCTCTTCCTGATTCTTTCCGGAGCGGCAACCGGCGCTTCCTGGCTGTGCTATTTCCGGGCTCTGCAGATGGGCGATATCAATAAGGTGGTTCCCGTAGATAAATCCAGCACGGTGCTGACCATTATTCTGGCGCTGATCTTCCTGCATGAGGGCATCAGCCTGCCAAAGACCATGGCGGTGCTGGCTATCGCAGCGGGAATTTTCCTTATGATTGAGAAGAAGGATAGAGAGGAGAAAGAGAAAGCGGGGAAAGGCGGATGGTTTTTCTGGGCTGCCGGTTCCGCCCTCTTTGCCAGCCTTACGGCCATACTGGGGAAAATCGGTATTTCCGGTGTGGAGTCGAACCTGGGTACGGCCATCCGCACGGCGGTGGTGTTAGTGATGGCCTGGGGGATGGTATTTGTCACCGGAAAGCAGAAGGAGGTCAGAAAGATCGACCGGAAGGAGCTGTTCTTCATCGGCCTGTCCGGTGTAGCTACCGGTTCTTCCTGGCTCTGCTACTACCGGGCCCTCCAGGAGGGACCGGCCAGTGTGGTGGCTCCCATTGACAAGCTGAGCGTGCTGGTTACGGTGGTGTTTTCTTATTTTGTATTCGGCGAAAAATTAAAGGGCAGAGCCCTGGCGGGGCTTGCCCTTTTGACGGCGGGGACGGTGGCGATGGCGGTGCTGTAAAACGGCTCCTCTTAAAATGGAATGCAGTACGAATAGGAGAGCAGCTTCTCTGCATGATCCAGATACTGATTCAGCACATAGGTGACTTCCGGCTCCTGATAGCGGATCTCCCGGCGGATTACGGGAAAGTTTTCCGCTGAGATAATCGGATAAAGCTCTTCCTGGATGGCATCGATCAGGTGCACCATACGCAGGCTTTCCCGGTAAGGGAGGCCTGTTTCTTTTGTCAGGTAACCGGCGCATTCCTGATAGAGCATATGGAAGTAGGTCAGGATCTCATTGGAGACGGAAAGGCTGGTTTCTGCCCGGGTCCCCTGCCGGATAATATCCCAGTAGCTGTTGTTCAGGCGGAAGAGCGCCTTCAGGTTATAGCGGAACTGGGTGTCCTTTTTCATGGGGAAAAAGAACCGGTTTACCAGGAATACGATGGCCACGGCCGCGCCCAGGTAGAGAAGACGCAGGGTAATGGCGATGGTGCTGTTCATGGTCATGGAAGCCATGGTGAGGGCATAGCAGGTGGAGAAGATGGGCTGATTCCATGTGCCGGGCTTTGCGCAGTACATGAGGGAGATCATGATCAGAGCAAACACGATCTTGCTTCCGACTCCCGGAAGCAGGGGCTGGATGAGGAATTCTACGCAGCAACCCAGGAAAGTTCCGATGGAACGGGTCTTCAGCCGGTAGCTGCTGTCCTCATAGCTGGGCTGCAGCAGGATAAAGGCATTCAGGGGAATCCAGTAGGAGCGGGTATAGGTCAGCAGGAAGCTTAAGCCGCAGGTTATGGTCATTACGATGGAAAGGCGCATGGCAAACCGCATTTCAAAGGATTCGAGGGAGCAGCGCAGGCGGATCTGGTGGAAAACATTTTTCAGGCGCAGGTGTCCGCGGATGTGAGCCGCTTCCCGGGGCATGGAGGTGGTCTTTAGAATCAGAATAAGCATGTGCAGGAGGCTCTGGCAGAAGATACGGATCCGTCCTTCTTCGATATGCATGTGATCCAGCAGATGCTGGGCGCGGCCGATCAGCTCTCCGTGGGAGAAAAAATCCAGTCTGGGCGCCGGTTGCCTTAACAGGACGGAAATTTCCTTCAGCAGGAGGATCTGACTGGTGTCAAGGTCTTTGCGCCAGCCGTCGTCTGCCATCAGGTAGGCAAAGCGCTGGAGCATGGTGGAGAACATGTCGTACTGCTGGTTCTTCGGGTCGGGGGCAGAGAAGAAGCGCTGGTGGTAAGACTGGCGGTGGATGTCCTGAGTCAGGCACCGGAAGCGCCGCTCAAGTTCTTTTTCCTGCTCCGGCTGTGCCAGCATGGTCAGCATTTCCGAAAGCTCGAGAAAGCCGCCTTCCAGAGAAAAGGGCGTGCCGGCAGGAAGGGAGACCAGGCGGGCATAGAGACGGATGGACAGGGCCATCAGCCCCACACACAGAATGAAGATCAGGATTTCCGTCAGAAGTCCCGGGATGCCGTCGGGAGGCATCAGGGAGAGGAAGACGAAAATCATGGCATAGGAAAAATAGCCTTTGGGATTAAACTGGGAGCTTTGCGTAAAGACCAGAACAAAGGGAATCAGCAGATTAAGCAGGATGCAGAGGGCAAAGGTCTGGGTACTTAAATAGGCGAAGAGGATCAGGAAGGTTCCCACAATCAGCAGGCGCACGTAGCGGTAGGGCGTATTGTCTGTCCGCTTGTGACGTGTCTGGAAAAAGACGGTTACCACGGACACTACGCCGGCGTACTTCATTCCGAAAACCCCATAGACGAAGGCAAACCCGCAGAGGAAAAACAGAATGACGGGGAATGCGTTCTGCAGGGAAAGAAGAAAACGGCGCAGATAAGGATTATAGTCTTTGGGCATTATGCAGCACCTCCTGGCAGATGAGAAAAATTTGTCAGGACAAAGGACGCTTTGTCCTGATATTTTCTATAAAAACAGTATAAATTGAAAGAAATTTTTCTGCAACAGGATTTGCGGCGTATAGTAAATAAATTACCGGCAGTTCAGATACGCTCATCGGAAAAGACGGCGGGAAAGGCTTTGCTGTCAGGTAATCTCATAAGCCGGATAGGGCCCGGCCGGCTGATAGCCCAGCTTTTGGGCAAGGGAGAGGGACTGAAGGGTATGGGCATCCCAGCTGGGATAGAGGCCCTGATTCAGGCATTCCAGGATCAGGGCGGCGCCGCAGGCGGAAGCCAGCCCTTTCCTCCGGAAGGATTCTGTGGTGTCAATTTCGATTTCAATGCCGTCTTTGTACCGGGAATAGGAGGAGGCACCGGAAACCGGTTTCCCGTCTGCAAGCACAACTATGCCAAGGCCCAGACGCCGGTAGGTGTCCCAGTCGGGAAACTGAGACACCAGGTCCCGGGACCAGCCCTCTGCCTGGCACTGGTGGTAAATGTTCTCGTCTATAGGATGAAGGGTGCAGCCGGCGGGGAGGCTTTCACGGATGGCCAGAAGCTTCTCTGCGGAAAAGGCTTTCGGGTCCTTTTTCGTGGCATACCGGGTGATGGGCTTTGCAGACTCCTTAAAGATGCGGACAATGGGCAGATTCCAGCTGTCAGACTGGGGAATCAGGATCTGAAAGGGGTGCTTTTCACCGTGGATTTTTTCCAGAAGCGGAAGGCTGGGCGCCCCGGCGAGAAATACGAAATCGCCCAGCACGGCCATGGCTGAGACGGGGTGAGCTTCCGGAACCGGAAAAGTACCGGAATACGTGCCAGGGGATGCTTCCGTATCCACAAAGATTTCTCCCATGGTTCCATCCAGGCAGGACCAGACGATGGTATCATGGCAGCCGTCAAACAGCGGGGCTGCGGCCATGGGCGGACAGGCTTTCTGTATCATAAGATAAATTCCTCCTGATTTATCATAAGGTTTTCGGTATTTTTTATGATAACATGGGGGAGAGGAGATGGCAAGCTTAAGCGGAAGGCAGGATAGTGCCGCAGGCGATCTTATCCCCGGAATTTCCAGCAGGCTGGGTGCGGAAATCATCAGGCATGGCATGAATGACCACAGAGCGGCTGATCAGATCTCCGGGATGGAAACGTTTATCATAGAAGGAACACCAGGCATAGCCCTGATTTCCCAGAAGGGGGATCAGATCACCGGCGTGGCCGGGATGGAGCTGCATTCCGGGATTATAATGTTCTCCAGTCCGGGAAAAATTATGGGAGCAGTCGCCGGATTGATGGATGTGCATGGCATAATAATTGGAAGAGCCGGGCATGTTGATATTGGGAAGGCCAAAGACTTCCGCTTCAACCAGTGTTCCGCCGTAGGGCGTGTCATAGAATTTTACCAGGCCGCTGATCTGGGGAGCCTGACTGCCTCCGCGGATCCAGGCTGTGGCCTGGGGGTGGTTCTGCTCTAAGATCTGGATAAAGGTGAGACGGGGTGTTGTTTCATGCTGCATAAAGGATTCCTTTACAAGGGTATTTGCTGTAATATATGCGAGTCGCATAAAATTTGCATAAACTTTACAAAGTAATTGCCTTTTTAGAAAATTCTGCTATTATGAATGGTGGGATTGCCGCGGTGCTGCGGCATAGTTTGAATATGAAAAAAGGAGAAAATGACCATGTTTTCTAAGGAAAAGAATGCAAAGGCAAAGTCAGGCAGAGATTTTACTCAGCTTAAGACGCCACATACTTATGCAATTATCTTTTTTGCGGTGGTGGCATGCTGGCTGCTGACTTTTTTAATTCCGGCTGGAAAGTTCAGCACTCATACCATTGAGTATGTGGACTCGGATGGGGATATCAGCACGCGGACCGTGCTGATGGCGGATACGTTCCGCTACAGCTATAACCTGAATACAGATTCCGTAAAGGAAATTCTGACGGGGATGAGTCAGGATGAGGGACTGATGGAGGAGCTTGGAGTGGACAAGGAGGCGCTTCTTGCTTTTCTGGAGACGGATTCTTCTGCCTGGACACAGGAGGATCTGGACGCCCTGGGACTTACGGATGACGTACTTTATGCTCAGTACGGGGAAGCCATCTACGACACCAGCAAAAAACTCCATAAGGTTGCCGGCGTATGGGGAACCGAGGATTTCGGCGGTTTTGGATTTTTAAATTATGTGTTTGAAGGACTGGTGACCGGAGACCGCTCCGGATCGGCGGTAGGCATCTGCGCCCTGATCCTGGTAGTAGGCGGTTCTTTCGGAATTGTTATGAAAACCGGAGCCATTGATGCGGGAATTTATGCTTTCATTGAAAAAACAAAGGGGCTGGAGAGACTGGCTCTGCCCTGTCTTTTTGTACTGTTTTCTCTGGGAGGGGCTACCTTCGGCATGGCGGAAGAATGCATCCCCTTTGCCATGATCATGGTACCCTTTGTGATTGCTCTGGGGTATGACTCTATCGTGGCGGTAGTAGTGACGTATGTAGCTTCTCAGGTGGGCAATGCCGCTTCCTGGATGAGTCCCTTTTCTGTGGCAGTAGCCCAGGGAATTGCAGGGGTTCCGGTATTATCCGGAGCAACGTTCCGTCTGGTTTTGTGGGTTGGAATAACCGGCCTGGCTGCCGCTTACATGATGGTTTATGCGGAGCGAATCCGAAAGGATCCCACCCGTTCCGTGGTATATCATGAGGACGGCCATTTACGGGAGCGCTTAAATGCTGTTTCTGCTCAGGAGAGAGAATTTACCCTGGGACACAAGCTGATTCTTCTGGAGATGCTGGCAGTGCTGATCTGGATCATCTGGGGTGTTACCCGGAAGGGATATTATATCCCGGAGATCGCGTCTCAGTTCTTTGTAATGGGCTTTGGGGCCGGTGTCATTGCTATTATCTTTAAGCTGAACGGCATGACCATCAATGGAATGGCTTCTGCTTTCCAGAGCGGTGTGGCGGATCTTGCGGGAACTGCAGTGGTAGTAGGTATGGCAAAGGGAATTCTTCTGGTTTTAGGCGGTTCTGATGCGGACAGCTATTCTACATTAAATACGATTCTTTATGGACTCGGTACAGCCCTTCACGGTGTGCCGGCATTTATCGGAGCAGAGTGCATGTACCTGTTCCAGAGCCTCTTTAACCTGGTGGTAACTTCCAATTCCGGACAGGCAGCCCTGACTATGCCTATCATGGCGCCTCTGGCAGACCTGGTAGGCGTGTCACGCCAGATTTCTGTTCTGGCCTTCCAGCTGGGAGCCGGATTCGTGGACGCTTTTACGCCGGTATCGGCAAGTCTGATCGGTGTTCTGGGCGTGGCCGGTATCGAATGGGGAAAATGGGCCAAATTCCAGATTAAGATGCAGGCGTTTTTCTTCCTTCTGGGAACCATTGCCATAGGAATAGCAGTAGCTATTAACCTGCAGTAAGCATTCCATGTCTGGCGGCAGGAAAGGAGTATGTGAATGGTAATCATTATTCGAAATGCACAGGTGTATCAGCCGGAATATGCAGGGAAAAAGGATCTTCTGATTCTGGGGGATCAAATCGCCGCTTTGGGTGAGAATCTTCAGGCGGAGTTTAACGGAGCGGTTTCCGTGACGGAAATTGACGGAACCGGAATGGTTCTTACGCCGGGATTTATCGACAGCCATGAGCACATCATGGGAGGCGGAGGAGAAGGCGGATTTTCCACCAGGACGCCGGAAGCCGTGCTGACGGACCTGACCATGAACGGCATTACCACTGTGGTGGGATGCATCGGGACGGACGGGATCACCAGGGATATGGCGGCTCTTCTGGCCAAAGCCCACGGTCTGGAGGAAGAGGGCGTCACCACGTATGTGTATACCGGCTCTTACCAGGTGCCGGTACACACCCTGACGGGAAGCGTGATGAAGGATGTCATGCTTCTGGATAAGGTGATTGGTGCGGGGGAGATCGCGATTTCCGACCATCGTTCCTCGCAGCCCACTTTCGAGGAATTCGTTCGGATCGTATCGGATGTGCGGGTAGGCGGCATGCTGGCGGGAAAGGCCGGCATCGTAAATATCCATCTGGGAGACAGCCCGAGACTGATGGATCTGATCTGGCGGACTGTGCGGGAGACGGAGATCCCTTATACCCAGTTCCTTCCCACCCACGTAAACCGCAACGAGGCTCTGTTTCAGTCTGCTGCGGAATTTGCCAAAGCAGGAGGCGTTATCGATTTTACTGGAAATGAAGACATTGACTACTGGGAGAGCATCTGCGATGAGGTGCGGGTGTGCAGCGGCATCCGCCGGCTTTTAGAGTCGGGGGTGTCGGAAAACAACTTTACCATTTCCTCGGATGGCCAGGGAAGTCTGCCTGTTTTTAACAGTAAGGGCGAATATCAGGGAATCGGCATCGGAAAGGCCTCCTGTCTGTTAAAGGAAGTCCGCGAATGTGTGGAACGGGAGGATATCCCTCTGGAGACGGCCCTGCGGGCCGTTACGGCGAATCCGGCCCGAATCCTTAAACTGGGGAAAAAGGGAAGGCTGCAGCCAGGATGCGACGCGGACCTGTGCCTGCTTACAGAGGACGGCCTGAAGCTTTACACGGTGATCGCAAAAGGAAAGATTATGGTACAGGAAGGGAAGCCGGTGGTGCGGGGGACCTTTGAGAAGTAAGTGAATTCGGAGGGGATTAACCTCTTTCTTAGTGCACAATCAAAAAAGGAGAAGTCATTATTTATTTGGAGGAAAGGAATTGTTTTTGCAACAATTACACGGAACGCTTCTGAATGCACGCAATGCCTACCGCATAAAACATGGCCTGCTACCTCTGATGAAATCTTTGCAATATTAAGATTAATGGCAATAATCCAGGAGGATTTTCTGTATGATTCAGATCTGTCTCAATTAAAAATACAGCTATACGGATGTGAACAGGATTTTTTCTGTCAGATCCGTACAATTTTTCTGGCGGATACGGTTACAAAACGGATTTTCATGCAGGAACCGTAGTTTTTTCGGGGCGGTCACGGATCCAAACGCCATTTTTTACCACAGAACCGTAGTTTTGGGACTGATTTTACGGTTACAAATGGAATGTTTCACTACAGAATCGTAATTCACCATAAAAAGAACGGATTTATTTGCAATTTTTGCTGTAGTAACCGTAACAGGTGGGATAGCTGGACCATACATGGACAAAGACAGATTATATGGGGAATGGCCGGCTGCTTCCTGCCTATAATGTCCAGAACGGCGTCACAGATGCCGGTTATGGCTCCTGCAGCAATTACATTTTTGTGAGCATAATGGAATGGAAAAGCCTTTCGCTTGCAGTATGTCGGGGCAAGGGGAGTTATACGTATTTTTAGAAAAATTTATGTGCTTACGCATAAAAGGGGGCTGTGAAAAAATGAGAAATCATTTTTTCACAGCCCCTTAATTTTCCGGCATAAGCCGTTACTTCAGCTTCGCCCCATCCTTAAACGCATTTCCCACCTTTTCGCCAAGTCTTAAATAAGCTCCGTTTACCGGATCAAAGGTGATGGGGTCAAGCTTTGCCGGATCGATCTTTCCCTGGGCGTCCAGAACGGATTCGTCTGCGCATACATTGACGATCTGGCCCACCATGCAGCAGGAATCTTCGTCATAGCTGACCAGGCGGCATTCCAGAGCCATGGGAAGCTCATTGATCAGAGGCGCGTCCACGAACTCGCTCTTTGTGGTATGGAAGCCGGCTTTTGCCAGTTTGTCCGGCACCTGATTGGCAGATACGATTCCTACATAGTCGCATTCCGTCACATGGGCGGCGTCTGCCATACTGACGGTAAAGGCCTTTCTGGCCAGGATGTTTTTCACCGTCTTGTGGCCTGGGCTTAAGCACATGGAAATCTGATCCGATTCGCTGATGCCGCCCCAGGCTGCATTCATGGCATCCGGGACGCCGTTCTCATCGTAGCTGGCGATGATCAGGACCGGCTGGGGATATAAAAATGGTTTTGCTCCGAAATTCTTTCGCATAAGAATCCCTCCGTTTTCTGTATGATTATGGCAGCGGCGATCCGGGAAGGGCCGGAGATGGCCGGGATCATGCTGCCAATATGATTGTAATCCTTAAAGCAGGGTTTAAGTCAAGAAATTTGTGCCTGGGTTTGCATTGACTGAAAACAGACATAATTTACTCAATCTATACAAAAACGTTACCAAACTATGCTGTTTTTGATGAAACAGGGATGCTAAAATCAGACCAGTGTCAAAAATACGCCGCATCCTTTCCGTTACGGCAGACGGGCATGCCCCCTTTCTGCGGGAAGTACCGCGGCGATGAACAGCAAAAAACAGCAGTAGGAGGAACAAATATCATGAAAAAGATTTTGGCATTAGGCCTTTCGGCCTGTATGATGGCATCGATTACAGCCTGCTCCACAGGTACAGGCGCGTCGGCTACGACAGCCGGCACCAGCGCGGAGACCACAGCGGATACCGCCGCGGCTTCGGAGAGCGCAGAGACCACGGCAGCGGAGAGCGGCGCGGGTGAAAGCGCTGCAGATACCGCCGCAGGAAATCCGGAGCAGACGGAGCCTCTTCTGGTTTATCTCAATGACTTTGATGCGGTGATCGGCGATATGTTTAAGGAAGCCACCGGATACGATGTAGAGGTGGTGGTAGGAAACGGCGCGGAGACCATGTCCAGGATCGAGGCGGAAAAGAGCAACCCCCAGTGGGATGTGGTATGGATTGATTCCATGTATGATATTTACAATCTGTCCCAGGATGGCTCTCTTCTCACTGACTGGGAGCCGGAGAATGCGGCAAACCTTACGGAATTCTCCAAAGGACTGGTTCCAGACAACAAGTGCTTTTATCCCACAGGGACCCATGCGGCAGGTGTGCTGGTATACCGCAATGATATATACGATGAAACAACTGCGCCAAAAACCATTGATGACCTGACCGATTCCCGGTTTGCTGATCAGGTGGGTATGGCGGATCCCGGAGTGGCGGCGCCGGCATATCCTCTGGCCGCTGAAATTATGTATGAGAAGGGTATGGAAGGCGGACAGGAGTACTTCAATACTCTGTTCCAGCAGGGATTAAAGGTTTACCCCAAGAATCCCCAGGTTGTTCAGGCTCTGGCCAGCGGCGAGATCTCCGTGGCCCTTCTTCAGGAGAGCAATGCCTATGAGATGGTAAACAGCGGCGAGCCCATCACCATTGTGTGGCCGGAGGACGGCGCTCCCGGTTCTACCCGTGTGGCGGCCATCAACGCGTCTACGGATCAGATGGAGATCGCCCAGATGTTTGTGAACTTCCTTCTGGATGCGGATACCCAGCAGGCTCTGGTAAATACCGGTGACGAGGGCTACTTTGAACCTTCCGTGGAAGGCGTGGAGAGGAAGGCCGACCGTGATCCCAACGCAAAGCTTGAGACGGCGGATGTTGCATGGGGAGCGGAAAATGAGGCGGACATCAAGGCATGGTTTGCCGATATGTCGGTGCAGTAAACCTTCATGCGCCGGCGGCCGACGCACCAGCCATCCCGCGAAAGTCTGGCGGCGCATTTGGCATCCCTGAATTGACGCCGCCTATTCGGCGGCAGGACTTTCAAAGTAAACCCTACCTGATTTCGGGTCGTTCAGATGGAGTAAACAAATGAAATTACGGGAAAATATTTCAGGATCGCTGATTTTGGCGATCCTGACGATCTTAGTGCTGCTGCCTTTGGTAACAGTGCTGCTCCAGGTGGTCTGCCCGGGACTGTCTCTGGAGGATTTTGCTCCGGGTAATTTAAGTCTTTTATTGGATGTGTTCGTCCGGCCCCTGTGGAAACGGGCGTTTATTAATTCTGCCACCATGAGTCTGTGTACTACGGTGGCGGGCCTTCTTGTGGCGGGGATACTGGCCCATATCCGGGTGCGGTATGATTTCCCGCTGGCAAAGCTTCTGGATATCGTCAGCTGGATTCTGCTGATCATGCCCTCCTTCATTCTGGCCCAGGGCTGGGTGTTCTTTGCTTCCGGAAACGGCATTGCCCGTTCCTGGCTGCATATTGAAGGCATGAATAATTTCCTTTTCAGCTTCCCCGGACTGGTGACGGTGATGGTGCTCTGCAAGTATCCTATGGCCTACGTGACCATCAAGGCAGCCTTGGAATGGTATCCGGCCCGCCTGGTCCATGCAGCCAGGATGAACGGCGCATCGCCCTTTAAAGCATGGACCAGCGTGCAGCTGCCCCTGTGCCTGCCCACCTTTTTCTCCGCGGCTATGCTGATCTTCATGGACACCGTGGGAGATTACGGAATGTCCTCCACCATCACGGCGGTGTATTCTTTCCCCACCCTTCCCTACACCATTTACAGCGCGATCTGTTCCTCACCGGTGCGGTTTGACATGGCGGGTGTCCTTTCCCTTTACCTGGTGGTGATGATCGTCATCGCCATGATCCTTCAGTTTTATGTGATGGGAAGGAAGCGGTTTGATTTCCTGGGAACGGGAACGGAGCAGGTGATGCCGAAGAAGGCGGGACCCGCCGTCACGGGACTGTTAAGCGTGATTACCGGTGTATTCAGCCTGATCGCTCTGGGCATTCCCATCGGATCGAATTTTATTATGTCCTTTTCCGACTCATTCAGCATCGAGCGGTTCCGTTTTACCCTGGCGAATTACCAGAATGTGCTGCAGCCGGACGGCACGCTGTTAGCGGGCGTGAAGAATTCCCTGAGCCTGGCAGCCGTGGCGGCGGTGATCGGACTGATTATTGGATTTGCCGTAGCCTACATTCTGACCTATTCCCAGTTTAAATTAAAGCGCCTCATTGATATGCTGACCCTGATCGCCATGGCGGTTCCGGGCGTGGTGCTGGGTATTGGCTATATTTTTGTATGGAACCAGAAATGGCTGCAGCCTCTCGGACTGAACCTTTACGGAAAGCCGGAGATTTTGATTCTGGCAAGCGTGGCTTCGGCGATTCCGCTGATCAACCGTGTCCTGGTGGGCGGCATGTCCAAAGTGCCTCAGGAGCTTCTGACGGCTTCTCAGGTGCAGGGAGCGGGCCTGTTTCGGCGGCTTCGGACCGTGCTGCTGCCACTTCTGCACTCCAGCATGGTTTCGGCGGTACTGGCAGCCTTTGGCGGAAGCGTGTTTAATCTGGCCATTACCACCATCCTGTATCCGCCAAATTACAGCACGCTGCCGGTGTACATCAGCGACGCCTACAACGATCTGAACTTCGGATACTCTGCCGCGGCCACCATCGTGGGCGGCACCTTTATCGTGGCAATTATGCTGCTGCTGGAAGTACTATTGAATCTTGGAAAGAGGAAGCGAAATGCAGACTATACTTGAAATTGATAATGTAAAAAAGAAATATGGAAAGACCCAGGTATTAAACAGCATCAGCCTGAAGGTGGAAGAGGGAGAAATCATCAGCGTGCTGGGACCTTCCGGCTGCGGAAAATCCACTCTGCTGCGGATCATTGCCGGCATCCTTCCTCTGGACGGCGGAAGCGTGCGGATACGCGGGCAGGAGGTGTCCGGGCCTCATCACAATCTTCCGGCGGAAAAGCGGGGAATCAATATGGTATTCCAGGACTTTGCCCTCTGGCCCCACATGAAGGTGGAGGATAACATCACCTACGGATTAAAGATCCAGAAGGTGGATCGGGAAGAGACGAAACGGCGTGTGGATGAGATCGTCAGCCTGCTTCACCTAGATGGCCTGTTAAACCGGTATCCGGCAGAGCTTTCCGGCGGACAGCAGCAGCGGGTAGCCATTGCCAGGGCGCTGGTGACCAAGCCCTCCATCGTGCTTCTGGATGAGCCTCTGTGCAATCTGGATGTGCAGCTTCGCATCGAGATGCGCACGGAGATGTCCTATCTGTTCCACAAGCTGAAGACCACCGTGTTCCATGTGACTCATGACCCTTCCGAGGCCTTTGCCATGGCTGACCGGATTATCATTATGAACGGCGGAAAGATCGATCAGGCAGATGATCCCAGAACCTGCTATCTGAAACCGGGCACAGCCCTGGTGGCGGGGCTTTTGGGCGCCGGAAACGACCTGCAGAAAACGCAGATTGTGGAGACGGAGAAAGACAGCTGCCGGGTTCGCATCGGAGGAGAGACGGTAGAGGGAATGTATTTTCCGGGCGAAGACCATTCCGGGACGGGAAGCAGCCCGCGAAACGCACAGGTGCGTTTTCGTCCGGAGGACGGCCACTGGCTGGGCGGCAGGGCCCAGGGGAACTGTTTTCAGGCCCGCTCTGTCCTCTCTACCTTTGAGGGCGGATGCTACCGGGTAAAGATGCAGACAGAGGACGGCCAGGAATTCTGCATCCTCCACCAGGAACCGATTCCGGAGGAGGAAAACGGATATGTACAGGTGGGGAAGGAGCAGCTGTATGTTTATGAATCGCCTGTCCATTAAGGGAGGATACGGAGAGCACGGCCGCAGCTGCTTTCTCCTTCCGTTAAATCCTTTATGCGCCCCGCAGAATGGCAGTCTTCCGGTTCAGCACCTGAAAGGCGCGCCGCAGGCGCAGGAGGAACGGTATTATATGCTGGACTGCGGCATTATGGACACAGATCCGGATCCTTATCCTCAGGTGGATCCGGATCTTTTGGCGCGGACGGAATATCTGTTTTTGAGTCATTGCCACAAGGATCACAGCGGCGCCTTCGAGGAATTCGTCCGCAGAGGCTTTCGGGGATGGCTGGTGACTACACAGCCGACGCTGGATTTTTCCGGTATCCAGTGGGAGAAAACCATCATTCTGGAGAACCCGAAGGGAGATGGAACAGATGAGAAGCATCTGGACGGCGGCCTTTCCTTTTCTTATGGAATGACAGGCCACTGTGCGGGTAGTGTCTGGTTTCATTTTCATGATCCCTTTGGAAGCGTTCTCTATACGGGGGATTATCAGAGGGATGCTCTGGCCTATCGGACGGATCCCATTGAAGGGCGGACGGCGGATCTTGCCATTATGGACTGCGCCCATGTGAAAGAAATGGGAGATGCGGACAGTCTTCGAGGGAAGATGACCAGAACTGTCGGAAGATGGGTAAAGGATGGGCGAAAGGTCCTTATGCCTCTCCCGAAATACGGAAGGGGACTGGAAGTGATCTGCATGCTGCGAAAAAGCCTTCCCCATGCGCGGATTGCGGCAGACCGGAACATGATTAACCTGATCTTGAAAACGCTGGCTTATCCTCAATGGCTTAAGCCGGAAGCCCTTCGGGAGATTCAGGCCTTTCTCGAAGAAAAGCCGGAACAGAGGCTTGGTTCCGGCAGTTATCATATCCTTCTTCTGGGGGATACCCATCTGGAAAATCCGGAGAGCAGACCTCTGGCCTGCGGGCTTTCCGATCAGGGGGCGGCTGTGCTTCTTACCGGCCGGGTAAAAAAGGGATGTCTTACCGAACGGCTGCTGGCAGAGGGAAAGGCCGTCACCATGGCTTACCCCCATCACCAGAGCAGGGGAGATTTCCTTAAGATGGCCGGGCAGAACGACTTCCGTATCATGCTGCCTTTTCACAATCCCGAAAAGGAAATCTTCTGGGGAAGGCCGGAAAGTCAGCTTAAATAATTCCGCATGGTCTTTAACGCGTTCTTCTCCAGCCGGGATACCTGGGCCTGGCTGATGTGGATCTCTTCGGCCACCTCTGTCTGGGTCTTTCCCTCAAAGAACCGCATGTCGATAATGTGCCGTTCCCGCTGGGGAAGCTTTTTCATGGCTTCGTTAAGGGAAATATCTTCCACCCAGTTTTCCTCCAGATTCTTTTTGTCGCTGATCTGATCCATGACGAAAAGCGGGTCTCCGCCATCGGTAAAAACCGGCTCGAACAGGCTCACCGGGCTCTGGATGGCGTCCAGGGCATAGGTGACCTCCTCCTTGGTGGCACCCACCTCGTCGGCAATTTCCATGATGGTTGGCTCCTTCATATTCTTTTTCATCAGCGCTTCCCGGGCATAGATGGCCTTGTAGGCGATATCCCGGATGGAGCGGGATACCCGTATGCTGTTGTTGTCCCTGAGAAAGCGTTTGATTTCCCCGCAGATCATGGGGACGGCATAGGTGGAGAAGCGGACGCCCTGGGATAGATCGAAATTATCCACGGCCTTCATCAGGCCGATGCATCCGATCTGGAACAGGTCGTCTATGTTTTCCGCATTGTTGGAGGCAAAACGCTGGATCACGCTTAAGACCAGACGGAGATTGCCTTTGATGTAAGTTTCCCGGGCTTCCTTATCGCCCTGGGCGATCCGTTTGAACAGTTCGTCCTTTTCCTCGTTGGTAAGAAGGGGGAGTTTGGACGTATTGACTCCGCAGATTTCTACCTTATATCCTGCCATGTGTATTTACCTCCGCGTGTTGGGATAAAATATGCCGCGGCTGACCGGGCTTTCACAGTACATAAAAAGGATTTACAAAAGGAAGACTGGTTATACTTCCAAAATCTGCAAGAAGAGTTCTCATGTATCTGAAGGGGAGAGCGTGTTTAATCTGTGGAGCAGTAGAAATAAAGAGAGGGGTGCTTTGCTATCATGGACGGTGCATGATAAAATAAAGCAGAAAACTTTGTAAGAGGAAAGGATTGTCTCCCCAAAGAAAATAGGCTAAAATAAAAGAAGGCATTTTCAGAGGAGGAAATATTCTTTGACGATTAATGAAATTGCGGAAATGGCCGGGGTTTCCAGAGCAACGGTTTCCCGGTACTTAAATCACGGCTACGTCAGCCAGGAAAAGCGGGAAAGAATCAAAGAAGCCATTGAGAAAACCGGCTACCAGCCTTCCACCCAGGCCCAGACCCTGCGAACCAAAAAGACGAAGCTGGTGGGAGTGATCCTGCCGAAGATCAGCTCGGATACCGTCAGCCGCATGGTGGCGGGGATCAGCGATGTGCTGTCGAAGCGGGGATATCAGCTTCTTCTGGCGAATACCAATAATGATATTGAAGAAGAACTGAAATATCTGAATCTGTTTAAGGATAACCAGGTGGATGGGATCCTTTTTATTGCTACGATTTTTTCGGCCAGGCATAAAAAGATCCTTAAGGAGTGCCGGGTTCCGGTGGTGATTCTGGGGCAGAGGCTGGATGGATTTTCCTGTGTCTATCAGGATGATTTTCATGCCGCCCTGCAGATTACGGAACGGATGTTAAGGCATGGCCGGATCCCTGCCTACATCGGCGTAACGGACCGGGATGAGGCGGCAGGATTAAGCCGGAGAAAGGGATTTGAGGCGGCGCTGGCAGCCGCGGGGATTCCCATGAGGCCGGAGTTAATGGTAGAAGGAGATTTCAGCATCGAATCCGGCAGCAAGAACATGCAGAGCCTTCTGGAGAAGGAGCCGAAGCTGGACTGCGTATTCTGTGCCACAGATAATATCGCTGTGGGGGCTGCCGCCTGTTTAAAATCCGCAGGGAAACAGATTCCCCGGGATGTGCAGGTGGCGGGAACCGGCGATACGCCCATCGGCCGGTATGTGACGCCGGGGCTTACTACGGTCCACTTTTATTACAAGACCAGCGGAAAAGAGGCGGCGACCATGCTGGTGGAGCAGATGGAGGATGGCAGATCTGTAAACAAGGAATTGAAAATGGGATTTGAAATTATCGAAAATGGCTCTACCATTTCCTGACAATTTTGGAAGAAGACGGTATCCTGCAAGGAAGAAGCGGGGTACCGTCTTTTTGCTTTGTTGAAAATGCATAAAAACAGGCCGGGGGATTTGTCAAATGAGGCAATTTACAAGAGAAAGAAGATTGCGTATAATAAAAACACGATATGAGAACGATATCATATATAAATCGAAAAATAAAAAGGAGACAGAAAAAATAGTCAAGTAAAATAAAGAAAATATCAAAAATAATAAAAGAGAACGATTACATAAAAAGGAGAACTATGGACAGAAAAATCATTTTTTTGGACATTGACGGCACTCTTACTGAACCGGGGAAGAATGAACCGCCCCAGTCAGCGCTGCAGGCTATCGGAGAGGCCAGAGAGAAGGGGCATCTGGTGTTTTTGTGTTCCGGCAGGAATTACGGTATGCTTTCTCCGCTGTTAGCCTATCCCTTTGACGGCGTGATCGCCAGTTCTGGAGGCTACATCCTCTGCGGGGACCAGGTGATCTATGACAGCCCGGTGTCGGAAACGGTACAGGCCCAGGCGGAGCAGGTACTCAGGCGAAACGGTGTGTTTTACACCATTGAATGCAGAGACGGTTCCTACACGGATCCCGGATTCAAGGCCTTTTTGCGGGAACATACGGCAGAGGGAGCCAACAGCGAGCTTCTTCGGTGGAGGGAACAGCTGGAGCAGTCATTGAATATCCTTCCGCTGGAAGAGTATAAAGGACAGCCTGTGTATAAGATCGTGGTAATGAGTCCTTCTATGGAGCAGCTTAAGGAGCCGGAAGCGGTCCTGGCAAAGGATTTTTCCATCTGCATCCAGGAACCGGACCGGTACGGTTTTGTAAACGGGGAGCTTGTCAGCCGGGAATTTGACAAAGGCAGAGGCGTGGAACGGGTGTGCCGTTACCTGGGGATTCCCATTCAGGATACCATCGCCTTTGGAGACAGCATGAACGATCTGGAAATGATTGAGACCGCCGGACTGGGGATCTGCATGGAAAACGGCAGCAGAAAGCTTAAGGAGCTGGCTGATGAGATCTGTCCTTCTGTGACGGAGGACGGAATTTACCGGGCATTTGTCCGGCTTGGCCTGATCGGCGGTCCGGGAAGGATCGGCCTTTCAGGAGAAGGATCTGTCAGGATCAATGCCTGACGGAAGGAGTACAGGAGCAAAGGTTTCTTAAACGAAAGTGACAGGGGGAAGCATCATGGCATTGGATTATGCAAAGTGCGCAAAAGAGATTTATGAGAATCTGGGCGGCCGCTCGAATCTGGTCAGCGCCGCACACTGCGCTACCAGACTTCGTCTGGTAACGGTGGACAACAGCAAGATTGACATGAAGAAGCTGGAGAATATCGACGGCGTAAAGGGCGTTTTCAGCAATAACGGACAGCTCCAGCTGATCATCGGCACCGGCACGGTAAATAAGGTGTACGATGAGTTTTTAAAGGTAAGCGGAATGACTGCAGCCACCAAGGAAGAGGTGAAGGCGGCTGCGGCAGCGAAACAGCCCCTTCCCAAGCGGATCATCAAGGCTCTGGGGGATGTGTTCGTTCCCATTCTGCCGGCTATCGTGGCATCTGGCCTGATGATGGGCCTGGTGGAGGCTCTGGGAAAAGCCATTCCGGCCTTTGCAGGCAGCGACTGGTACGGGATCCTGGATCTCTTTGCCAATACGGCATTTACCTTCCTGCCGGTGCTGATTGCCATTTCGGCGGCCCGGGTATTCGGCGGAAACCTGTTTTTAGGCGCGGTTATCGGTATGATCATGATTCATCCTAACCTGATCAATGCCTGGTCCGTGGCCGGGATGGAAGCTTCTGAGATTCCGGTATGGCATATTCTGGGACTGCCTATCCGCCAGGTAGGCTACCAGGGACATGTGATCCCGGTAATCATGGCTGTGTGGCTCATGAGCCAGCTGGAAAAGAGGCTGCATAAGGCGGTTCCGGAGATGATCGATTTGTTTGTGACGCCTTTGTGCACCGTTTTGATCACGGGATTCCTTACTCTGGGAATCATTGGTCCCATCTTCTCCGTGGCAGAGAATTACGTACTGGATTTTGCCCAGTGGATCATCTCCGTGGGACACGGCATCGGCTCCATGATCATGGGCGCTTTGTATCCTCTGACTGTGGTCTGCGGCATCCACCATATGTACAATGTAATCGAGGCCGGCATGCTTTCCGCAGAAGGCGGTCTGAATATCTGGATGCCCATTGCTTCTGCGGCGAATTTCGCCCAGGGCGCAGCCTGTCTGGCAGTGGGTCTTAAGGCAAAGAATCATAAAATGAAAGCGGTAGCCATTCCTTCCTCTCTGTCTGCCGCTTTAGGCATTACCGAGCCGGCGATTTTCGGTGTGAATTTAAGGCTGGTGAAACCGTTGGTATGCGGCATGATCGGCGGTGCGGCAGGCGCCCTTTTAGGCGCCATGTTCCATATCGGCGCCACGTCCTACGGCGTAACCGGTATTCCCGGATTCCTGATCACTCTGGATTATACGGCGCAGTACGCGATTACTTTGGCTGTCTCTTTTGCGATTGCCTTCGCTCTTACCTGGGCAGTCTGGAAGGATGAAGAAGAGGAAGAAAACAAAGAGGAAGATGTGCCGCCGGCAGCTGCATCAGAGAACGAAATGCAGGGAACTGTTCAGGCCCGCACCGGGAAAGAAACGGAAGGGCAGGAAGCTGGTTTACAGGAAGAGGGACAGCCGGTATGCCGGATCCTGGCGCCTGTTGCAGGAAAGGTGATTCCGCTGGCAGAAATTCCGGATCCTATTTTCGCAGGAGGAATTTTGGGAGACGGTGTAGGCATCGATCCGGAAGTGGGTGAGGTGTGCGCTCCTTTTGACGGAACCATTGCCTCTACCACAGATACCCTTCACGCCATCGGCCTTACGGGCCCGGGCGGAGTGGAAATGCTGATCCATGTGGGAATCGATACCGTAAATATGAAAGGCGAAGGCTTCCAGCTGTTGGTAAAAATGGGAGATACGGTGAAAGCCGGACAGAAGCTTCTCACCTTTGATATCAATAAGATCCGCGAAGCCGGATACAGTCCTGTTACTGCGGTTTTAGTGGCAAACAGCGCCATGTTTGCCTCCTGCCGGCCGGAGAAGCTTGGGGAGATTTCACAGCAGGAGCCGTTAATTACAGTGCGTTAGAAAGAAATAAGGGGAGTATTTGCATACAAAGCCGTGACGGTCTGTTTTGGGCAGGCGTCACGGCATTTTTTGCGCGGTAAGCAGCCTGTATGCCGGGAGGGAGGATGAAATGCGGTTGATTTTCTTAAGGGATATGCTAAAATGAGGTTGGGGTCAAAAGCCTTTTTGCCCCTGGTTATAAAAATAAGAAAAACGACGGAAAATTCATTATCGGGGAGCAGAAACATGCTGTATCAGATCACGGACGGAACAGTGGCAGTAGGAGGAGAGACGGTACTGTCCCACATTAGTTTTGAAATAAAGGGAAAAGAAAAGATCGCCCTGGTAGGCCGCAATGGAGCGGGAAAGACAACGCTTTTACGGCTTTTAGCCGGGGAAATTTCCCTGGATCGGGATGATAAGCGGGCAGGTGCAGGAATATTCACATCGAAGAAGCTTACTGTGGGGATACTTCATCAGGTTCCTGTCCTGGATGGGGATAAGACGGTGGAGGAGCTTCTTTTGGAGGCCTGTCCTGCAGAAGATGGGTTTTCCAGAGAACGGTTTGAATATGAGATGGAGTATGACCGGATATTTACCGGTTTTGGCTTTGAAAAGGAAGAGAAAAAACGGAAATTTTCTTCCTTTTCCGGCGGAGAGCAGACAAAAATTTCCTTAATCCGCCTGCTGCTTTTAAAGCCGGACATTCTCCTTCTGGATGAGCCTACGAACCATCTGGATCTTAAGACGGTTCAGTGGCTGGAGGAGTATCTGCAGAAATACGAAAAGGCGGCGGTTTTTGTGTCTCATGACCGTTTTTTCCTGGATCAGGTAGCAGATGTGGTGTACGAGCTGGAGGACGGACGGCTGAAGCGGTATCCGGGGAATTACACCGCCTACCGCAGCCAGAAACGGAAAGATATCCAGACGGCCCAAAAAGCCTATGAGCGCCAGCAGCAGGAACTGAAACGTCTGGATGATCTGGTAAAGCGCTTTAAAAATAAGCCAAGAAAGGCTGCCTTTGCCCGTTCCAGAAAAAAGATTGCAGAGCGGATGGAACGGATCGAAAAGCCGTCGGAAGATGATGTGCATATTTTTACGGGAGAGATCCAGCCGGCAGTTTTGGGAAGCAAATGGGTCCTTGAGGCGGAGCATTTAAAAGTCGGTTATGACCGGCCTCTTCTGGAACTTTCTCTCCGGGTGAGAAGAGGACAGAAAATCGGAATTCTGGGCGATAACGGCGCAGGAAAGACTACGTTTTTAAAGACAGCGGCCGGGCTTCTTGCGCCTCTGAAAGGAAAGCTTTCTCTTGGAAATGGGACAGTTATGGGGTATTTTGACCAGCACACGGCGGATATCCGGTCGGATCAGACGGTGGCGGAGCATTTTCACAGCCTCTTTCCGTCTATGACGGAAAAAGAAGTAAGATCCATTCTGGGAGCCTATCTGTTTTCCGGGAAAAAGGCTTCGGTAAAAGTGGATTCTTTGTCGGGGGGAGAAAAATCCAGGCTGGTTCTGGCAGAGATTCTGCAGAGCCGGCCTAATCTCATGCTTCTGGACGAGCCTACGAATCATATGGATATCCAGGCCAGAGAGACCCTGGAATCGGCTTTTCAGGCATATCAGGGAACCATTCTTTTTATTTCTCATGACCGGTATTTTATCCGGCAGGTGGCGGATGCGGTGCTGATCTTTGAAGGGCAGTCGGTGATGTACTATCCCTTCGGATATCAGCATTATCTGGACCGGATGCGGGGGGACAGAAAAGAAAGCCCGGCAGCCAGGATAAAGGCCGAAGAGCAGGCGCTGATTGCCGGACTTCGGGCGGTGCCCAAGGCGGAACGCCACCGGCTTCGGGAGATCGGGACGGAGGAAGCGTATCAGGACTGGCGTCTGCGCCTGGCCGGTGAAGCCATGGAGGAAGCCAGAAGACAGGTGGAAATCCTCTGGGAGAAAAAACAGCAGTGGGAAGAAGAAAAGCTTCTGAGAGTCTGGGATCTTGCAGAGGGACTGCAGGAAAACTCCGGGGATTGGGGAAATGAAGGAAGAGGATCCGGGATGGATACAGGGGAATATCCCGGAGAAGAAGCGCTGTGTCTGGCCATGGACCGCTGGACGGATGCGTGTCTGGAATGGTATCAGAATACAGAAGAAAATGACGAGGAGGAAAAGGCGCAATGAACCGATTGCTGCATGTGTATATCCGCCCCTTTCTGGGACGGATGTCAGTGGGGCTTGCCGTAAAATTTGTGGGAACCATCATGGATTTGTTCCTGCCCTGGATACTGGCTTATATGATCGATACGGTGATCCCGCATAAGGACGTAAAGCAGCTGGTTTTCTGGGGACTCGGCATGCTTTTTTGTTCTGTGCTGGCGCTGGTAGCCAGTGTGGCGGCAAACCGCATGGCTTCCAAGGTGGCCAGTGAGATTACAGAATGGCTCAGGCGGGATCTGTTCCATAAGGTGATGTATCTGCCCAGCGCCCAGGTGGACCGCTGGACGAAGCCTACACTGATTTCCCGGCTGACTACGGATACCTACAATGTTCATAATATGATCAGCCGCATGCAGAGGATGGGAGTCCGCTCTCCGATCCTTCTTTTGGGCGGCATTGCTATGACGCTGTCACTGGACTGGGTGATGGCGTCAATTCTGCTGGCCACCATGCCTCTTCTGGGTGTGATCATCTGGCAGCTTACGAAACGGAGCCTTCCGCTTTATACAAAGACCCAGGAAGCAGTGGACGGCTTTGTGCGTCTGGTGCGTGAAGATATTGCAGGGATCCGGGTGATCAAGGCTTTGTCAAAGGCTGACTATGAGAGGAAGCGTTTCGACTACTGGAACCGCCTGGTGGTGGAACGTGAGCGGAAGGCGGGAATCCTTACTGCAACACTAAACCCTTCCATGAACCTGATTTTAAATCTGGGTCTGATTCTGGTAGTGGTGGTGGGCGCAGTCCGGGTACAGAATGGGACCGGCGATGTGGGAAAAATCCTTGCCTTTTTGACCTACTTTACTATTATTCTGAATGCCATGCTTTCGATCTCCAAGATGTTTGTGATCTTTTCCAAAGGTACCGCATCGGCAGACCGGATCGCCCAGATTCTGGAGACGGAGGATGAACAGCAGATGGATCAGAATTTTCAGGCTCATGGAAAAAGCGAAGAGAGAGAAGCTCCTGACGGGAATACAAAAGAGCAGGAGGATCCGGCAAAGCCGGAACCTACAGTGGACTGGTCAAGGAAAGACGATGCCTTTGTGGCCTTCCAGGATGTAACCTTTTCCTACTATCCGGGAAAGCCGGTTCTTAAGCATATTTCCTTCTCCCTGAAGAAGGGGGAATCCCTGGGGATTATCGGAGAGACCGGCGCCGGCAAGACAGCGGTGGCGGCTCTCCTTCTGGGGCTTTATCAGCCGGATTCCGGACGGATACTGGTAGGCGGCAAAGATGCAAAGAATCAGACTTTCGGCGAACTGCGCCGGCAGATCGGCATCGTGTTCCAGAATGACACTCTTTTTGAGGATACCATTTATGAGAATGTGCGGCTGGGACGAAATCTTACGGAAGAGCAGGTAAACCGGGCCATCCGGGCATCACAGGCGGAGGATTTTGTGCTGGAAAAAAGCGGGCAGAGCCGGGAAATGTTAAATATCCGGGGAGCTAATTTAAGCGGCGGGCAGAAGCAGCGGATCCTGATAGCCAGGGCCCTTGCGGGAGAGCCGGATGTGCTGATCCTGGATGATTCCTCCAGCGCTTTGGATTACGGCACCGATCTTCGGCTGCGGCAGGCCATCCGGAAGGAATACGGTCAGGTGACCGGCATTTACATTGCGCAGAGGATCAGTTCCATCAGCCACTGCGATCATGTGCTGGTCCTGGAAGATGGAGATATGCTGGGATATGGAACACATGAGTCTCTTTTGGAGAACTGCGGTCCTTACCGGGATCTGTATCAGATGCAGACAGGAAATTTATAGAAGGAGGCGGAGTGTGCGATGAAAGCAAAATCAGGTGACAAAATGGAAAAACCGAAAGACAGGAAGGGAAGCCTGATCCGCCTTGGGAAATATCTCCTGCGGTATCGGGCCGGCTTTATTCTGGCTTTTGTGATGAATCTGGGAGGAAATCTTCTGGCGCTGGCCGGACCGTACCTTTCCGGAAAGGCGGTGGACGCGATCAGGCCGGGCAATGTGGATTTCGGCACAGTATTTTATTTTGCCGGATGGATGGTGGTCTGCTATGTCTGCTCGGCGATTCTCTCCCTTTTTCTGCAGTACTGGATGATCACCCTCAGCCGGAAGGTGGTTTACCAGATGCGGCAGGATGTGTTCAGCCATCTTTTGACTCTGCCGGCAGGTTATTTTGATACCAGACAGACCGGCGATATTTTAAGCCGGATTTCTTATGACATAGACACCATTAATACCTCTCTCTCAGAAGATGTGATCCAGCTGATGACTACCGTGATTACCGTCACCGGATCCTTCATTATGATGGTGCTGGTCTCCCGGGAGTTAGTGCTGGTGTTCTGCGTTACGGTGCCTCTTTCGCTCTGCATTACCCGCTTTATCGTGGGAAAGACCAGGCCTCTGTTCAAGAAGCGGTCCCGGGCCATGGGCGCGCTGAACGGATATGGGGAGGAGCAGGTTACGGGTCAGAAAACGCTGAAGGCTTACCACCAGGAGGAGAACCGGCAGCGGATTTTCGAGCAGGTGAACCATGAGGCAGTGGACGCTTATTACCGGGCGGAGTACTATTCCAGCATTACAGGGCCGCTGGTTAATTTTGTGAATAATTTATCCCTTACGCTGATCAGCGTGCTGGGGGCCATCCTTTTTCTCATGGGAAAGATGTCGGCCGGCCGGATCTCGTCATTCGTCCTGTATTCCCGAAAATTTTCCGGACCCATCAATGAGGCGGCCAATATTTTAAGCGAACTGCAGTCTGCCCTGGCTGCAGCGGAGCGGGTTTTTGCGGTGCTTGATGAGGAGCCGGAGGAGGCGGACCGCCCCGGCGCAAGAGAACTTGTACAGACGAAGGGGGACGTATCCCTGTCTCATGTGGCCTTTGGATACGAGCCGGGAAAACCTATTTTCCGTGATCTCTCCCTTCATGCCAGGCCGGGAAGCCTGGTGGCAATCGTCGGCCCTACGGGAGCGGGAAAGACAACGTTGATTAACCTGCTTATGCGATTTTATGATGTGGATTCCGGCCAGGTGCGTGTAGACGGAAGAAGAGTGGAGGACTGGACCCGGTCGAGCCTGCGCAAATCATACGCCATGGTCCTGCAGGACACCTGGCTCTTTACCGGTACTGTCTATGAAAACCTGGCTTATGGCAGTACCGGCGTTTCCAGGGAAAAGGTGGAGGAGGCTGCCCGGGCGGCCGGCATCCACTCCTTTATCTCCCGTCTCCCGGACGGATATGACACGGTCCTGAGCGAGGAGGGATCCAATATTTCCAAAGGACAGAAGCAGCTTCTTACCATCGCAAGAGCTATGCTTCTGGATGCCGGCATGCTGATTCTGGATGAGGCCACTTCCAACGTGGATACCCGGACAGAGCGGCGGATCCAGGCGGCCATGACCCGTCTGATGGAGGGAAAGACCTGCTTTGTCATCGCCCACCGTCTCTCCACCATACGGAATGCAGACTGGATCCTGGTTATGGACCACGGGCAGGTGGTGGAAGAGGGGACGCATGACAGCCTGATGGCGAAAGGACAGTTTTACCGGAAGCTTTATGATGCCCAGTTCTTATGATCTGCCCCGGAGGTTTTTTGCTACAGGGGATAACTTCCTGCAATCACGGCTCCATCCGGAAGGGCAAAGCCCTTATTAGGAGGATTTAAGTTCCAGCGGCCGTTTTGGCCGCTTTTTTCATGCATAACGGAGACAAAATGATGCATCACAATGCCGGCGTTTAAGCGCGCATTGGCCGGGGAGGTCAGTTCATCGGGAAGGATGACCAGATAGATCTGGCTGCCGTCCAGAATAAAGCGGAAGGGCTGCCGGTTCAATGCCGTGGGAGCGCAGCAGGCGGCAATCAGCGCCTGGTAAAGATTCATTCTGGGGTTCCAGTATTCGGTATGGGCGGGGATTCCCCAGTCTCCCTCGAATACGGCGTCATCCAGATAAAGCTTCGGAGCTTCCTGACCGGTCCGCTTTTTCAGAGTGATATTGGAAGGGCTTTTAATGTCAATGCGGGGACCTGAGGAGACCGGCTTTTCATAGCCGAAAGCGATCAGTGCCGCAGCTTCCATGAATGTGGTAAGCCCCAGCTGTTTTTTCAATTCATCGGAATCCTGAATGGTAATCCAGCAGGAGGCCAGATCCAGATCGGTCAGTTTTAACACCATATCCTCGCCCATGAATCCGGCATTTTCCAGGTACCATGGGCCAGCCCCGGCCATCAGAAGAAGATAGCAGGGAGCCTCTACCATGAACCCGTGATAGCCCGCACAGCCTGCCAGCCTTGCGGAAACATCATCCGAGAGGATCCTCCACTGGGCGGGAGCATCTTCAATCAGCGTCCGGCAGTTTGGCGCGTATTCGTGCAGCTGATTTAAAAGAGCCGGTCCCACTTTTTTGGTTTTAAAAGATCTTGTGGATCTGCGCCGCAGAGCTAATTCATAATAATTCATAAACACCATCCCTTCTTTGTACAATATATCTCATCAGTAATATTTCTATGATTCAATATTATACAAAACGCACAAATGTGTCAAGGCGTTTTCCCTGTATCTGATGCGGGGAATTGGCTCCTGCCGGGATGATTTATCGAACCAGAGCGCCGCTTGCGTCCACGTAACGGCCGTCCGGAGTCCAGGTATTGGCATACATGACACCGTTGGAATCCATGCAGTACCATTTTCCGTTGATGTACTGCCATCCGGTGGTCATGGCTCCGGAGGCATCCATATAGTACCAGCGGTTTCTGATATACTGCCATCCGGTGGTCATGGCTCCGGAAGCGTCCAGGTAATACCATTTCCCATTGATCCATTTCCATTGTGTAGCCATAATCCCATTATCTTCCAGATAGTACCACCGCCCGTCTACAAACTGCCATCCGGTTTTCCTGGCGCCGTCTGCACCGAAATAGTACCATCTGCCATCGATCTTGCCCCAATGGGTGAGAATATAACCATCAGAATTAAAATAATACCAGGCGTTTTTAATCTCTTTCCAGCAGCTGGCAGGATAGCCGCCGGATTCATACATATACCACCAGCCTCTGGGATCCTGGATCCACCGGCCGTTACCGCTTGTACGGCTGACGGTCCATTCATCGATATAGTTGTCATCGGAATAATCGGACCATTCGCCTGCCCGGTTATTGTACCGGGCGATTCCTCTTACCCGGAAGGAGTAGTCACCTTCCCGGGTAAAATAATTTTCAAAATCAAAGAATTCTCTTGTGGTTTCTTCTGTGACAACCGTCCGGCCGTTGCGGTAGAGACGGACTTCATAGCCTTTCGCCCCATCCAGCTCTTCCCAGACTGCTTCATTTCCGTCCCATTCCAGGTATTCCGGCCCGGGCAGGCGTCCGGTAATCTGATCCAGCTCGATCTGAAGTTCCATCCGGCTTCCGCTGTCATAGAGCCTGGCCCTTTTGAACGCGGCTCCTTCTCCGGTGATGGTAAAGTGGCTTTTGGTTGTGTAGGAAAAGCGGTATCCGTCTTTGGCATAAAGTTCCACCATAACAACAGGCTCATCGCCCAGTACCCAGACGTCTGTATCGTTGGTATATTCGGCGCTTTCTATGGTAAATTCTGTACCGGTGGTGGATGCAGTCACGCTTCCCGGTTCATCTCCGGCGGCCGGGACGGGACTGCAAGTGATTTCTACGGCCACCTGTTCAATCCTGGTTTCTGCTGCTTCTGCCGTGATAAGACTGCCCCAGGCCAACCCTGCAGCCAGCAGAAGACAAAGTATCTGCTTTTTCATATTCTTCCCTCCTTGCAAGTGCTGTGAAAGTATGCCGCCGGGCAGGAGGCATACAGTTTCATTTTCTTTCCTTCTATCTCCATTCTATAGTTTTAGTAATGATAATGCAATTTAATTCACCTTAAGACAATATTACGTTTTTATAACAAACA
>DVKS01000067.1 GCA_018715905.1 Candidatus Caccovicinus merdipullorum | reverse complement strand
AAAGCATTGAACAGGCGGCAGCCATGGCAAAACTTTCGGATGTGAGGGGGCGTCTGATCCGGAATCTTTCCAAGGGGTACCGGCAGAGAGTAGGCCTGGCTCAGGCTATGCTGGGGATGCCGCCGGTAATCATTCTGGATGAGCCTACGGTGGGGCTGGATCCCAAGCAGATTATTGAAATCCGAGACCTGATCCGGGATCTGGGAAAGAAACATACGGTGATTTTAAGCTCCCACATTCTTTCTGAGGTCAGCGCGGTCTGCGACCATATCCTGATTATATCCGGAGGGAAGCTGGTGGCAAGCGATACGCCGGAGAATCTGGAAAAGAAAATGACCGGAGGCCATCGCCTGGAGCTTATGGTAAAAGGCAGTGTCCAGAGCGCACGGACCGTGGCGGAAGGATTCTTAGAGAGCGGGGCAGTCTCGGCAGTGTCCAGGGAGGAGAACGGAACAGAGTTTACCTTCCTGACTCTGGAGATGGATGAAGGAGATATCCGGGAGGAACTGTTTTATGCTTATGCTCAGGCCGGAATGCCCATCTATTCCATGAATATGACAAAAGCATCCTTAGAGGAAGTATTCCTGGAACTGACAGAGAATCAGGGACGGTCCCAGGGACGGCTGCAGAATAAAGGGATGAAGCATTTTCTGGGCAGACATCTGCGGAAAAAGGAGAGGAATTTCGGGCCCATTGTATCGGAAGCAGAGGCAGAAACCGGAGGCGTGGCCAGAGAAGATCTTCTTCACAGGGAAGAGGATGATCCGGCAGATTCCGGCAGCGATATTGATATGCCGGCAGAAGGCGGAGATCCGGCGGATGGCTGGACAGAGCAGGCGGAAGGATCTGACAAAAATGCCGGGGACCGAGGAGAGGAGGAATCGAGATGAGGGCGATCTATAAGAGAGAACTGAAATCGTATTTTGACTCCATGATCGGCTATCTGTTTATCGCTTTTCTGGTGTTTTTTTTAGGAATTTACTTCCTGGCCTATAATCTCAGCGGGGGATATCCGTATTTTTCTGCTGCATTATCCGGACTTACGACGATGATGATGATTGCTGTTCCCATTCTTACCATGCGCAGTTTTTCCGAGGACAGGAAAAATAAGACGGATCAGCTTTTATTTACTGCGCCGGTAAGCGTATGGGGAATTGTATGGGGGAAATATCTGTCCATGGTTACGGTTTTTGCTATTCCAACGGCTGTTTTCTGTCTCTGCCCGCTGATCATCCGGGCCAATGGTACGGCCTATCTGGCGGCCGATTACGGCTCACTTCTGGCATTTTTTCTGATGGGCTGCGTCTTTATTGCCATAGGCATGTGGATTTCTTCCATGACGGAAAGTCTGGTTGTGGCAGCGGTGGGAACCTTTGGCGTGCTGCTTCTTCTGCTTTTGTGGCCCAGCCTGGTGAGCTTTATTCCCAGTTCAGCCTTTGCTTCGTTTGCCGGTTTCTGGATCATCTGGAGCCTGGCAGTATTTGCCTTTTACCGGATTACAGAGAGCGAGGCGGTATCTGCCGCTTTGGAAGCAGCAGGCACGGTGGTGCTGGCAGTGCTTTACATCTGGAAAAAGAGTGTGTTTGAATATGCGCTGGTCCGCGCTCTGGAGGCCATCGCAGTGGAAGATGTTTTTGAGCGCTTTGTGATCGATCAGACCTTTGATCTGGGCGGACTTTTGTTTTATCTGAGCCTCATCGGGCTGTTTTTGTTTTTGACATCCCAGTCTCTGGAAAAACGCAGATGGAGCTGATGAATGATTGCTTCAGGCATGGAACAGGAGGAAAAACAGCATGAAGAGGACGTTAAAAAAGGGCGGCTACAGCGCAGTGCTTACTCTGATCGTAATCGCTGCCGCAGTCGTATTCAACATGATGATAAACAAACTTCCGGAAAGTATGCGCCGGTTTGATATGAGCGGACGGCAGCTGTATGATCTGGGAGAAACCACAGAAGAGGTCCTGGCGGGGCTGGATAAAGATGTTGTTATTTACGTGGTAGGAGATCCGGAGAGTGTGGACAGCAGGATCACAGCCATGGTAAACCGGTATGCGGAAGCATCCGACCATGTCCAGATTGAGACGGTGGATACGGTTCTTCATCCGGAGCAGCTGGCATCTTTAAATGCAGAAGCCAACACTCTTCTGGTTTCCTGTGAGGAGACCGGAAAGCAGCGAACCGTTTCCTTTAATGACATTGTCCGGGTCGATGAGATGGCTTACTACATGTACGGGCAGCTGGTGGAATCTGAGTTTGACGGAGAGGGGCAGATCACCAGCGCCATTTCTCAGGTGACAAGTGACGGGGCGGAGCAGGTTTATGCCACAGAGGGGCACGGAGAAAGCACCCTGTCCCAGACAGTTCAGGATATGTTTGAAAAATCCAGCCTGCAGTTTAAGACGGTAAATCTTTTAGAGGAAGGCGGCGTGCCAAACGACTGCTCTCTCCTGATGATTTATAATCCCCAGCGGGATCTGGCTGTGGATGAACTGACCAGTATTACAGAGTATTTAAACGGCGGCGGGCAGGTGATGATTCTGGCCGGATTTTCGGCAGAGGAGCGGCCCAATCTGGATGCGCTTCTGGCGGAGTACGGTATGATCCTGGAAAAGGGGTATGCGGCAGATACCAGCCGATTCTACCAGAATAACCCTTATTACATTTTTCCGGAATACAATCATGCCAGTCAGGCCGTTTCCGGAATCGGCGATGATGAGCTTACGCTGCTGACCGGAAGCAGCGTGGTGACTCTGATGGAAGAGATGCCGGAAGGCGTAACCGCAGAGTCCATTATGACCACATCAGAAGACGGTCTTCTGATTGATATCAATGGAAATCAGACGCCGGGCCAGTACACCGTTGCGGCATCTTCCACGAAAGAACTGGAGTCCGGCCAGGCGGTACTTACGGTATTTGCCTGCCCGGAGATGATTGACGAAGGCATTACCAGTACATTTACCAATCTGGCAAACCTGACTATATTTATGAATGCGGCAACTGCCAATTTTGAAGATATCAGCAATATCTCCATTCCGGCAAAAAGCCTGGAAGTTACGTACAATACCATACCGACAGCGGGACTGTGGGCATCGATTTTTATTTTCCTGATCCCTGTGTTCTGTGTGATCATGGGATTTGCGGTATGGATGCGGAGACGAAAGCTGTAAGCAGGAGGAAAAAGATGAAGAAAAATCGCTCTATGATTGCGGCTGTGGCTTTTCTGGCGGTAATGTGTGCCGGATACGGGGCGGTAAGCTTTGGCGTGGCACAAAGTGAAAAGCACAGGCAGGAAGAAGAGACGGCGGATACCATATATCTGACGGATTTTGAAGAGGTGACGGGCATTTCCGTTGCCAGTCAGGAGCAGACGATGAACTTTGAAAAAAAGGAGGGAGAATGGCTGGATGCAGATGACCCGAAGCGTCCCTTAAAACAGAGTCTGGTCTCCCTCCTGGCCTCCAGCGGCCAGAAGCTCACGGCTGTCCGGAAACTGGAAGGAGCCGGGGAGCTTTCCAATTACGGCCTGGACGATCCGGCGTACCGGGCTGTCTTTTCCGATGATAACGGGAAGGAAGCAGCAATTCTGGTGGGAGATGAACTGGATGACGGCCGCTTTTATGCGAAGCTGGAAGATCAGGCGGATGTCTATACCATTGACAGCGGACTGGTCAGCGCCATGGATTATTCAGACCTGGAATTTACCCAGCCGCAAGTCCTGCCGGCGGTGAATTCCGATGAAGTGCAGCAGATCCGGGTAACCGGCTCCGGGCAGGAGGCTGTTTACAGCCGGGATGATGGAACGCTGACTGATGAAATGGCTGCTGCTGCGGCGGGGGTTGTCCTGGGAGACTGCGCTGCCTGGAAGCCGGGAGAGGAAGAACTGGCGGAAATGGGATTTGACGGCAGCCAGCGGACTTTATCCTACACTTACGTTCCGTCAGCGGAGGAAGAAACGGAGAGCGGCACGGCAGATGCAGAGAGCGGCACGGCAGATGCAGAGAGCGGCGCGGCAGATGCAGAAAGCAGTGCGGCAGATGCAGATACTGCGTCAGCTGAGACGGTAGTTCTGGAAATCGGCGGTCTGAATGAGGCGGAGACAGATTACTATGTAAGGCTGGCTGGTTCGCAGATGGTCCTTTTGATGTCAAAATCAGCTTTGGAGGAATTTCTGTAGGCCGCCGGGATAAGGCCGGTTCAGAGAATTGACTTCCCTTCTTGCGCTGTGTTATACTTTTCTCTATAGCATATTGCCGCCGGATAGGCGGCGCTAATTCAGGGAAACGGTATAAAAAGTATGGCAGCAGCGAGGAGAAAAGCATGGAGGAAGGCAGATTTCGAAAAAAAATAACCTGGTTTACCTTTGCCTTCAGCCTCTTTGTGGTCTGGGTGCATTCATATAATGCCGAGCTTTTTCTGGGACGGACAGAAGCCGGTGTTCGGGTGGACCGTTTTGAGCATTTCATCGGAGAGAGCGTGGGGCAGATAGCAGTTCCGGGTTTTTTTATGATTTCTGCCTATCTGTTTTATCGGAATTTTGGCTGGGGAAGTTTGAAGCGAAAATGGGTATCCCGGTTTCACAGTATCCTGATTCCGTATCTGCTTTGGAATACCATTTACTATCTGGGATATGTGATCGGAAGCCGCCTTCCTTTTGTGGGGCGGGTTATGGGAAAAGGGCTTGTGCCGGTGAATCTGTCTCACTTTCTGGACAGCATCCTGCATTTTCGATATCTGTATGTGTTCTGGTACCTGAAACAGCTGATTCTGCTGATTCTTCTGGCACCGATTCTTTACTGGATTTTAAAACGTTTCTGGAGCGGCCTTTTGTTTCTGGGAGCGGTGTTCTGGCTGGTGTGGGAGGCGGCGAACCTTCCGCTGATTAATGAGGATGCCCTCTTTTACTATAGTCTGGGGGCGTTTGCGGCGCTTCACGGCCGTCAGCTGGAGCGGCCATGGAGCCGGCGGCGGTTTTGGACCGGTGTGGGATTTGTGGCGGCAGGAATCGGAAATTATTATCTGACTATGCGCTATTTCCTTCCGGGCACTACAGTCTTGTATCGGGCGCTGACGCCGGCCGGACTGTGGCTGATGGTGGATGAAAAGCGTCTTCCGGAACTGCGTCCCTGGATGGAGTATAATTTTTTTCTTTATGCGGTTCATTTTGCGCTGGTGCGTCTGCTTAATAAGACGGCAGCGTTTCTGGCGCCGCCTTCTGTCTGGTTCCCGATTGCGCTGTATCTGGTCATGCCCTTTCTCATGGCTGCGGTCAGTTACCGGGGGGCTTCCGTGCTTCAGAGGTTTGCTCCCGGTGTCTGGCGGGTGTTAAATGGGCGGCGGTAACGGAAGGTACGGGACGAAGGAAATATTTTGGAAAAGAAAATCAGATTATTGAAAGCTTAAAAAATAATCTGGCATCAAACAAGAAGGAGAAACACCTGACAGGCAATCCCTGCCTTTGTGTTTCTCCTTTTTTGATGTGCCGATGGGGGCGCTTCAGATACTGCGAAAAGGTCTGACGGTACATTTGATATTTGTGAATTTTATTAAGCTCTCCGGTTTGTCGGAGAACTGGAACTGTTTTTTATGCCTGGCTGCCGCTTAAGGGCCTTTTCTGCTGCCCGCGGGCAGCGCGGACGGAAGCGGCATCTTCCGCCTTTTTATTGACCAGCTCTTTTACCGAAGTCACAACGATGGTTACGCCCAGGATCATCAGCAGCACAGCCACGATCAGCTGAAGGCCTTCCACCATAAATACGCCGGTTCCGGAAGCGAAGGCGCCTGCCAGGGAGATCAGCCGCTGTACCAGGGCGGTGAAGGTAACCACCAGCATGATGACGAAGGGCGGAACCAGGGTCCGCATTTCCCGGCCGGTTACTTTTAAGAATACGCACAGGGTAATCAGCACCAGAGCGCTTAAGAGCTGATTGGCGCTTCCAAACAGGGGCCAGATATTGGAGTAGCCCACCTGGGTCAGGATGTAGCCGAACAGCAGGGTGATGAGGGTGGAGAAGTATTTATTGCAGAAAAGCTTTCTCCATCCTTCGGCCTGTTCCATGTTGTCCACGGAAAACAGCTCCTGGAAGGACATACGGCCGATTCTGGCCACGGAATCCAGGGTAGTGAAGGCCAGGGCGGATACGCACATGGTCATGAAGCTCTGGGCCACATATACGGGGATGCCGAACATCTCCAGGAAACCGGCCACGCCGGAGGAGAAGATCTGGAAGGGCGTTCCCACGGCGGCAGTTCCGTCGGCGCTGGCAGCGGCTCCTGCCACGCACAGGGCGATAACGGCTAAGAGGCTTTCCAGAACCATGGCACCGTAGCCGACCTTTAACATGTCCTTTTCATTGGAGACGGTCTTTGATGAGGTGCCGGAGGAGACCAGACTGTGGAAGCCGGACACGGCGCCGCAGGCTACAGTTACAAACAGGATGGGGAAGAGGGTTCCCAGGCTGTCATTGCGGAATCCGGTGAAGGGGCGCAGGTTCATGGCGGGGTGGGCGAATACCAGGCCCAGGACGGCGCCGGCGATCATACCGATAAACATAAATGTGGACATATAGTCTCTGGGCTGCATCACGAACCACATGGGCAGCACAGCCGCCAGGAAGATATAGATGAAGGCGATGTACACCCACATATCTTTTCCAAGGAATATCGGCAGATTCATGCCGCATACAAAGGCAAGGACGGTGAATACAAGGCCTGCTGCCACTTCCTTCCATCCGGTGAATTTCATCTTTCTCTGGATCAGTCCGAAAACTGCCGCAAAAAGGATAAAGAACAGGGAAATGCTTCCTGCCGCGCCGTTTACGGATGCGCTCTCGGAGAGGGTCTGCACCCCGTCGGTTACGGTGTAGGCATTGAAGGTGTCAGCCACCATGTCAGCGAAGGCGGCCATAACGATCAGGGTGAACAGCCAGCAGAAGCCTAAAAACAGTTTCCGCCCGGTTTTCCCGATGTATTTTTCAATGAGGAGTCCCATGGATTTTCCGTCGTTTTTCACGCTGGCGTAGAGGGCGCCGAAGTCGGTTACGGCGCCGAAGAAGATGCCGCCCAGAATGATCCAGAGAAGCACCGGAAGCCAGCCGAAGGCTGCGGCCTGGATCGCTCCGGTGACCGGCCCCGCGCCGGCGATGGATGAGAACTGATGGGCGAATACGGTCCACCCGTCTGTGGGAACATAATCCTGTCCGTCGTTGTGAAGAACGGCGGGCGTTTTTGCGCTGGGGTCAATCCCCCATTTCTTTGCCAGCCATCTTCCGTACAATGTGTAGGCTGCCACCAGGCATACGGCGGCGATCAGTACGATTACCAGTGTGTTCATGATTTTTCATCCTCCTTAAATAAAGCAAAACTAGATAGGTAAAATCTATATGAAAGGCCGGATGGAAACGGGTTCCTTTGAGGAAAGCGTTTTCTTATGACGGAGACTGGCCTTAATGGTGAGGCCAGGTCTCGATGACGGGAGAGCAGCTTGATTACGCCTGGGAAAACATCAGAAAATAAAAAATCGCCCTCCGACAGATCATTCTGTCAGAAGACGAAGGATAAAATTTTCTCCGCGATACCACTTCTTTTACCGGATATTCCGGTCACTCAGTCCCGTCGTCCGGCCGTGTTTTCTTAATTTCCGGGACCTTTTGCTCCTTATCAGGCGTTCTCTTCCCGGTTCTTTCACTGCCTGCCGGATTAACAGGCTTCCCGGTAACGGGGGAATGCCGGCCGGAACTACTGAAATTTCGCTCCGACTGCTCGCAGGTGATAGCCACCCTGGCCACGCTGTTTCCTCACACCAGCCGGAAACTCTCTGAAAACATGTCTGCCTGGGAAGTCCTGTCCTGTTCTTCGCATTGTTGTGAATTAAATTTGTTTTTGATTATAGCGCGGAAATTTTAAATGTCAATAATTTTTTGGCATAATTATACCGTTTTGTTCGCATTTTCCATTTTCGGTGCTGTTTCATCGTCTTTTTTTAGAAGATATTTTTACTGGACTGCAGCATGATTTTTCTGGTTTCGGTGCAGGATCTGGCGTTGGCAGATTTCCGGACGGGAATAAGAGGAAAAAGGCATTAAAACGCGAAAATTTGGAAAAACAGACTATGTATTATCCCATAAAGAGCGGAAATTCCGGAAATTTTTCCAACAGCTGCCATAAATT
>DVKS01000066.1 GCA_018715905.1 Candidatus Caccovicinus merdipullorum | reverse complement strand
CCCATTCCAACAACCATTTTGATATCTCCCTGGCTATGTTCACTCAGGTAGGTGCAGCCGTTCCCGGCGAGTACAATGCCCTGGATACCCACTGGATCTGGCAGGAAGGTCTGGAGAGACTGACCAAAGAGCCGCTGCAGATCGTAGACGGATGTGTAGCTGTTCCCAAGAAGCCAGGCCTTGGCATTGAGGCGGATATGGACCAGATCCGCAAGGCACATCAGGTTTACCTGGATAACTGCCTGGGCGCAAGAAATGACGCAATGGCTATGCAGTACCTGATCCCCGGCTGGAAGTTCGATCCGAAGAAGCCCTGCCTGGTTCGTTAATAGAAATCAGACTTAAAAAATAAAAATTCCCGGCTCCGTAAATTGACTTTACGAAAGCCGGGAATTTTTGGTCGTGCGCCATAAGGATACCTTACATAAAGAGCATCAGTATGGGGATTGTAACCAGAGACAGGATCGTAGTGGTGATAATGCAGCGGGATGCGTAATCCTCATCTGCTCCGTATTTTGCTGCCAGAAGTGCGCTGGTGCTGCCTGCCGGCATACCGGTAAGGATCAGGGAGACGCCGGTCAGCATAGGTTCAAAATGCAGGGCATTCATAATGATCAAAGCGATCAGCGGAAGAAGGACCAGCCGGACCGCTGCCAGATAAAAAATGCTGGGCTCTAAAAGCGCCTTCCAGGAGACGCCCACAAGCATGGTGCCGATAACCATCATGGAGAGCGGTGAAGTGATGCTTCCGATATTTCCGATGGCATTGTCCAGGAAAACCGGCAGAGGGATGCCGATGATCCGTCTGGCAAGCCCTAAAAATACGGTGATGATGCATGGATTTAAAAGGATATTTTTACACTTGGTTTTAAAATCGGAGACGGTGAACAGAGACAGGCCTGCAGTCCACATCATGATCCGGTTTGGGATGATAAAGATGGAGGCATATAGGAGCCCGCTGTCTCCGTAGACGGAAGAGACCATGGGCATTCCCAGAAAGCCCGAGTTGTTTACCAGGGTGCAGTACTGGAGGATGCTTCTGCGCTCCTGAGGATACCGGTTATAAAGAACCTTTCCCCCAAGGAAGGAAAGCAGGGCGATACAGGCTGCTACCACAAAGACCAGAGCGGTCTTTTTCAGCACATCCGGCGTCAGGGGACGGTTAAAGGAGTTAAAGATCATGCAGGGCAGAGTGATCTTTAAGATCAGATCCACCAGCTTTTGCTTCGTCCTTTCGTCGATGATTCCTTTTTTGCAGCAGTACATGCCTGCGCCAAGATATGTCAGCAGCATAAGCTGGGCATTGACCATGTTCCGGAAACCTTCCATATTTTACTTACCTTCCCTTCTTTTGTGATCGCGCTGTTTGAAACAGCCGTGTTTCCTTTTAGTATACAGCCGGAAAAGAGAATATACCAATTACTTTTTCTTAGGGCCGGGTTCACTTTTTTTAATAGCCGGGCTGCGAAAATTGAATGGCCGGATCTGGAAAAACGGGATGAAACAATCAGGCAGCCGTAAAGAAATAAGTCTTTCACAGAAAGGGAAAATATGGTATAATCAAAGATATTGCTTGAATGAAAAAGGAGGAACTTTTATGTACGTAGAGAACAAGACAATTTCCCATGAACCGGCAGGAGAGGGCGCAGTCAGAAAGATCCTTGCTTATTCGCCGAATCTGATGACAGTAGAACTGCAGTTTGAGAAGGGCGCCATCGGTGCCAAGCACAGCCATCCCCATGAGCAGATCGGATATATTGTATCCGGTTCTCTGATTTACCAGGAAGAGGGACAGGAAGATAAAGTCCTGACCACGGGAGATACCTACTATGTGGCTCCCAATGTAGTTCACGGCGTAAAGGTTCTGGAGGATACGAAGCTTCTGGATATCTTTACTCCTATGCGTGAAGATTTTATTCATAAATAAGAGCGCAGGGAAAGGAGAATAAGAAAATGATCCAGTTTGGAATGCGGTGCCATGACCTGTGCCCGAAGATGGAGATGGAAAAGCTTTTCGAGGAAGTAAAAGCCAATAATATCCATCAGGTGCAGCTGGCTTTTAAGAAGTCCATTACTAATTATGATTTTTCCACCGGCCACTACAGCGCCGGATTCGGCCGCTATATCCGCTCTCTTCTGGAGAAGAATGATATCCATGTGGCAGTCCTGGGCTGCTACATTAATCCTACCAATCCCATTGAGTCCAGACGTCAGGCAGAGGTGGCTCGTTTTATCGAACACTTAAAGTATGCAAAGGCCATGGGGGCCGATATGGTAGGCACGGAAACCGGCCGTTTTGACCCGGATATGAAAGTGGTTCGGGATACCAGAACGGAAGCGGCTTATCAGCTTCTGTTAAAGAGCTTCCGTGAGATTGTATCCGCAGCAGAGAAGCTTGGTGTGACGGTAGGCGTAGAAGGCGTATTTGATCATACCCTTTACAGCCCGGCCATGATGAAGCGCTTCCTGGAGGATATTGATTCTCCTAATGTGGAAGTAATCCTTGATCCGGTAAACCTGATCCATCCGGAAGAGGTGGACTGCCAGGAAGAAGTAATCAGCAAGGCCTTTGCTTATTACGGTGACCGGATCACCATGATGCATATGAAGGATTTTGTTTTCGAGGGACGCAGCCAGAAGTACCGCCATGTAGGCGAAGGCCTCTTCCACTATGAGCCTTTAATGAAGTTAGTAAAGGCTCAGAAGCCCTATATTACCATGCTGATGGAAAATTCCAGCAAAGAGCGGTTCCACGAAGATGTAAAGTACCTGCAGGAGATCTATGATAAGGTAGAGATCGATTAAAGACACGCGGAATCTGTAAAAAACCGGCCCCATCCTGAATGTTCCAGGACAGGACCGGTTTTTTATTTAATTCGGCGTGAGTGTGCGCTGGGGCGCACACTTTTCTATTTTTCCGTGTGGGGAAGGCGGGGGCGCAGGATCCGTTTTTTTATTTCATTAAGATGAAATGGGATCAGCGGATAAATATAACTTTTTCCGGCGATGGTTTTGTTGAAGATGACGGCGCACAGGGACAGAATGATGCCGCCCCAGAAACCGTACCAGTTAAAGAGGGCAGTGAGAATCAGGATCAGGATTCGCATAAATTTCAGCGCGTAGCCCAGTTCGAAGCTGGCCTGGGAGTAATTTGCCACGGTGACGAAAGCCATATAAAGCATGGTTTCGCTGCTGAACCAGCCGGATTTTACGGAATATTCTCCCAGAACGATACCGGCGATTACGCTCAAAGGTGTGGTAAGCATACTGGGAGTATTGATGGCTGCAAGCCGCAGGCCGTCAATGGCAAATTCAAGGAGCAGAAGCTGATAAAATACCGGTACATGGGGAGGCTCAGACAGACGGATAAAATCCAGCCAGGGAGGGATGGAGCCGGGGTTCTGCAGAAGCACCAGCCACAGAGGCGTTAAGATCAGCGTCAGCAGCGATATGCTCATGCGGGAGAGCCGCAGGTAAGTTCCGGTGATTGGGGGAAAATAATAGTCATCCGCTTCTTCTATGATGTCAAAAATGGAGGAGGGCAGAACCATGGCTGAAGGGGAGTTGTCTACCAGGATGGCAATGTTTCCTTCCAGAATGCAGGCAGCGGTGGCATCCGGCCGTTCTGTAAATTTAAATTTGGGAAATGGATTATACCATTTGTGGGGATAGATGCATTCGGCCAGACTTTCCTGGTTCATGGTCAGGGCGTCTACTTTTAAATTGGAGATCCGTTTTTTGATCATTTCCAGAAGCTTTTCATCTACCCGGTCCTTCATGTAGCAGATTGCGATATCGGTATGGGAGCTTTCGCCGGCATTCATAATCTCCATGATCAGCTTCGGATCCCGGATCCGCCGGCGGATCAGAGCGGTGTTGAAAATAAGCGTTTCCACAAAGCCGTCTCTGGATCCCCGCATTACTTTATCCTTTTCCGGTTCGCTTACGCTCCGCGCAGGATATGTGCGGCAGTCAATGGTCAGGCAGGTGTCATATCCCTCAATAAAAAGGCAGGTGATGCCGGACAGAAGCTGGGTGATAGCCTGAGACTGTTGGCAGACCAGGCCGATCTCGCCGTAGGGTATCAGTTTTTTGGAAAAACCGTGGGCGTCTGCAGGCATATCTTCCGGCTTTACCGCCTGGAAGATCTGCAGCATCCTCAGCAGGACTTCATCTTTGGTCATGCCGTCCACAAAGAAAAGGCAGCATTTTTTGCCGCCGATTTCTGTTGTCCGGTATACCACATCAAAGCAGCGGTCTGTGTGCAGCGCATTTTTAAATTCATTTATATTCTGGGAAAAGTCACTGGAAAATTTCATGGTGTTCCTCCTCGTAAGATTTCCCTGTTAGTATATCCGGAAGGGGAAAAAATATGAAAATGGACAAATGTCCGCGAAGGAAAAACATATGTAGAGAGGAGAGAGAAAATAAGGAAAAATTATTGGAAAAATTCCATAAACGCACCTGGGGATGTATTGACAAATATGTTAAATAGTGCTATATTTTTCCTTGTAAGAAGCACAACGGGGTGCCTTACATGTGTATTTTGGTATGGGGATGCCAAAGCATAAAAGCTAATAGTGTGACGGTTTGTGATCGTGACCGGAGGGCTGTCTTCTGTGGGGGAAGGACAGCTCTCATTTTTTTGCTTCAAAGGAAATCTGCTCCTCTACCAGATCGGCCAATGTTACATGGTCCACCACATCGCTGATGGCGTCATTCAGCTTCTGCCAGACCTTTAGGGTAGCGCAGCAGCCGGAGCGGCCGCAGTGGTTTTCTTCGTCTTCCAGGCATGCCACCGGAGCCAGATTCCCTTCGGTAAGCCGCAGAATCTGTCCTACGGTGTACTGGGAGGGATCGCGGCTTAAAAGATAGCCGCCCTGTGCGCCGCGGACGCTTTTTACGTAGCCGGCCCGGCAGAGGATAGTGACAATCTGTTCCAGATATTTTACGGAGATCTGCTGCCGTTTGGCTACCTGGCTGATCTTGGTGCATTCTCCGGGATGGAGAGCGAATTCCAGCATCATGCGGAGGGCATAACGGCCTTTTGTAGAAATTTTCACAGGTAAAACACCTCTATTCTTATATGATTAATAGGATATAACCTATTGTACCCGATTTGCGGCTTGTTGTAAATGGATATTGTCATATTTTATGTGGTATGATATGCTGAGGAGAAAAAGCAAGGAGAAAACTGCCATGAGAGATGGATTTGTCCGGGTTGCGGCTGCGACCCCGAAAATTAAAGTTGCGGATCCGGAATATAACCGGAAAGAGATTGTAAAATTAATGCTGGAGGGGCAGAATAAGCAGGCAGAGGTAATGGTGTTTCCGGAACTGTGCCTTACCGGATATACCTGTCAGGACCTTTTTTTGCAGTATCCTCTGATCCGGCAGGCAAAGGAGGCGCTGGGAGAGATCGTGAAGGCTTCCGAGGATCTGGATATGCTGGTATTTGTAGGCCTTCCATGGGAGCGGGACGGAAAGCTTTACAACGTGGCGGCAGCCGTCTGCGGCGGAGAGCTTTTAGGCCTGGTGCCGAAAAAGAATCTTCCGAATTATTCTGAGTTTTATGAACTTCGCCACTTCTGCCCTGGAAATGACCGGCCCTGGGAGGCGGATGACGGTCCCAATGGAGAGACGGTGATTATGGGAAGCCGCCTTCTGTTTCGCTGCGCCGGACATCCGGAACTTACCGTAGCGGCGGAGATCTGCGAGGATGTATGGGTTCCCTGTCCGCCAAGCATCCGCCATGCCCTGGAGGGGGCCACACTGATTGTAAACTGCTCGGCCAGCGATGAAACTACGGGAAAGGATGTTTACCGCCATGACTTAATCTGCGGCCAGTCAGCCAGACTGGTGTGCGGTTATGTGTATGCCAATGCAGGGGAAGGAGAGTCCACCCAGGACCTGGTGTTCGGCGGTCAGAATATTATCGCGGAAAACGGCACCTGCCTGGCAGAGTCCGGGCGCTTTGCAAATGAGATGATCCTTGCGGATCTGGACCTGGAGCGCCTTAACAGCGAGAGACGGCGGATGACGACGTTCCATGCTTCCCATGAGCTGTCAGGTATGGGATTTGGAGAGGAGAAGGAGAGCGGCTACCGAACGATATATTTTTCACTGAAAGGCCATGAGAAAGACCGCCTTCTCCGGTTTATCGACAAGGCGCCTTTCGTTCCCCATGATATGGGGCAGAGGAAGCGCCGCTGTGAGGAGATCTTATCCATTCAGTCTCTGGGACTTAAGAAACGTCTGGAGCATACAGGGAGCCGCAGCGCCGTCATCGGCATTTCCGGCGGGCTGGATTCCACCCTTGCCCTTTTGGTGACTGCCAGAGCTTTTGACATGCTGGGAATCCCCAGAGAGCAGATCTGCTGCGTTACCATGCCCTGTTACGGAACCACAGACCGAACTTACCAGAATGCATGTGCCATGACGGGAAAGATCGGAGCCACCCTCAGAGAGATTCCGGTCCGGGCTGCGGTGGACCTGCATTTTAAGGATATCGGCCATGATCCTGCAGTTCACGATGTGACTTATGAAAACAGCCAGGCAAGAGAGCGGACCCAGATCCTTATGGACCTGGCCAATCAGCTGAACGGCATGGTTATCGGAACGGGTGATATGTCGGAACTGGCTCTTGGATGGGCCACTTATAACGGCGACCACATGTCCATGTATGCAGTCAATGTGGGTGTGCCCAAGACCCTGGTGCGGCATCTGGTGCGGTATTATGCCGATACCTGCCGGGAGGAGGAGCTTTCTGCAGTGCTTTATGATGTGCTGGATACGCCGGTAAGTCCGGAGCTTCTGCCTCCGGAGGACGGAAAGATCTCCCAGAAGACCGAGGATCTGGTGGGACCCTATGAGCTTCACGATTTCTTCCTTTATTATGTGCTCCGGTTCGGTTATATGCCTTCTAAGATATACCGCCTGGCTCTTCAGGCTTTTGCAGGGGAATATGACCGTCAGGTGATCTTAAAATGGCTGGATGTATTTTACCGTCGCTTCTTTTCACAGCAGTTTAAGCGCTCCTGTCTTCCTGACGGGCCCAAGGTAGGTTCTGTGGCAGTGTCTCCCAGGGGCGATCTGCGTATGCCAAGCGATGCCTGCCGCCGGATCTGGCTTGAAGATCTGGAAAATATTTCAGAAAGGAACGGATAAGAGTTCATGATAAACAGTACGGCTAACAAACAGGTCCGCCGGGTGACAAATCTGGTAAAAAAAGCCAGAGCGCGCCGGGAGGAGGGCCTTTATGTGGTGGAGGGGCTGCGCATGTGCCGGGAACTTTCCCCGGAGCAGGTGGAGATCCTTTATGTATCGGAAAGCTTCCTTAAAGAGGAAGAACACAGGAAACTGACAGAAGGGTTTGTCTGGGAGACGGTGGCGGATCCGGTGATGAAGGTGATGGCGGATACCCAGACACCTCAGGGAATCCTGGCTCTGGTGCGCAGGCGGGACTGGACTCTGGAGGAAATCCTTGGCCAGCCCCAGACGCCCCTTTTAATGGTTCTGGAGACAGTTCAGGATCCGGGAAACCTGGGGACGATCTTAAGAGCAGGAGAGGGCGCCGGGATCACTGGCCTGATCATGAATACAGGGACGGCCGATATTTATAATCCCAAGGTGATCCGCTCTACCATGGGGTCCATATACCGGGTTCCTTTTGTATATGCGGAGGATCTTCACGGCGCATGTGATGCCATAAAGAAGCGGGGAATCCGGCTTTTTGCCGCGCACCTGGAGGGCTCTTCCGAATACGACCGGGAAGATTATACCGGACCCTGCGGATTTCTCATCGGAAATGAGGCAAATGGACTTACAAAAGAGACTGCAGCCATGGCAGATGCCCGCATCCGGATACCTATGGCAGGACAGGTGGAATCCCTGAATGCGGCTGTGGCGGCTTCTGTTCTGATGTTTGAGACGGCCAGACAGCGCAGACGCGGGAAGGCTGTGTCAGATATGTAAGAAATTAGTAAGTTGTCTTTCATCGTGACGTATGCTATACTTTTAATGGAAGAAGTTGTAAATTGAAGTCATCGTGGAAGGAGGGCGTATGGGTGTGATCGGATGGGCGGCGGCGTTTCTGTTTTTTATTGTGATCGAAGTGGGGACCATGGCGCTGACCACCATATGGTTTGCGGGAGGAGCTCTGGCGGGGCTGATTGCCTGTCTTTTGGGGGCCGGGATTGAG
>DVKS01000065.1 GCA_018715905.1 Candidatus Caccovicinus merdipullorum | reverse complement strand
GGTGGAACAGTAGAAATGTTAGTTGTCAAAAAATTTGGAGGAAGCTCCGTTGCAGATAAGGAACGAATCTTCAATGTAGCCAGACGGTGCATTGAGGACTACGAGAAAGGAAACCAGGTGGTGGTGGTTTTATCCGCTATGGGAAAGACCACGGACAGTCTGATTGCAAAGGCTCATGAGATCGATCCGAATCCGCCTAAGCGGGAGATGGATATGCTCCTGGTAACCGGCGAGCAGGTTTCTGTGGCTCTGATGGCCATGGCCTTTCATTCTCTTGGGGTGCCTGCTGTGTCGCTGAATGCGGCCCAGGTGGCCATGCATACCACTTCTGCCTATGGAACGGCAAAGCTTAAGCGGATCGATACGGAACGGATCCGCCATGAGCTGGATAACCGCCGGATCGTTATTATCACCGGTTTCCAGGGAATTAATAAATACGATGATATGACCACATTAGGCCGCGGAGGTTCTGACACTACAGCGGTGGCGCTGGCAGCTGCTCTCCGGGCGGATGCCTGCGAAATTTATACGGATGTGGATGGTGTTTATACCGCTGATCCGCGTCTTGTGCCAAATGCCAGGAAGCTTTCGGAAGTTTCCTATGATGAAATGCTGGAATTCGCATCTTTAGGGGCAAAAGTCCTTCACAACCGTTCGGTGGAGATGGCGAAAAAATATGGAGTACAGCTTGTGGTTCTCTCCAGTCTGACCAGGGCTGAGGGAACTGTGGTGAAGGAGGACGTAAGAGTGGAGCGTATGTTGGTAAGCGGCGTAGCTGCCGATAAGAATACGGCCAGAATTTCCGTCATCGGTGTAAAGAATGAACCGGGAATCGCTTTTAAGATTTTTAATATTCTGGCGCGGAACCACATTAATGTGGATATTATCATCCAGTCGGTAGGCCGGGAGGACCGGAAAGATATTTCCTTTACCGTGGCCAAGACGGACCTGCAGGAAGCTATGACGCTCCTGAATGAAAACAAGGATGCCATTACTGCCCAGGATATTACCTGTGAGGTGGATGTGGCAAAGGTGTCCATCATCGGAGCGGGAATGCTGAGCAATCCCGGCGTAGCTGCCAGGATGTTTGAGGCACTTTACAGTGCAAATGTAAATATTAAGATGATCGCCACATCGGAGATCCGGATTACCGTTCTCATTGATGAGGCAGATGCCAACCGGGCGGTGAGAACCGTACATGACGCATTTGAGATGGGCGAATAGATGGCTGGAAACGGGGCAGGGATTTCCCTGCCTGTTCCATTTTTTCACCGGATTTTACTGTCCGGGCTGCGGAGGCACCCGGGCGGTACGTCTGCTCCTGAAAGGAGATCTGGCAGGGAGTTTTCAATACCATCCCTTCGTTCTGTATGTGTGTGCGGCTCTGGCTGTGGAGCTGGGGATCTGGGCGGCCTGCTGTTTTAGGCGCAGTGCTCTGGGACGGAAGGAAGTCCGTTACCTGCCGGGAATGGAGCGGCGCTACCGCCGCTGGGTTGCCGTGGGAGCCTTTGTGGTGATCGTAAACTGGATCGTAAAAAATGTATTTCTGCTGGCGGGGATTGATCTTTTGCCGCCGGTGGGATGAAAAGATATCAATGAAAAACAGCCCTTATGGCAGGGAATCCGCTTTTCTCAGCGAAATCCTTGCCGTAAGGGCTGTTTTGCTATTATCTGGCATTCATTGGAATATACAGATGATGCGTTTCTGCATCCTGCGGTTCCTTCGATCAGGGCAGCAGACCGTTCTGACGCATCAGTTCATTCAAAAGGGCGGAAAACTGGGGATCCTGCAGCATCCGCACCGTCATCATGTAACAGGCAAAAAGGAAGAGGCTTTCCACCAGACCCAGGATGGACAATACCAGTCCAGCGGTGCCGTAACTGGTAAAACGGCCGTTCTGCCGGGAAAGGATGGATAAAACCAGTCCTGCCATGGCGGCAGCAAATCCTACGCAGACGCCTGCCGGGAAACAGCAGCAGCTGACCAGAATGGAGACGATACCCAGAAGGACAGAAGTAACTTCCTTTTTGTCAGCGGGCTTTTTGGGTGCGCCGGGGTCCTGAGGAGCCGGACCGGATGGGGGAATGGGCGGATAGTTCCCGGGACCTTCGCCGTAGTAAAAATTCCCCGGGTTTCCCTGGTTCTGCCCCCATGGCTGACCGGGAGCCGGTCCCTGCCCGTATCCGTTCTGGGGAGGCATCTGCCATGGACCGTTTTGCGGTGTATCCTGAGGAGCATTCTGCCATCCGCTGTTCTGGGGAATATCCTGAGGCGGCATTTGCCATCCGCTGTTTTGAGGAGCATCCTGGGGAACGTTCTGCCATCCGCTGTCTTGAGGAGCATCCTGAGGGGCACTCTGCCATCCGCTGTTTTGAGGAGCATCCTGAGGGGCACTCTGCCATCCGTCGTTCTGGAAAGGATCCTGAGGAGCCTTTGGCTGTGATGCTTCTTCTGCAGCCGTGGGAGCCTGGGATGATGCGCTGTCGGTCTCCTGGAAAGAGGCGGCAGAATCGGAAACGGGTTCGGTTATATTCTCTGGATCGGGAGTCCAGTTGTTTTCATTCATATGCGATTCCTCCATTGTATCCTGTAATTGCAGTTTATTCTGGTGCGCCGGCGGGCGGGTGCATTGGCCCTCCATAAAAACCTGGCGGCGCCCTTGGCATTCCTGAATTGACGCCGCCTGTCCGGCGGCAAAAAAACAAAGTAACGAGGAATATTGTAGCACGAAAACAAACGGCTGTCCAGACGCAACAGGCTTGCCAAAGCAGAGGAGATGAATTATAATAAGACAATCGACCGAAGAAATTGAGAGGTAATATATGGACATTATTAAAGCGCTGCAGGAAGAGCTGCAGATCGGACGCGGCCAGGTAGAAGCCGCAGTGAAACTGATTGACGAAGGGAATACCATTCCTTTTATAGCCAGATACCGGAAAGAGGCTACCGGTTCTCTGAATGACGAGGTGCTGCGGAATCTGGATGAACGTCTGCGGTATCTGCGGAATCTGGAAGATAAGAAGAATCAGGTAATTGCCACGATCAGGGAACAGGAAAAGCTGACCCCGGAACTGGAAAAGCAGATTCAGGAGGCAAAGACGCTGGTGGCAGTGGAGGACCTTTACCGGCCTTACCGTCCCAAACGCAGAACCCGCGCTACAGCAGCCAGAGAAAAGGGACTGGAGCCATTTGCAGAGTGGATTCTTGCTCAGACCGCGCAGATTCCGGCAGAGGAGGAGGCTCTTTCCTATGTAGATCCGGAAAAGGGGGTAGGGACTCCCAAGGCAGCGATCGAAGGCGCCAGAGATATTATTGCAGAGCAGATTTCAGATGAGGCATCGTACCGGACTTACATCCGCCGCCTTACTATGGAAGAAGGAATTCTCCAGTCAGAGGCGCGGGATGACAAGGCCCAGACGGTTTATGAAATGTATTATCACCATGAGGAGCCGGTTGCCAGGATAGCCGGTCACCGTGTGCTGGCCATTAACCGGGGCGAGGCAGAGAAAGTTTTGACTGTCAAGATCGCAGCGCCGGTGGAGCGGATCCTTCGCTATCTGGAAAAACAGATTATCACGGCGGACAATCCGTATACCAGCCCTATTTTAAAGGAGGCGGCAGCGGATTCGTATACCCGTCTGATCGGACCGTCCATCGAGCGGGAGATCCGCAGCGAGCTGACAGAGAAGGCGGAAGACGGCGCCATAAAAGTATTCGGAAAGAATCTGGAGCAGCTTCTGATGCAGCCGCCGATTGCCGGCCAGGTGGTTCTTGGCTGGGATCCGGCTTTCCGTACCGGCTGCAAGCTGGCGGTGGTGGATGCCACCGGAAAAGTGCTGGATACCGTGGTGATTTACCCGACAGCACCCCAGAATAAGGTGGAAGAAGCGAAGAAAGTCTTAAAACAGCTCATTGAAAAGTATCATATTACTCTGATTTCCGTGGGGAACGGCACAGCGTCCCGGGAGTCGGAGAAGGTGATCGTGGATCTGTTAAAGGAGATCCCCCAGAAAGTGCAGTATGTGATTGTAAACGAAGCAGGAGCTTCCGTTTATTCAGCCAGCAAGCTGGCTACGGAAGAGTTCCCTGAGTTTGATGTGGGACAGAGAAGCGCAGCTTCCATTGCCCGCCGTCTGCAGGATCCTATGGCAGAGTTAGTAAAGATTGAACCCAAATCCATTGGAGTGGGCCAGTACCAGCATGACATGAACCAGAAGCACTTAAGCGAGACCTTAAGCGGCGTGGTGGAAGACTGCGTAAATAAGGTAGGCGTGGATCTGAATACGGCTTCCGCCTCCCTTCTGGAATATGTTTCCGGCATCAGCAAGGCCCTGGCAAAGAATATTGTGGCCTACCGGGAGGAGAACGGCGCTTTTGCCAGCCGCAGGCAGCTTCTGAAAGTGGCAAAGCTTGGCCCTAAGGCATTTGAACAGTGTGCAGGTTTCTTAAGGATCCAGAACGGCGAGAACCCTCTGGATTACACCGGTGTGCATCCGGAAAGTTACCCGGCAGCCGAAAAGCTTCTGGAAAAGCTGGGAATGACGCCCCGGGAAATTCTGAATGGTTCACGGAATATTACTGTTTCTGATTACAGCGCCATGGCTGAAGAACTGGGCGTAGGTGAGCCCACCCTTCGGGATATTGTAAAGGAATTAGCCAGCCCCGGGCGGGATCCCCGTGATGAAATGCCAAAACCCATCCTGCGCACCGATGTAATGGAGCTGGAGGATCTGAAGCCGGGCATGATCTTAAAGGGAACCGTGCGGAATGTTATCGATTTCGGCGCTTTTGTGGATATTGGCGTTCATCAGGACGGCCTAGTGCATATTTCTGAGATGACGGACCGCTTTATTAAACATCCGCTGGAAGCTGTCAGCGTAGGCGATATTGTAGATGTGAGAGTTCTGGATGTGGATGTAGCAAAGCAGCGCATCAGCCTGTCCATGAAGCTGGAAGAAGGCGGGAAAAAGCCGGAAAGCCGGAAGAATGGAGGCCGGGAAGAAGGCCGCAGCGGCAGCGGAGACCGGAAAAAAGCGGAAAACCATGAAAATCACGGACAGAGAAGACCGGCATCCGGAAAGAAAAATGATCCGAGGCATGGGGGCGGGAAACGCCCCGGCGCAGAGAATGGAAACCGGAAGCAGAACGGCCGGGACAGCGGAGTCCGTATTCCGGACCGGGGAATCTTTGCAGGAAAGACGATCCGTTAAGAAACCTGTTATGAGAGAACGGTACAGGCTTACAAAAACAGAACAGGAAAAGATTCCACGGGAAGCAAAGGAAAGGTATGATTCATGAAGAAAGAGATTGAAACAGGAACACCGGAAGAGACCTTTGACCTTGGATTTAAGCTGGGACAGGAGGCAGAAGCGGGGCAGGTCTATTGCCTGGAAGGAGATTTGGGCGTGGGAAAGACTGTGTTTGCCCAGGGCTTTGCTAAGGGGCTGGGAATCGCCGAAGCGGTCAACAGCCCTACCTTTACCATACTGCAGTCTTATGAGGAAGGACGGCTCCCCTTTTATCACTTTGACGTTTACCGCATCGCAGATGTAGAGGAAATGGACGAGATCGGATATGAGGACTGCTTTTACGGGGACGGCGTAAGCCTTGTGGAATGGCCCGGCAGGATCCGTGAGATCATACCGGAAAATGCGGTCTGGATTTCCATTGAAAAAGATGTGGAGCGAGGATTTGATTACCGAAGGATTACGGTAACCTGTCCGTAAAAAGACTGCGCAGCGGATTTTAACAAAGGGACGGAAGCAGGTAAGGAGAATTATGAGAATATTAGGAATCGAGAGTTCTTCGCTGGTGGCCGGAGTGGCGCTGGTGACCGATGGAATTCTGACGGCAGAATATACGGTAAATTATAAAAAGACGCATTCGCAGACTCTTCTGCCCATGCTTGACGAGGTCAGCAGACTTCTGGAACTGGATCTGCATACCATAGACGGCATTGCGGTATCGGCAGGCCCCGGGTCTTTTACCGGGCTGCGCATCGGCTCGGCTACGGCCAAGGGGCTGGGGCTGGCTTTGAAGAAACCGCTTCTTGCCGTTCCTACCGTGGAGGCTCTGGCTTATAATCTGTGGGGATCTTCGGCATTGATCTGCCCCATCATGGATGCCAGGAGAAGCCAGGTGTATACGGGATTGTATTACGCTGAGGAGGAGCTTCAGACAGAAAAGGAGCCCTGCGCCATGGATATGCATGAACTGATCAGCGAACTGAACGCCAGAGGAGAACGGACGGTCTTTTTAGGAGACGGCGTGCCGGTTTATGAGTCTCTTATCCGCAGGGAACTCACTGTTGCCTATTCGTTTGCGCCGCCGCAGAGCAGCAGGCAGAGAGCGGCCAGCGTTGCTGCTCTGGGAGAGCTTTACATGAAACAGGGAAGGA
>DVKS01000064.1 GCA_018715905.1 Candidatus Caccovicinus merdipullorum | reverse complement strand
TCGGCCGCCGGCGCATGAGGGTTTACTTTGATAGTCCTGCCGCCGATTAGGCGGCATGTATTCAGGGATGCCAAATGCGCCGCCAGACTTTTGCGGGATGGCTGGTGCATCGGCCGCCGGCGCATGAAGGTTTACTTTGAAATTCCTGCCGCATGCCGCCTACATCCCCTTCCAGGCACGTTTCCACACCCGGGTAATGCCCACGGTGTGGAACTCCTCTCCTTCCAGATTGGGATTTAAAAGCATACTGACCGCTTTTTCACACACCGGAAAAATCCCTGCGTCTTCCATCAAAACCGATTCCGCCTGGTGCAGAACCTCCCACCGGGCTGCCGCATCGGAAAGAAGACTTCCTTCCCTGGCTTCCCGGATCATGGCGTCATACTCCTGGTTTTCCCAGGAACCGTAATTAAATGCGCTTCCGCTGCTCCACAGATCCAGAAACGCAAGGGGATCCGGGTAGTCCGCTCCCCACCTGCTCAGACCGATTTCAAAATCCCCCTGAGCCATGCGCTCCAGGCGCATTTTCTTCGGCACAGCCTCCAGTTCAATGGTGACTCCCGGCAGCGTTCTGCTGATTTCTTCCTGAAGGTACTGCCCCAGATCTCCTGCCGTATCCGTGTCTTCAATCAGAATGACAAAAGAAAACGAATCTTTTCCCAGTTCTTCCTTCGCCTTTTCCAGATACTCCGCCGCAAGTCCCTTATCCGGCGTTAAATACGTTTCCGCTCCGTCCCGGAAATCCTTCCCATCGGGGCCAATCATGGCTCCCTCCGGAACCGCTCCCTGTGCGGCCTTCGAACCATCCTCCAGCACATCTTCTGCCGCCGTTTCCCGGTCAAAAGACAGCGCAAGGGCCATCCGCAGATTTTTATTGGCCAGATCCCCCTCCTTTAGATTCGGCACAAGATACCATAAGGATCCAAGGGGAACCGACCGAAATCCTTCTTCTCCTTCATACATCTGTGCCTGCTGGCCGGAAAGAATGGCCATGTCTGTGAGACCGGACTGGTATGCCATATAGGCGGTCTGGGAATCCTTAATCACCTGGTAGGAAACTTCATCGGCCTTCACAGAACTGCTGTCCCAGTAATCCGGGTTCTTCGTCAGAAGAATTTCCTGTCCTGCCGGCTCATACTCCTCCAGGCAGAAAGCCCCGTTTGAGAGAACCGTATCCGGTGAAGTACCGTATCCGTCCCCCACCGTATCGCAGAAAGACTCCTTCATGGGGAAGAATGCGGGAAGAGACAGCATGGACAGAAAATAAGGCACCGGCCGTTCCAGCCGCACCTCAAGAGTCCGCTCATCCAGCGCCCGGACTCCCAGTTCCGACACATCCGCATCTCCTGCCGTCACCGCATCTGCATTGGCAATTCCGGCTGTACGAAACAGACCGGCATTTTCATTTCCCTGAGCCGGGTCTGCCCCACGCTGCCAGCCGTACACAAAATCCGCCGCAGTAACCGGACTTCCGTCAGACCAGAACGCTTCCCGCAGCGTGAACCGGTAGAGAAGTCCATCTTCCAGAACCTCCGTCTCTTCTGCCAGCGCCGGCTCCGGCATCTCCTGACCGTTCATCTGATACAGTCCGTCCATCAGGAGACCGATTACCTCAAAAGAAGCGCTGTCCACCGCCGCCTGAGGATCCAGCGTGGAAATCTCCGCATCCAGCTGAAGATTCAGCGCCATCTTTTCCGAGTCCTTCTCTCCCCCCTGCCGGCTGCCGCATCCTGCCAGCATGGCCGCCAGAAAAATGGCCGCCAGAAGCACTGCTTCCTTCTTTTTCAATGAATCCCTATTCCTCGCTTTCTCTTCTGCCGCGGACCTGTCTCCTGCCGCTGTCCTGTTTGTTTTAGAGCCAGCGGGATACCACGCCTGCAGCATCGCTACGTCTCCAAGCATTATACCGGTTTTTGCCTGGAATTACAATTCCCTTGACGGCTTTTATCATCAATAAAAAAGTCTGCCTTCAAAAACAGCAAAAGGACCGCAGGCATAAATCCTGCAGTCCATCTGCTGCCATTCCGGCTCATAAAATTTCAGTTACTTGCTTTTCAGCGCCCGCATGGAATTTAAAATAGCGATAACGGAGACACCTACGTCGGCAAACACCGCCTCCCACATATTCGCCATGCCAAAAGCACCCAGAAGAAGCACCAGCGCCTTTACTCCCAGAGCAAAGACAATGTTCTGCTTTACGATCCCCAGGGTCTTTCGGGAAATGCGGACAACGGCCGCGATCTTCCTTACATCGTCATCCATCAGGACCACATCTGCTGCCTCGATAGCTGCATCCGATCCCATGCTTCCCATGGCGATCCCGATATCCGCCCGTGTCAGAACCGGCGCATCATTAATGCCGTCTCCCACAAAGGCAAGCCGTTCTTTGGGAGGCTGTTCTTTTAACAGCGCCTCCACCTTTTCCACTTTATCGGCAGGCAGAAGTTCCGCGTGTACCTGGTCAATGCCCAGCTCCCCGGCCGCTTCCTCAGCAGCTTCCTTCCGGTCTCCGGTCAGCATGACACATTGTTTTACGCCCACCTGCTTCATATCGCGGATGGCTTCCTTTGCCCCTTCCTTTATGGTATCGGAAATGACAATGGCTCCGGCAAAGCGTCCGTCCACAGCCACGTAGACCACCGTGCCTCCCCGGCGGCATTCCGTAAAGGGGATCTGCATCTGCTGCATCAGCTTTCCGTTTCCGGCCAGGACAGAGTGTCCTTCCACATTCGCACAGATTCCGTGTCCGGGCTGCTCCTCTGCATCAGAAACCTTTGTAAGATCCAGAGGCTTCCCATAGGCTTCCTGAATAGAACGGGCAATGGGATGAGTCGAATATCCTTCTGCAAAAGCAGCCGTCCTAAGAAGCTCTTCCCCACTGATTCCCTGGGGAATCACCTCTGTCACCTTAAATTCTCCCTTAGTCAGAGTTCCTGTCTTATCAAAAACAATGGTGGTCATCTCGGCCACTGCCTCCAGGAAATTGCTGCCCTTAACCAGGACGCCGATCCGGGAAGCGGCGCCGATGCCGCCGAAAAATCCCAGGGGAACCGAAATCACCAGCGCGCAGGGGCAGGAAATCACCAGGAAAATGCAGGCACGCTGAATCCAGTCCGCCCATCCGCCGCCAAGCATCAGGGGCGGAACCACAGCCAGCACCGCCGCAGCCACTGTCACCACCGGCGTATAGTACCGTGCAAAACGGGTAATGAAATTCTCCAGCTTCGCTTTTTTGCTGCTGGCATTTTCCACCAGCTCCAGGATCTTGGCCACGGTGGAATCTTCAAATCCCTTGGTCACCTTTACCTTCAGGGTACCGCTTCCGTTTACGCAGCCGCTGATCACTTCATCGCCTGCCGCTGCCCTTCTGGGAACGGACTCGCCGGTCAGGGCTGCCGTATCGATCATGGATTCCCCTTCTGCCACGATACCGTCCAGGGGGATCCGCTCACCAGCCTTAATGACAATCAGATCTCCCGGCTCCACATCGTCCGGATCAACCTGCTTTAGCACACCGTCCACTTCAATATTGGCATATTCCGGGCAGATATCCATCAGATCAGAGATGGATTTCCGGGAACGGTTCACCGCGTAGCTCTGGAAAAGCTCGCCTACCTGATAAAAAAGCATAACTGCCAGCGCTTCTGAATACTCTCCCACGCCGAAAGCCGCAAATGTAGCCACCATCATCAGGAAATTTTCATCAAACACCTGTCCGTTCCGGATATTCCGCGCCGCCTTCCAGATAATGTCATATCCAATCAGAAGATAGGGCACAAGATAAAGGAAAAATCCGCCTGGAAATTCATCCATCCATGAAAAAATGCCGCTGTGATCCATGATCATCAGCACAATAAAAAGTACAAACGTCACAAGGATCCGAATCAGCATCTTCCTGTGTTTCTCTGTCATAAGCACCCACTCCTTTACCGGAGGATCTTACAGTCCGGCTCTACCTTCGCACAGGCTGCCACCACCTCATCCATAATAGCGTCAAACCGGTCGTCCTCTGCATCGATAGTCATTTTCTGCATCATAAAGCTTACGCTGGCATCGTGAACGCCGGGGATCTTCTTAATGGCGTTTTCCATCTTCGCCGCACAGTTTGCACAATCCAGATTTTCCATTTTAAATTTCTTCTTCATTATCTTATCCTCCATTTTCTTTAATAGTCCGCCGCCGGACAGGCGGCATTCGTTCAGGGATGCCAAATGCGCCGCCAAGACTTTTGCGGGATGGCTGTGCGTCATCCGCCGGCGCATGATGGTTTATTCTTCAATATGCTCCCTGCCCTGGGCAATTATGGTCCGCACATGGTCATCTGCCAGGGAGTAAAAAACCTGCTTTCCTTCCCGCCGGTTCTTTACCAGGCCGGACTGCTTCAAAATCCGCAGCTGGTGGGAAATGGCCGACTGAGTCATGTTTAAGGTCTGAGCAATGTCACAGACACAGAGCTCTTCCTCAAAAAGCACATACAGGATCCGGATCCTGGTAGAATCGCCAAACACCTTAAAAAGCTCCGCCAGATCGTAAAGTTCATCTTCGTCCGGCATCCTGGAATTTACCTTTTTAACCAGCTCGTCGTGAACCTGAAAAATATCACAGCACTCTACATCCTGAATCGCCAAACAATCACTCCCTTCTGATGTTTTAAATTATTGCTCATTTTTTCATATGAATTATTGTTCATATGTATGATACCTCTGTTCCTGTTTTTTGTCAATACAATCGTAAAAGATTTTCTGTAAAAGTAAAAGGCGGATCATCCGCACATTCCGGACAATCCGTCTTCTTTCTTTAATCAACCAGTTTATCTAATTCTTTTACATGCTCCGTCTCATTGGAAGTCTTGTGTTTTGCCTTGGAAGCATACAGGTTCACTGCCGCCTGAGACTTCTTGATGGGCTGCATGGTTCCTGCACCTGCTACGCATCCGCCGGGGCAGGCCATGCCCTCCAGCAGGTAGCCGTTGTACTTTCCGGTTTTGGCCATGGTCATCATCTTGCGGCATTCCCGCAGGCCCTCCGCATTGACCACCTTGATCTCCTTATCCGGGAAACGCTGATGGATCACATCCACCACCGACTTTGCCACGCCGCCGGCTACGGCAAAGTTTCGTCCGTCTGTGGAAGCGTCATTTACACCCTCCGGATCTTCCTCGATATTCTCAATATCCACATGCTTTGCGTCAAAGATTCCCGCCATCTCTTCAAAGGTCAACACAAAATCCACATCACTGCGGATATCCTTGCGCATAGCCTCCAGCTTCTTTGCAGCACAGGGTCCGATAAATACCACCTTGGCGTCTTTGTTCCGGTTCTTGATCAGACGAGCAGTCAGGGTCATGGGGGTCAGGGCCATGGAAATGCAGTTGGCATACTCGGGAAACATCTTCTTTGCCATTACCGACCAGGCCGGGCAGCAGGATGTGCCCATAAACGGAATCTTATCCGGCACTTCATTTACAAAATCAATGGCCTCCTGGGTTGCGCAGAGATCCGCGCCGATGGCCACCTCGAATACGTCCGTAAAGCCCAGAGCCTTCATGGCCGCACGAAGCTTCCCGGGGGTCACCTTGGGTCCGAACTGGCCTACAAAAGCAGGCGCCACAGCAGCGTAAACCTTCTCTCCCGCCTGGATCGCCCGGATCACCTGGAAGATCTGGGATTTGTCGGAGATCGCACCGAAGGGACAGTTTACCAGACACATGCCGCAGGATACGCATTTATCATAATCGATATCCGCTTTGCCGTTTTCATCGGTATGAATGGCATCTACGCCGCAGGCTGCTGCACAGGGACGCTCCTGAATGATGATGGCATGGTAAGCACATACATCTGCGCACTTTCCGCAGCGAATGCATTTTTCATCATTAATGCGGGCACGGCCGTTGGTCCGGTTAAGCTTTACCGCATCCTTAGGACAGACCTCCTCACAGGGATGCGCCAAACAGCCCTGGCAGCCGTCCGTTACAAATACCCGCTTCTCGGTACAGGCATTGCAGGCAAATTTGATCACATTAATTAACGGCGGGGTGTAATAGGTCTCCGGCTTGTCTGCCGCCTCAATATTGTCGGATAAGGGCGCATGCTCTCCTGCACCTCTGCAGGGAAGGCCCATGGCCAGACGCAGACGCTCTCCTACGATCGCCCGCTCCAGAAATACATCGTTCCGGAAATTTCCAACTTCGCCCGGTATGATCTTATAAGGAAGTTCCTCGATCCGCTTGTCAATCGGCCATTCTGTATGATAGGCCATACGGGCTACCTCACGGAAAATCCAGTGCCGGATCTCCTGGATACGTGTTTCGACACCTCTCATTGCACACTCTCCTTTTAGCGTTCAATCATTCGTTTTGCACAGTATTTACTGCTTCGCCAAAACTATAACACTGAAGGGCGGGGGAATGCAAGTTTTTAATTGGGTACAGGGATTTTCACAAAGGAACCTGCCCCTGCAGAACCATCTCAATAAATCAGTTTGACCTTCCGGACGCCCTGTATCTTTTTTAAATACTCTGCCACCTGCTCATGAGCCCGGTCCTCCGGATTTTTTATAGATAAAATCGCATTATAATTTCCGGTATTCCGTGGATTATTCAGTATTGTATCCAGTACCTGAAGCCCGAAACTTTCTACCGTAGTATACAGCGGTTTCAAAACACTCATTTCATCAAATTCCACATATATCCGAAAAATCAAGTCATTATGCGTAAAATGATCGGAAATACTCTTAAATTTTGAAATTACCACATATACCGCCACAGTGCCGATAAGACCGCCGGCATAAAATCCAATTCCGATGGCCAGGCCAATACAGGCTGCAGTCCAAAGCCCTGCCGCAGTCGTAAGACCTCTTACTTTTATCTTTCCTTCTACAATAATGCTTCCTGCACCTAAGAATCCGATTCCGCTGATAACCTGTGCCCCCAGTCTGGCCGGATCACCGGTAGAAAAGCGATCATACATATACTGTCCGGTAAGCATGACTACCGTAGCTCCCAGGCACACCAGAATGTACGTTCTCATCCCTGCCGACTGATTCGCCTTCCCCCGTTCCAGCCCCAGAATTCCGCCGCACAGCACAGCCAGCAGCGTTCTAAAACCTACAGAAAAAAAGTTAATTTCTTCTGCCACTGTTTCAAATTCTGCTGCCCACTCCATCCTTCCCCTCCTGCAGATTTCTTTTTATTTGCCGTATACCTTCTTTTCAAGCCTCTTCTGCTTCCATCTGCGGATTGCCTGCATTCCATTCCCCTGTCCAAAATACAAAGCAATGGAAGATAAGATCATCAGCACAACCGTATAGACAAAGCTCATGCATTTTGCATCAATGCTTGCATTTTCATCCGATGCCGCTTTAACTACAATGCCCAACGGCTGAAGCAGCGGATGATACAGAAATACCGTCAGATCATAATCTGCAAGCAGTCCATTGAAATTCAAAATCATTACAGACATGACGGCCGGCAGGATTACCGGAATAATCACCTTGCGCATGGTATAAAAGGTACTGGCTCCCATACATTTTGCCGCATCTTCCAGGTCATTATCCACAGAAAAGAAAGCAGCCCGGATCATCCGGTAAGAAAACGGAAGCTTAATTACCGTATAGCCGATCAGAAGGATAACCGTCGTTCCCACAAGAACCTGATTGAAAATCAGTGGATTTCGGTCACCGTAAGCCATAGTCAGTCCCAGAGCAATCAGCGTACTGGGCAGAAGCCACGGAATCAGCGCGCCATACTCAAAAAGCTTATTCAGTTTGTTCTTGGATTTCTGTACGAAGCGAACACAAATAATGGAAATCAGTGCCGCCGACAATGCCGCTCCAATGGAATATACAATACTTACTATATATGGTTCGATTGCATCCAGAGAAGTAAACAGTTTCTGATAATTTTCAAGGGTAAATGACGTAGCGGTAAACTCTCCCGTCATGATCGTATTGTAGTCGCAGAAAGAATAAATTACTATGAGTACAATAGGAAGCATGTAAATCACAAACATAAACCATGCCACAAAATGCGCCAGCACATTCAAAATCGGATTGTTAATCTTCTGTTTCGTCAGTTTTGCCTTGGTCTTGGAAACAGAGATGTAATTTCCATGCTTTTCAATCCGACTGAAAACCGTCAGAAGAATGATCGTTGCCACGCCCAGGATAATGGCAAGAAAAGCTGCCACATCTCTCGAATAAGTAGATCGTGAGAAGGTAATGATCATGGGATTAATCGTCTGGAAATCTTCCCCGCCTACGATCAGCGGCGCTGACATGGCGCCAAGTCCGGTCAGGAATGTTAAAATTGTTATGGCAAAAAACGTCGGCTTCAGCACCGGAAGCACCACCTTAAAGAAAATGGACGTTCCGCTGGCTCCCATGTTCTTAGCCGCTTCTACCGTATGATAATCCAGTCCGTGAATGGCATTCTTCAAAAACATCATGTGATTCTGCGTACAGGAAAATGTCATAACAAAAACTACCGCACCGTAACCCACGAACCAGTTCGGGTTCATATTCGGGAAAAACTGAAGAAGAAGTTTTGTCAAAAGGCCGCTTTCCCCGTAAACATACTTGTAGCCTGCCACCAGCACCACGCCGCTGTAAATTAACGATGTCATATAGGAAAGCCGCAGAATCTTGGCTCCTTTAATATCCCAGTACTCGGTAAACAGCACACACAATGTACCTACGACATTTACCGTTACGACCAGGGTAAAGGCCAGAATAAAACTGTTTTTAAGACTCTGCATGGCGCGTGCAGAAGAAAACACTTTTCCAAACACATCGGTAGACAAACTTCCTCCCTGCCAGAAAGTCTGAACAAGAAGACTGAGCACCGGGTACACCACGAAAGCAATCAGCGCCCAGGCTACGATTATTTTCAGCACCAGGCCCGATATGGAGAAATTTTTCTTTGACAACATAACCGGCACCTCCTTAGTACTGCATAATGTCTTTCGGGTTCAGATACAGATCGATCTGTTCTCCTGTCTGGTAAATGGGTCTTCCGTCATTTACCTTGATTACCCGGATCACCTCGCCGCAGGTCTGCACACGATATTTTGTGGTAAGGCCGTTATAATCAAAATCCAGCACCTGCCCGGAAAGCTTCAGGCATTCCGGTTCCGGATTAAAATGAATTAATTCCAGACGGATATAAGCGTTTTTCTCATTATTAAGAGACGCACCTTCCCGATTCAGTTCTGTAATCACGTTCTTTCCAAACCGGTTAATGTCGCCAATAAAGTCACAGACAAACTCCGTTTTGGATCGGTTGTAAATTTCCTGGGGAGTCCCCACCTGCTCCACAAATCCATTATTAAAGACCGCAATTTTATCTGACAGCATCAGGGCTTCTTCCTGATCATGAGTTACATAAAGAGTGGTAATTCCCAGATTTTTCTGAAGGCGTTTCAATTCTCCCCGTAAATTTATCCGGAGTTTTGCGTCCAGATTTGAAAGCGGTTCATCCAGGCACAGAATTTTCGGCTCCAGCACGATCGCTCTGGCTAAAGCCACCCTCTGCTGCTGGCCGCCGGAAAGTTCGGAAACATTTCTTACCAGCTGCTCATCCTTAATGGCAATGACCTTCGCCACATCCCGGACTTTCCTGTCAATCTCAGCTGCCGACATTTTCTTTACCTTAAGACCAAATGCCAGATTTTCATATACCGTCATGGTAGGAAACAGCGCATAGCTCTGGAATACCATGCCGATTCCTCTTTTTTCAACCGGCACATGTACAAAATCGTTTCCATCCACCAGAATCTGACCGGCCGAAGGAGTAATAAAGCCTACAAGCGCCCGTAACGTAGTTGTTTTTCCGCAGCCGGAGGGACCTAAGAATGTAAAGAACTCTCCATCCTGTACAGTCAGGTTCAAATTGTCTATCGCCGTAAAATTCCCGTATTTTATCTGTATATTTTTAAACTCAATCATGGAAACACCCTCCCGGATTTCTTCTTACTGTACAAACTCCAGTTCCACTTTTTCCACCCATGCATCCAGATTTTCTGCTACAAACGCCCAGTTAATATCCTGCTGATGTACGGAATTTACCAGTTCTTTTACATTTTCAGGAGCAGCCGCAAAAGCAGTCTCATTGCAGGGGATGGTGCCAAACTGGTTCATCCATGCTTCCTGAACTTCTGCAGAGCCAAACCAGTTTGCAAACTCAATGGCCTTTTCCGTATTATTTCTTCCCTTCAGAATTGCAATCTGCTCTGTTACGTAAGGTACTCCAACTTCCGGAGACATGATCTGGAAATTGGCACCTCTCTCTTCTTCATTCTGGAGAACGCCGCTTCCCCACATCTCACAGATCGGCCGGCTTCCATCAATAACCGCTCCCACATAGTCTTCGCCGGAAACTTCCATATGTCCGTTCTGAACCCACTGCTTTACAACGTCCCAGCCTTCCTGAGAAATTCCCAGTTCGCCTTCCGGATCCTGATAACGCACAAGCAGGCCTGCCAGCATAGTTTTTGCGGTACCGCCTCCAAAGCCAAGGATCGTATACTTATCCGTCCACTCTTCGCTGAGCAGATCCGTATAATCCTGAGGCGGATTTTCCAGATTCTCATTCATAATGTTTACCAGAGGCTGAATGACAATTGGATAATAATATCCGTCCGGATCTCCCAGACTTAAGTCCACCTCATCTTTCCATTCCGGCTCCCATTTTTCCATGGTATCTTCGGCTTTCAGCTTCTCAAATTCTACATTATTTAAGCCAAATACCAGATCTGCCTGTACATTATTCTTTTCAGAAATAATCCGGTTACCCAGATCTCCTGCCGGAATCTGTACCACTTCCACATCAAATCCTGCTTCGGCTGCCTGTTCCTTCAGCCATGCATCTCTTCCATCTGATCCGGAATTGGTATACACGATCAGCTGTCCGCCGCCCTCTTCATTTGAAGAATTTCCTCCTGAGCAGGCCGCCAGAGACATGGTCATTACAGCGCAGAGCCCCATTGCTAACACTCTTTCTTTTTTCATAGTACTTGTTCCTCCTTTAAATATTGTATTTTTGATTAATAAAGTTCCTCAGTAATGCCGGCCAGTCCGTCTGGATAATTTTAAATCCCATATCAGCCAGCCTTCCCCAGTTCTCCTCAAATCCCTCTGCAATCGCCCGGTTGTCATCCAGCCCTCCGGAAAGGATATCACGGTCATTCAGGGTAATGGCATTCACCCACGGAAGGACTCCCTTCCGATTCAGGTTCTCCAGAAAATCCGACGCCGCCAGAGGAGAATCCAGCGTTTCAAAAATCAGTTCCGCGGCTGCAACATTAATATCGTAGTTTTCTGTCATTTCCCACTGTTCCATAGACTTGACAATGGGCATATACATCAGCCCGGAGCGGCTCCGTTCCAATTCCTTCAAATACTCTTCTTCTGCGCCGGACTTTAAAAGAATCTGATCATCCATATCCATCTTCTTCAGAAAATCAATCACTTTCTCCCAGTAAAACCAGGACCGGTCAATGTTGATCAGACATTTTCCTTTAAAATTTGAAAGCACCCGTTCCAGCCTTTCTACCTGCTGGCCTGATGTATTCTGGATCGTATTTCGAATATTGATCTCTTCCACTTCCCTCGAGGTCATCTCCCGGATATCGCATTCTTTTCCAAATTCCACCTTTTCTTCTGTGTTATGGAAAGCAAAGAATACGCCATCCCTGGTCATAGACACATCAATCTCGATCATGTCCGCGCCATGAAGCAGGGCATTTTTGTAAGCAAGACTTGTATTCCATACAATGTTCCCCCCGCAGGTACCCCGATGCGCAGCAACCAGCACCTTCTTTTTCTCCGCCGCTTCTGCAATTGGCCTGTTTCTCGTATACATACCTTTTCCTCCATCCGCAGATACCAACCTGTTTTCTTCGGCTCTGCTTTGTAGTTCTATGGTACTCGATATTTTGGTACGTGTCAATTACTTTGCTTCATTTTTTATGTCTCAAGATACATTTTTGTTAGATTATGCTACTATTTCGCATATATTTTTGTGCATTTTTCTTA
>DVKS01000063.1 GCA_018715905.1 Candidatus Caccovicinus merdipullorum | reverse complement strand
AGGAATATTGTCCACAGATGTATTGGTCACAGTAATATTGGGACAGTCATCCTTAATGCGGTTTCTGAACTTGGTGGCGCCCATAGCCGAAGATCCCATGCCGGCATCGCAGGCAAAAACAATCTTGCGGATCTCGGAAGAACGCTCGATGGTTCCCGGAACCACAGTTTCCCCCTTGGAAGCCGCTTTCATGGCCGCCATCTCATTCTGCGCTTCTTCCAGACTCTTTCCCCCTGCCATCTTCACTAACGGAGTGGCAACGGCAAAGGAAATGCCGGTGGAAAGCAGCACGCCGATGATCACCTTCACCAGATCGGATCCCGGCGTCATCATCAGGTAAGCGATAATAGATCCCGGGGAGGCCGGTCCTACCAGACCGCATCCCGTAAGGTTAAACCAGAAAATCGCCGCCATATTTCCCACAATGGGAGCGATAATCACCAGCGGATTCATCAGGATATACGGAAAATAAATCTCATGAATACCGCCCAGCAGGTGGATAATTACCGCGCCGGGAGCCGAATCCTTAGTCACCTTATCCTTGCAGAAGAACATGTAGGCCAGCAGGACACCCAGTCCGGGGCCCGGGTTCGGTTCCAGCATATACATAATGGATTTCCCGGCCTCTGCCGCCTGCGCTGTGGCAAGAGGCGTAAAGATGCCGTGATTGATGGCATTGTTTAAGAACAGCACCTTGGCCGGTTCGATAAATACAGCCACCAGCGGAAGCAGGCTGTTCTGCACCAGAACATTTACTCCCGCAGACAAAAACGCCAGAATGGCGCTCATCACCGGTCCAATCACCACATAACCCAGCATAGCCAGAATCATGCCGATAATGCCGGCGGAAAAATTATTGATCAGCATCTCAAAGCCTGCCGGCATACGGCCTTCCATGGCCTCATCAAACTTCTTGATGCAAAAGCCCGCCAGAGGCCCCATCACCATAGCCGCCATCAGCATGGTAATGCTGGTATTGCTCATAATAGCGCCGATCACAGCGATGGCCCCTACCACCCGGCCCCGGTCTCCGCCGATCATACGTCCTCCGGTAGAAGCAATCAGAATGGGAATCAGATAGGTCAGCATGGGACTGACCATGCTGTTAAAGCCCTCGTTTGGAATCCATCCTGTGTCGATAAAAAACGCAGCCAGAAAGCCGAAAGCAATCAGGGCGCCGATATTGGGCATAACCATGGCCGATAAAAATTTACCAAAACGTTGAACACTATTTTTCACGAAAACCCTCCTCCACATAACCGATCCAGGTCTCAATGGGGAATGGTCCAGCTGCCACATCTTCGTTTATCCGGCTACAGAACCTGCACGCCGTATCTTTGGCACTCGGAAAGAAATTCTTCCGGAAGTTTTCCGTCCGAAACCACGATATCCACATCCGAGAGTCCGCAGAAGCTGAAGCTGCATTTTATATCAATCTTTGAGGAATCCATCAGGACAATCACCTGCTCGGCCTGACGGATCGCCGCCTGCTTTAAAAAGGCCTCGTCATTAATCCCGCAGGAAAATCCCACAGAAGGGTGAAATCCGGTTACCCCAAGAAAAGCCTGATCGAAATTTACCCGTTCCAGCTCTTTAATGGCCGAATAGCCGAACACGCTCTGGCTGTAACGGTTTAATTTTCCTCCCGGAAGCATCACCGCAGGTTTGGAAAGGTTTGCAAGCTCTGTAGCGCAGCTTAATCCCGTGGTATAGATCAGATAAGACTGGTCCGGAATCTGCCTGGCCAGCACCGTGGCCGTACTTCCGGAATCCAGAAAAATGGTGGTATCCGGATGAAGCAGCGTCAGAGCTTTTTCTGCAATCTTCTGCTTCTCCGGAATGTTCCGAACCGATTTCCGGTTCAGAAAATCATCGGTGCCGATAATTACCTGGACAGACTTTGCACCGCCATGGACACGGAGGATCCTCTTCGCCTCATCCAGAAGCTTAAGATCCGTCCGCAGAGTCATTTCTGATACATTGGGAAATTCCTGCTTAATCTGCGAAAAACTTACCGTTCCTTTTTCATTGATCAGCTGAACGATCGCATCTCTGCGCATTCCCATTGAATCCATAAATTCCTCCTGTCTGTGTCGGGAAACCAGACAGGATATCCCAACACCGTTTATTCCTGAATAAAGTTTGCCAGCAGATACTCTTCTGCCTCGGGGCACCACAGACCGTTGTGGGCGTCAACAATATCCGCAAGCTCTGTCAGGCGCTTATCACCCTCAGCCTCTCCCTTTGCCCGCAGGTCAGTCAGAGCGGTTAAGGGCATGGAAAGGTGGGTATAGATTAACTTCTTTCCGCCTGGAATCTTGGGAAGGTTTAATGTGGTCTCTGCAGCTGCATCCAGACCGCCGATATGGGTTACCATAACCGCCGGATTGATCCGTCCTTCTGCCGTCAGCTTCAGAGACTCAATCATATCATCGGTATTTCCGCCGGTGGTTCCCATTACATGAGTGGAGTTATAATGTACATCGTAAAAATTAATGGTGGCGCTGAACTGGTTATCCGTAGGGCCGGCAAAGAAGTTCAGGCAGCCGTCCCGCCCCAGAATGGCGCTGGACTGGGTAACAACAGAGGCAACCGGCGCATAGCAGAGTACATCATCATAGCCCTTTCCGCCGGAAATCCGCATCAGCTCCGCCACCGGATCCTCAAACTTTCCGGTGTTGACAAAATGCAGCTCGATTCCATCCTTTAAGGCCTCCTCCGGCGGGAACAGAGCGGCAGCCCGGTCCAGACGTTCCTGGTTCAGATCGGTCACTACAACCATGGAGGGCCGTACATCTCTGTGCAGAGCATAAGTCAGCGCGCCCAGTCCCATGGGGCCGGCGCCTGCCATAATGGCCATCTTTCCGCCTTCCTTGATGCCCATCTGATGGGTGTAAACGCCCATCTGGGTGTGATAAGCCGCATTGAAAGCGCCGATGCTGCAGGACATGGGCTCAGCCAGGGATGCTTCATAGTAAGCACGTCCCTTATACTCCAGAAGGCAGCCTAATTCCATAACCTCTGCAGGAATCACGCAGTATGTAGTATCTCCGCCGAAGAATTCATAGGAGTAACCGGGGCTCCACATAGTTCCCTTGTAATTTAACGCAGGCTGCAGGGTAAATTTCATGCCGGGCTTAAAGGTATCCTGGTGGTTCTTTCCTACCTTTACGATATCACCGGCAAACTCATGGCCCATGATGGCCGGATGCTCTGCCACATCCTCATGTACACGCTTATGGGCCGCACCCAGAATCGCGCATTTATAGGTCGACATACAGATACTGTCGGAAACCACCTTAACCAGGATCTCATCATCCGTAATCTCGGGAAGCTCGAATTCCTCCAGTCTTAAATCATTCGCTCCGTGAAGCCGTACGCCTTTCGCTTTCATAATAAAACTCCTTTCTTATCATAATGAAAATTTGCTTATTTTGCAATGCTTACATCCGATAAAAAACAACCTTTGGCAGCAGTCCCTCAATAACGTCATATTCCGCCGCCTGCGTTCCGCTGCACATGACATTGGCTGCGCCGGTGGCCGTGGAA
>DVKS01000062.1 GCA_018715905.1 Candidatus Caccovicinus merdipullorum | reverse complement strand
AAAGAAAAGATATAATTGTAAAAAACACGAGTAATAAAAAATGAGGAGAAAATATGTTGCGCGCAATAGCAGAGAGATGTACGCAGGTATTGATAGATCATAGAACAATCTCATCAGAAATGCGTAATATTTATATTTATGGTTTTGAACTGTTCTGGTCAACTACATTTTGTATAATAAGTATATTGGCACTTGGCGCGATATTTGGGTATTTGAGCATGGCAGTTATGTTTTTGTTGTTTTTTATACCCGTGCGGTTTCCGGCGGGAGGGTATCATGCGAAGTCTTATGGAAGATGTTTTATCCTTACAAATTCTGTAGCAATAGCATGTGTAGCAGTGTCTCGATTATTGTGGAGCATAGAAAATGCAGAATGGATTATGTGGATTTTGCTTTTGCTTTCACTGGTATACATATGGATAAACTCTCCCGTTCAGTCAGCAGGGCATCCTTTGCGGCCGGAACGGATATCGAAGAACAGAATATATGCACATGTTTTGCTTGGAATAGAGTTGGTAATTCTGCTGCTTTTTAGGAGCATAGATAATAGCTGTGTAATTTACACGGGAATTGTTGCATCCTGGGCGGTGGCAATTATGATAGCATTAGCCAAGAAAGGAGGATAAAGAAATGGAAATGTTTTTATCTGCAGTAGCGGTTTTCATCTGCAAAGTAGCTGAAATGGGCGCTGGTTTCTTATCAGCAGGCGCCGGCTACCAGCCGGAAGTACCGGAAGAGTTAATGAAGTAGTGCCGGATATCTGAATATCAGTTTCTGCACGAAAAAGAATGCTGCAGGCTGTTCTGAAGCCATTGGGACTTTCAGGCAGCAGGCAGCATTCTTTTTGCAGACAGAACGGCTGAAACTCAAGATGCAATCCCCTTGCGCGTTCCCACTGGATATGATATAATCTCATAGAAATTTAAGTGATTAAAGGAGGCGTAATCAAATGAAGCACGTTAAGACTTTAAATGCCAACACGTTAAAGGATACCATGAAGAAGGGCGGCTGCGGCGAGTGCCAGACCTCCTGCCAGTCCGCATGCAAGACTTCCTGCACCGTAGGAAATCAGAGCTGCGAGAACAGCAATCGGTAATTGAAGGCTGCGGCAGACGTGGAAAATGAACAAAGTACATACATAACCCCTACGGTCGTTGGGATTGTAGGGGCATTTTCCATGCCCGGGAAAAGTGCCGGATTTTGGTCTGCTGCCAACAAAATTAGAAAGACGAGGAAGAATTTGTGATTCATCAGTATAAAAACAATGGCTACAATATTGTACTGGATGTAAACAGCGGTTCTGTCCATGTGGCGGATCCGGTGATGTATGATGCAGTGGCGGTTTTGGCAGAGCGGATGCCGGATCTGGAAAAGCCGGAGCCGGTTCCGGAGGAATACCGTCAGGCTGTGTTTGAGAGACTTGGCGGTACCTATGAACGGCAGGAAATCCAAGAGACTCTTGAGGATATTCAGGAGCTGATCGATCAGGAGCAGCTGTTTGCCAAGGATATCTACCGGGATTTTGTTATTGACTTTAAGGAGCGCAAGACAGTGGTAAAGGCACTCTGTCTTCATATCGCCCATGACTGCAATCTTGCCTGCCGTTACTGCTTTGCGGAGGAGGGCGAGTATCACGGACGCCGTGCCCTGATGAGTTTCGAGGTGGGAAAGAAGGCACTGGATTTCCTGATTGCCAATTCCGGAAACCGCCGGAATCTGGAGGTGGATTTCTTCGGCGGAGAACCGCTGATGAACTGGAAGGTCGTAAAGGATCTGGTGGCCTACGGAAGGGAGCAGGAGAAGCTTCACAACAAGCATTTCCGCTTTACTCTGACCACAAACGGCGTTCTCTTAAATGACGAGATCATGGAGTTCTGCAATAAGGAGATGGGGAACGTAGTTCTCAGCCTGGACGGGCGTAAGGAAGTAAACGATAAGATGCGCCCCTTCCGGAACGGAGCAGGCAGCTATGATCTGATCGTGCCCAAGTTCCAGAAGTTTGCCGAGAGCCGGAATCAGATGAATTATTATGTGCGTGGTACCTTTACCCACCATAACCTGGATTTTGCAGATGACGCTATTCATTTTGCGGATCTGGGATTCAAGCAGATGTCCATCGAGCCGGTGGTAGCGCCTCCGGAAGCGGATTATGCCATTCGTGAGGAAGACCTGCCAAAGATCCTGGATCAGTATGACAAGCTGGCAGTGGAGTACATTAAGCGGAAGAAAGAGGGCAGAGGCTTTAATTTCTTCCACTTCATGATTGATTTGAATGCAGGGCCGTGTGTGGCAAAGCGGCTTTCCGGCTGCGGATCCGGAACGGAATATCTGGCTGTGACGCCCTGGGGCGATCTTTATCCATGTCATCAGTTTGTAGGGCAGGAGAATTTCCTCCTGGGCAATGTGGATACCGGTATCACCAACACGCCGGTAAGGGACGAATTTAAACTCTGCAATGTCTACGCAAAGGAAAAGTGCAGAGACTGTTTTGCCCGTTTTTACTGCAGCGGCGGCTGTGCAGCCAACTCCTACAATTTCCATGGCACCATTACCGATGCCTATGATATCGGCTGTGCAATGCAGAAAAAACGGATCGAATGTGCCATTATGATCAAGGCAGCGCTGGCGGATGACGGAGAATAAGAAAAGGAGTTTTATGGAATATCGTATTTTAACTAAGGACGGGCGGGCCAAGCGGGCGGAATTAAAGACAGTTCACGGCACGGTTCAGACCCCTTTATTTATGAACGTGGGAACGGTGGCGGCCATCAAGGGAGCCGTGTCCACCGATGACCTGCGCCAGATCGGTACGCAGGTGGAGCTTTCCAATACCTACCACCTTCATGTGCGAACGGGGGACAAGCTGATTAAACAGTTCGGCGGCCTCCACAAGTTTATGAACTGGGACCGGCCCATCCTTACGGATTCCGGCGGCTTCCAGGTATTCTCCCTTTCCGGCTTAAGAAAGATCCGGGAGGAAGGTGTTACTTTCCAGTCTCATATTGACGGAAGAAAGATTTTTATGGGGCCGGAGGAGAGCATGCAGATCCAGTCCAATCTGGGTTCCACCATAGCCATGGCTTTTGATGAGTGTCCTCCCAGCCGGGCGGATTATGACTATATTAAGCCCAGCGTGGAGCGGACGGTGCGGTGGCTTCACCGATGCAAGGCGGAGATGGAGCGGTTAAACAGCCTGCCGGATACCATTAATCCTCAGCAGCTGTTATTCGGCATCAATCAGGGTGGCGTTCTGGATGATGTGCGCATAGAACATGCAAAAGAGATTGCCGCGCTGGATCTGGACGGCTATGCTGTGGGCGGTCTGGCCGTGGGAGAGAGTCATGAGGAAATGTATCACATTCTGGATGTGACGGTTCCGCATCTGCCGGAAAACAAGCCCACCTACCTGATGGGAGTGGGTACGCCCATCAACATTCTGGAGGCGGTGGACCGTGGTGTGGACTTCTTTGACTGTGTGTATCCTTCGCGGAACGGGCGTCACGGTCATGTTTACACCAGCCGGGGCAAGTTAAATCTTTTTAATCAGAAATACGAGCTGGACCCGCGTCCCATCGAGGAGGGCTGTCAGTGTCCGGCCTGCCGTTCCTACAGCCGGGCCTATATCCGCCACCTGTTTAAGGCAAAAGAGATGCTGGGAATGAGATTATGCGTATTGCATAATTTGTATTTTTATAATAAAATGATGGAAGAGATTCGCCAGGCGATAGAGGAACACCGCTACAGCGAATACAAAGCGGCTAAGATCGCCGGGATACTGGCGGGGCCGGAAGAATAATCGATAACGAAAGACTTTGTTATCAGGGTAAGGAGGAAAACCACATGGAAGGACTTGGTAGCATCGGCGGCGTGATTCTTTATTGCGCCTTCCTGTTCGGTCTGATGTATCTTATTGCCTTTCGTCCGCAGAAAAAGGAAAAGAAAAAGCATGAAGAATTACTGGCCAGTGTTGCAGTAGGCGACACCGTACTGACCAGCAGCGGCTTTTACGGCGTGATCATCGATATGACGGATGACACCGTAATTGTGGAATTTGGAAGCAATAAAAACTGCCGGATTCCCATGCAGAAGGCTGCGATTGTACAGGTTGAAAAGCCGGAGGCATAAATAACAGCGAATGCCGGGCGGCACATGGATTTTACAGTTCATGTGCCGCCTTTTAGTGTTTCATAACAAACTTCGCGTATAAGGAAAATAAAGGAGAAAAAGACCATGGTAAAAAATATAGTTTTTGATATGGGAAAAGTGCTGACGGATTATGTGCCCGATGCAGTATGCCGCCATTACATAAAAGATGAGGCAATGATCCGGAAAATAAGTGATGCAGTGTTTGTTTCGCCGGAATGGGTGCTTCTGGATTTGGGCGTGGTTCCCGAGGATGAGGGGCTGCGGCGGATTACGGAGCGGCTGGATACGCCTCAGGAGAAGGAATGGGCAGCGCAGTGCTTCTGGCACTGGCATGAATACAATATGTGGCATATGGAAGGCATGGAGGAACTGGTGCGCAGCCTTAAAGCTGCCGGATACGGCATTTATCTTTGCTCCAATGCTTCTGTGCGTCTTCTTACCTGCTGGCAGAAGGTGATCCCGGCTGCGGACTGTTTTGATGGCATCCTCTTTTCCGGGCCGGAAAAGTGCATGAAGCCCCAGAAGGAGATTTACGAGAGGCTGTTTGCGCGCTTTTCACTGAAGCCGGAAGAATGCCTGTTTATCGATGATCAGCCTTTGAATATCCGGGGAGCGGCAGAATGCGGAATGCGCGGTTATGTCTATGACGGAGACCGGGAGAAGTTAAAACAGTGGCTTTCTCAGGAACTTGGAAAGAATTTTTCCTGAGCAGTCACAATTTTTTAAGAAAGGAAACACATTTTTTTCACAAAAGGTTTCTAATATGTATGA
>DVKS01000061.1 GCA_018715905.1 Candidatus Caccovicinus merdipullorum | reverse complement strand
ATATCAACTATGGAAAGGCCTCTTGACCCTGCTATGCAGTCTTCTTGGTATCATGGGCGCTCTTTTCAAAGCGTTTCTGACAGTACTGACCGTCTCCTTTATCCTGTGCGTATGCGCAGGCATCTTTCTGTTTATCAAAGTAAAACCAGAGCTGGACCACTGCCGTGAAATCGCATATGACACCCTTGCCACCATGGATCGTTCCGATTTCAGTATGCTGTCGGATACCATCATATATGATAAGGACGGAAACCAGATCGGTCTGATCAATGCCGGCCACTACGAGTATGTGGACATCAACCATATCAGTATGAACCTGCAGAATGCTTACATTGCCCAGGAGGACCGGCGCTTTAAAAGCCACTCCGGTGTAGACTGGATCGCCACCTTCCGTGCCGGCCTTGCACTGATCAAGCACGGCGGCGCCATTACCCAGGGCGGAAGCACCATCACCCAGCAGGTTATCAAGAATACATATCTGACCCAGGAGCAGACTTTTACTCGAAAAATCGTGGAGATTATGCTGGCTCCGCAGTTGGAGAAAGAATTCTCCAAGGCCGACATTATGGAATTTTACTGCAACACCAACTTTTACGGCCACCAGTGCTACGGCGTTCAGGCTGCCAGCCGCTACTACTTCGGAAAGGATGCTTCCCAGCTGGATGTCCATGAAGCCGCCGTATTAGTGGGAATCAGCAACAGCCCCTCCGCCTATGACCCGGTGCGTCACCCGGAAGCTTCCCTGGCAAAACGCAATGATGTGCTGCACAGCATGTATGAAGTGGGGTATCTGACCGAAGAAGAATATGAGCAATATACTGCGGAACCTTTAAGCATCGTCCAGGAAACCCAGGAAGGTACCGATGAAAGCTACCAGACCAGCTATGCGATCCACTGCGCAGCACTGACTCTGATGAAACTGGACGGCTTTGAATTCCAGTATATTTTTAAAGACAAAGATGATTATGACGCTTACATGGAACGGTATGACGAGGCCTACAATGCCAAGACCGACAGCATCCGTGCCGGCGGCTACCAGATCTACACCTCTCTGGATGAAACCATCCAGACCCAGCTGCAGGAAGCCATCGATCTTGGTCTTTCTTCCTACACAGAACTGCAGGAAAACGGAAAATATGCCCTGCAGGGCGCCGGTGTCGTGGTAGACAACCGGACCAATTACGTAGTCGCCATCGTAGGCGGAAGAGGTACGGAAGATCAGTACAACCGTGCCTACTTAAGCGCCAGACAGCCTGGCAGCACCATAAAGCCTCTTATCGACTACGGCCCCGCCTTCGACACCGGAGAATACTATCCTTCCCGTATGGTAAACGACCACAAGTGGGAAGACGGCCCCTCTAACAGCAGCGGAAGCTACTACGGCAACGTAACGGTTCGGGAAGCCCTTAACCGCAGTCTGAATACCGTAGCCTGGCAGGTATTGGAAGATATCGGAATCGATACCGGCCTTAATTATCTGGGTGCCATGGAATTCCAGCGGATCAGCTACGTGGACAACGGCGTGGCCTCCTTAAGTATCGGCGGATTTACCAACGGCACCCGGGTGGTGGATATGGCAAAAGGCTACAGTACCCTGGCAAACTACGGTGTTTACAATGACCGGACCTGTATTGTAAAGATTGTCCATGAACATGAGGGTGATCTGACCCGGGATCTGAAAGCCTCCACCAGGCAGGTTTACCTGGAAGACTCCGCATTTATGCTTACCGACATTTTAAAAGGAACCATGACCTCCCCTTACGGTACCGGACGGGGACTGGCATTGGACGGCGGCATGCCCTGCGCCGGAAAGACCGGAACCACAAACAGCAACCGGGATACCTGGTTCTGCGGCTACACCCGCTACTATACCACCGCTGTATGGGTTGGTTATGATATCCCACGGGCCATGCCCGGCGTCTACGGAAGCACCTATGCCGGCAGGATCTGGAAACGGGTAATGGATCAGATCCACACCGGTCTGGAACCATGGGACTGGGAACAGCCCGTAACCGTGGAAGAGCGCCGCGATCCAGACAACGGCATCACCGATTATTTCAGTATAACAGCACAACTGCGGGCACAGCAGGCCGAGCATGAACGTGAACAGAAGGAAATGCTGGCGGATCTGGAAAGTGATCTGACTGCCTTTGAAAGCCACACGCTCTCCACTGCCGAAGACGGATACTGGATCCAGCAGGCCTACCAGTCCATAAAAGCACAGATTGCCCTTCTGGACGAAAGCGATGAGCGCACTGCCCTTTCACAGCGGGTCGAAGCACAATACGAAGAATTCCGGCCGCAGCTGGAAGCGATGCAGAGTCAGATCGACGCCTATGCTGCCCAGAAAGCCGCCGAGGAAGCTGCCGCCAGACAACGGGCCGCAGAAGAAGCCGCCAGACGGCAGGCAGAAGAAGAAGCTGCCGCAGCCGCTTCGCGGGCTGCTGAGGAGGCCGCCCAGGCTGCCCAGGAAACGGAAGCCGAGACCCAGCCAGATATATCCGCCGGTCCCGGCGCCTTCCAAAACGGCAGCGGGCCCTTCTCCGACCGCGTTACCATAATACCCCAGGGACCGGGAGGTGCCAACTGATGAACGCCAAAAAGACAAATCTTACACCACAGCAGGAAAACGAAATTTTCAACGATGCGGAATCTGCAGATCCCGTCTGCTACCGCCGCGCTCCCCTGCGCACCTGGTTCTGTACCTTTATGATCATGAACCTGCCCATCATAGGCTGGATCTACCTTCTGATCCTGGCCCTGAAAAAGAATGGAGACCAGCGCAAGGATTTTGCCAGGGCTTACCTGGTATACAAGCTGGTATTCCTTATCGTTGCTCTTGCAATCCTGGCTCTGTTTCTTTACATAGGCCTGGAGCTGGCTGATAACCTGCTGCAGTACATGGAAATGCTGTAGTTTTCAGGCTGCTTTTCCATACCGAAAAAGAGCTGCCGCTCATCCAATGAATGCCAATACGGTCATCCATCGATAAGCGGCAGCTCCTTTTTTATAGCCAGGAATTATGAAATCACATTAACAGGTTTTCCATCCAGCCATCCTGCTATATTATCGCACACAATTACGGCACGCTTCTCAAAAGCCTGCTGGGTAGCAAAAGCTACATGAGGCGTAGCAATCAGGTTCGGTGCATTGAAAAGCACATGATCCGGCTGGATCGGCGGCTCCGTCTCAAACACATCTACCGCTGCTCCGGCGATTGTGCCCTCTTTCAGAGCCTCTGCCAGCGCCTGGCTGTCTACCACCGGACCTCTGGCAGTGTTGATAAGGAAAGCGCTCTTTTTCATCTTTTTCAGTGCTTCCGTTCCGATCATTCCCCTGGTGGAATCATTCAGCGGCACATGAAGAGAAACGATATCTGACTGAGAAAGCAGGGTATCCAGATCCGTCTGCTCTACGCCTTCCACATCCTTCCGGCTGCGGTTGTAAGCAAGGACTTTGCAGCCGAAGGCATTGGCAATCCGGGCCACCCGATGTCCGATAGCGCCAAGACCTACCACGCCAAATACCTTGCCTTCCAGTTCAAAGCCCACCAAGCCGTTCTTCGTGCCGCCCCGGCGCACCGCCTCATTGCAGGGCAGGATATTTCTGGCCAGGTCAATCACCATACCAAACACCAGATCGGCTACTGCCACCGTAGAATAGCCCGCACAGTTGCACACCATGATGCCTCTCTCCCGGCAGTAATCCACATCCACATGGTCCACGCCCGTAAAGGCTACACATACCATCTTAAGATCCGGGCAATGTTCCATGACTTCCTTCCGGTACTGGAAATTTGACAATACCACCACATCCGCTCCCTGACTCCTGCGGATCAGTTCCTCCGTATCTTCATGCCGGTCCGGATAATAGACAACCTCCATGCGGTCTCCGATCTTGTCCTGTACCAGTTTTTCCAGGCTCTCCTGGCTGATTCCCAGGGGCTCTAAGAATACTAATTTCATTTTCTCCTCCTCTATATTCCGGGGACATCCGGCAGACGGACATCCACCATAGCTTTTGCAAAGTAAACCATCATGCGCCGGCGGGCGATGCACCAGCCGTCCCATAAAAGTCCGGCGGCGCATCTGGTATCCCTGAAAGTCCTTCATTCCGGCATTATTATAGCCTTCTCATTAGTGAATGTCAAACAATACAATGGCTTCCCGGATCAGTTCTCCAGATGCATCTACACCCACGCCTTTTAAGTCCGGAATGCTTAAGCGGCCGTCTTTGCGGACAATAGGCTCAATCAGGAAATCGTTGGCCAACTCCAGGCCTTCCTTGTTCTCCAGATACTGACCGATGTTAGGCGTATAAGCTGCAAAATACAACAGATAGACGAAACAGAATCCGCTGGATACATGAGGTGTGATGGTCATGCCGGCAAGCTGTGCCATCTTCGCCACCTTAGTAGTTCGGATTAAACCGCCGTTGTAAAAGATATCCGGCTGCACCACATCGCAGCCGTGGTTCTCCACCAGCCAGCGAAAACGGGTCATGCTGTTTTCCTGCTCGCCGAATGCCAGAGGAACTTTTGTCTGGGCAGTCACATCTCTGGTGGATTCCAGATCATCAAACGGGCAGGGTTCCTCATAGAAGTAAGCGTTGATCTCTTCCAGCATCTTTCCGTACTTTACCGCAGTCTCTACATCGTAGGATCCATTGCCGTCTGCGTGAATAATCATATCATCTCCGAAAAATTCTCTGGACTTGTAGATCAGGCCCTCGCTTCTTCCCTCCATAGAGTCCTTATTCCTGCTCATGCGGCCGCCGATCTTAAACTTAATGGCCTTTGCACCGCTTTTATCCACTCTGGCTTTGATGATTTCCAGTTCCTCCTCAGGAGTCGTCTGCCGGTTTCCGCTGGCCACATACAGGTTTGCCCAATCCTTAAGCCGGTCACCGAACATAGCAACCATGCTCACATTTCTTGCCTTTGCCAGCATATCCAGAATACTTAATTCCAGCGCAGCAAGAACGGAATAATAGGGAATTCCGGCCAGCTTGTAATTTGCCTTATAAACGTATACCTCCTCCAAAAGAGCTTCCAGCCTTCTGCCATCCTGTCCGATAAAGTACGGAGCGACCTGCTTCTCCAGAATCGGATAGCAGAATTCCATCCGGTCATTAGCAAGGGAAATGCCTTCCAGGCCATCCAGATTCAACACCGGCGTATCCAGAATCTGATCCAGCTGCGCCCTCGTTACCGGCTTATATTCATTAAAATCCTTATGTACCTGATACATGACGTTTATTCCTTTCTTCGTATTTCTGTACCGGATTTTCAGCGGCGTCTTCTTAGAATTTCACCAGATCTGCCACATTCACCGGAAGCCCGGATGCAATCGCCTTATTTGCGGCCACTCCGGTGAGAATAGACTTAATGCCGTCCACATGATCTGCTGCCCGGTGGAAAGGATCCACCTGTCTGCCGGGGTGGAACAGATCCTCCAGCATCACCGGATCACCGCCGCCATGGCCGCCCTCAATATGCTCGATCGGCACCTTATAAGGTTCTCCGATAATGGGGTAAACAGTAATCTCATACAGTTTCGGCTTGCCCTCATCCTTTTTGTCTCCGCCGGCATTAATGTAGGACTTCTCCACTGCATGGTACTCAATCCTTCCTTTCGAGCCATTAAACTCTACATTAAAGCCTTCCCATGGCATGTAGCTGTTTAAGGAATAAGACATCATAGCATTGTTCTTGTAGCGCACCAGGACAGCCATAGTATCCTCAATGCTGATGTCATCCCCGAATACGCTGCGGTCGCGGATATAGCCGCTGTCTGCTTCTGCATCCAGGTACAGTCCCTTTAATACCGGATTATTTTCGATATCAATGGCAAAGTGATCTCCCTTTGCCGCTTCGCTGCCATGGCATCGATAATAGAAGTTCTTTACTCCCCGCTTCTCTGCATTCTGCTTTCCATAGAAATTCAGGTCGCCGAAAGCAAATACGGTCTTTGGCTCTGTCCCCATCCAGAAATTTACCAGGTCAAAGTGATGGGTTGCCTTATGTACCAGCAGACCGCCGCTGTTTGCCTTATTTCTGTGCCATCTGCGGTAGTAGTCTGCACCGTGAATAGTATTTAAGAGCCACTCAAAATGAACCGAGTATACCTCTCCGATAGTATCATTCATAATCAGTTCCCGGATCTTGGTGTGGTGAGGTGCGTACCGGTAGTTAAATGCCACACGGATATGACGACCGGTGCGCTTCTGGGCATCAATGATATCCTGAGCCTTCTGCTCGTTTACCGTGATTGGCTTTTCCGTTACTACGTCGCAGCCTAATTCCATGGCCCGGATAATGTAATGATCATGGGTCCTGTCTACGGTAGTGACAATAACCACATCCGGCTTCTGCTCCTCAATCATCTTATCAAAATCCGTATAATCATAAGTTGGAATCGGATCATGGCCGAATTTTTCCTTAATCATTCGATTCGCATAATTCATTCTGGTCTGGCTCTGATCACAGAAGCCTACCAGCTCACAGCTGTCCTCGTAGGTGGAGCAGAGCGCCTCATAATACATTCTTGCTCTTCCGCCTGTACCTACCTGTGCATACTTCACTCTTTCCATTCTTTCCTCCATTTCTGTGCTCCCGGCACAAACTGTTTTTAAAATTACTTTTCATCTGCATGCTGCTTACGATATTGTCCCGGCGTCATCAAAGTATACTTTTTAAACACGCGGATGAAATTCTGCGGACTGCTGTAGCCGAACCGTGACGCCAGGTCATTGACGGAAATATCCGTCCTGACCAGCAGTTCCTTGCACTTCTCCACCTTAAGCTCCACTACATATTCGGTGTAGGTTTTCCCAAACTTCTGTTTAAACAGACGGCTTAAGTAATTGGCATTGTAATTAAACTCTCTTGCACACTGTTCCAGGCTTACATCCTTGTCTATGTTTTCATTCAGGTATTCTACAATTTTGTAAATAATATTCTGCTGCTTCATCTGGCTGTCCGCCGCCGCCAAAAGAGGCTCCATCAAATCTTCCCGCAGACATTGTTCAAGGGCCTCAAAGGATTCCACCTTATGGTTCAGTCCGAAATCCATCAGATCAGAAATTTTCTCATAATCCGGCGAAATTCCATAGGAAACATCAATATTTAAAATCTCCGTAACCAGCGCATACAGTTCCAGCTTCACCTGGTAATACTTCAGACCCTTGAATTTTTCCATATATACCGGAAGCTTTCTACACCTTCCAGAACACGCCGGCAGGCTCCTTAACTGATATTGCCCAGAAGCAGAGAGAGCTCTTTGCCGAGAACGCACAGTATGCCGTAGCAGATCCCAGCCTTCCCTATATTTCGGAAACGCTGACTGAATACGGCGGCGAGACTGGTGAACTGGCAGTGTTTATTGAGGATGCATGCACCAACTATGTAATCGGTGAGATCAGCTTCGAGGATTGGCAGAACACGCTGCAGGAATGGAAAGACAAGGGCGCTGCCAAGGTTGCCGAGGAATTCGCAGAACAGTACAATGCAGGCTAGCTAAGATTTAATGATAAGAAGAGCACCGCCCAAGCGGTGCTCTTTTCTTGTTTGTTCTTTTCTTATCTGTGTTTTCATCCGGCCCAGCCGTCCGCTCCTCCAAGTACCTTTTCTTTCGTATAGGCCTCAGCCTCCTCCTTCGTCAGGATATGAGAGCTGAGATCGGACCGCAGGATCACCGTCCTTTATTCCTGTTTTCCATCCTTCAAAAGCCTCAGCATCTGGTCCAGCTCCGCCTTCTCTGCCGCAAGCCGGCTCTCCATCAGTGCCCGCAGCTTATCTACCGTCTCACCTGGCTGGAAGCATCCTTCTTCATCCACCACAATGTCCGCGTAATGCTCATACAGCGGCACCCGCTCATTATAAAGATCCCGGAGGGTAAATCCCGGCTTTAAGGCCACGCCCCGGTCCACCACATTTCCAATGCGCTTTTCCATTTCTTCGTAGCTCATCTTCAGGTAGACCACCTCGCTGATCTCCTTTAGATGCTCCATGGCCTTCCGGCCGTAGATGACGGATCCGCCTGGTGCAATGACAGAACGAGTCACATCCAGGCTGGCGTTTACCCGCTCTTCGACTTTAAGAAAGCCGTCCATTCCCTCCTGGGCGATAATCTCCTTCAGCAGCCGTCCTTCCCTCTCCTGGATCACAATGTCCACATCCACAAAAGAAAAGCCCAGCCGCTTTGCCAGCAGCACGCCGATGGTGCTCTTTCCGGAAGAAGGCATGCCGATCAATGTAATGTTTGGTTTCATCTTGTTCCCCTTTCTGAAATGCCCTGCATCGGATAACCGCCGGATTCCCTCCGGGCTGCAATGTCCCCTCCGCCGGGTACATTACGGTTTATCCTGCTGTTTACTTTTTCTGCACAGAATATCCGAATTTCCCCAGCTTCTCCCCAAGCTGAAAATACTCGCCATGGGAATACGCCACCAGTCCGGTGCTGTTTAAATGGAATTTTCCTTTTTCATCCATATAGTCCTTATCCACCGTAATGCCCGTCACCTCGGCAAGAAATACATCGTGGCTGCCTAAGGGGATCACCTGTGTCACCCGACAGAAGATATTCACCGGACTCTCCTTGATGGAAGGCGCTGCTGCCGTATCCGAATAGAGAGGCGTCAGATTCATCTCCTTGAATTTATCCACATCCCGTCCGGATTTTACACCGCAGTAATCCGTGGCATAGGTAAGCTCCCGGTTTACCAGATTAATGACAAATTCTCCGGTCTCCTTGATGATTCCGTAGGAATGCCGCTCCGGCCGGATGGAAATAGATACCATGGCCGGCGAAGAACAGATAGTTCCTGCCCAGGCAAGGGTAATGATATTGGGCTTTTCCCCCGGCCGCTGGCAGCTGACCATCACAGCCGGAAGGGGGTACAAAAGGTTTCCCGGCTTCCAGCTCTCCTTTTCGTGAGAGAGAGTGGTTTCTTTTTCCCGCCTGAGCCCTTTTGTACTCTCCCCGTTCCCGGTCTTTCGGCGTCTTCTGCTTCCCTTTCTTTCCTGCATCCCAGATTTCCTTTCTTTCATAAAATCTTCCTGTAAATGAGCATGTGCCGGATCCTGCATGATCTGCAGGAGCATCCCATCTTATTCTTCCGCAATCATAATTCCAGGTACCAGCTGTTTCTTTCTGGACACCACGCCGGGAAGACTGATTACCTGGCCGTGCACCTGACCGTCATCATTGTCTCCGTCCACATGGAAAGCCTTGATAATCAGCTGTTCCGCACCGGCTCCCTCGCAAAGCAGTTCTGTCGATTCCGTCAATATATTTGTCAGCATGAAAAACATCATATTTGTGCCGTGTTCTTTCAGAGCCACCTTCAGATACGGCAAAAGGCGTTCTTTTAATTCGCTCAGTTCTTCTGCATTTACCGAGCTGATCTGTCCCACGCCGAAACTGATCTTTCCTGCCTCGAACCGCTTGAAATCCTGATAAAAGATTTCCTGATCGGTCTTTCCCTTCAGATTGCTGGCAGCCGCAAACATCTTCCCGGCATACTCTTCCAGCTGAATGCCGGCGATCTGGGCCAGTTTTTCTGCTGCCGCCCGGTCCACAGCCGTACAGGTAGGCGAACGGAACAAAAGTGTGTCAGAAATAATGGCGCTGCACAAAAGGCCTGCGATCTTTGGCTCAATTTCCACTCCGGCCTCCAGATACATCTGATAAATAATAGTCGCCGTGCAGCCCAGGGGCTGATTGCGGAAATAAACCGGCGAAATGGTGGAAACTGCCGCCAGCTTATGATGATCGATGATCTCCTGGATATTGGCGCCCTCGATTCCGTCTACCGCCTGGCCCTTTTCATTGTGGTCCACCATAATGACCGCCTTTCCTCTGGCTCCCAGAAGATTCCGGCGGGAAATCATACCCTTGTAAAGCCCGTCCTTATCCAGGATCGGGAAGTCCCGGTGGCGCTTGCTGGTCATTATATCCTTGATATCATCGATAAAATCTTCCTCGTCAAAGGTAATCAGATTTTCCGTCTTCATAAAATAGCTGATGGGCATGCTCTGGTTGATCAGGCGAGCCGCCGTATATGTATCATATGGCGTGGCAATGATGGTGCATCCCCGTTCCTGGGCAAGCTTTTTGATGGTCATGGAAACTCCGGCTCCCTCGCAGACAACGATGCAGCCTGCCTCCATCTCGATGGCGCAAAGCTGGGATTCGTATCGATTTCCCAGAATCACCAGATCGTTTTTTTCAATATAAAATTCCATCATGTCCGGATTGGCCGCAGCGATCAGTACTTTTCCGTTCCGGAAGTATTCCTTTTCATCGCCGATGACCATATCTGCTTCCAGTGTCTCCACAATATTCGAATACTGGGTTTCCGCCTTGGACAAAATGCTGCTGTCATAAACATTCATATATGACTTTGTAATATCGCCCACTGTGATCAGCCCTTCCAGAAGGCCGCTCTCTGTTACCGCCGCCAGTGTTACCACATTAGCTTCCTGCATCAGGTTCCACGCCTTTTTCAGGGAAATATTCCGGCGTACCCCCGGTGTCTCCCGTATCTCGATGTCCTTTACCTGGGTGCGGACCGTTTTCACAAGTTCCGGTTCTTTTACGCCAAAGTAATCCAGAACAAAACGGGTTTCCGAATTTACATTTCCTGCTCTTCCAGGCTCATAAGCGCCGCCGGTCACCGCCTGCTTCAGATTCGCATAGCTGATCGCGGAACAGATAGAATCCGTATCCGGATTCCGGTGACCGATAACCAGTGTTTTTCGTTTTATCTCTGCCGCCATGATTCCTCCAAAAATCCAACATTTTCCTGCAGCAGTCTGGGACCGTTTATCCCGCCCAGTCCCGAACCGTTACAATCTATTTACATTACGTTCATATTTTATTCACAAACCATCTCTATACTATTTGTATAGAAAGCAAGCAAAAAGCTTTCTTCAGTTAGGCAAATTGCACATAGATTTTTCATAATTACCCCGGTCTCCGTATGGAGCCGGGGTCTCCTCTTGTCTGAATCTGCGTCAATCAAAAAGCTTTTCCTTATACACGCCATCAGCGATCAGTTTGCGGATTGCTTCCACTACCGCTTCCTTATCTTCCTGATAAGTTACACCGAACCACTTATCCTGGGTATCCAGAACACGCACTGTGGCACGTCCTTCTTTCACTAACTGATCGATGATCTTCGGCAGCAGGTATTCTGCCTTAAGATTTCCTTCCGGCACGCCTTTTAAGAACTCAGGGAAGCCCTTCTCCAGTTCATCCAGGAAGGCCGGCGGAAGTCCCCACATATTCATGGATACCGGCTGATTTGCCTTTACGGAAACAGGATTTCCATTCTCATCCTCCGCCTTCAGTCCGTCTTCTTCCATGCGGATATTATAAGTCTCCGTCACTTCCTTCAGACATCCTTCTTCCGTTACCTGGCATACGCCCCGGGTTACGGAACCATTGTCGCTTAAGGTATTGGAAAGCACAAATCCGGCCATGCAGATATCGTAAACTGGCTTGTCCTGGTCCATGGTCTCTGTCATATAGTCATGGATCCGGCGGAAAGCTTCCTTGCCATAATAGTCGTCTGCATTAATAACCAGGAAAGGTTCCTTTACGATCCCCTTTACCGTCAGTACGGCCTGACCGGTGCCCCATGGCTTTTTACGTCCTTCCGGCACCGAAAAGCCCTCCGGCAAAGCGTCCAGCTCCTGATAAGCATACTCTACCTTGGCCAGCTTCTCAATACGGTTTCCGATGATCTCTTTAAAGTCTTTTTCCAGATCTTTCCGTATAATGAATACAATTTTATTAAATCCCGCTTCCAGGGCATCATGAATGGAATAATCCATAATAATTTCTCCATTTGGCCCTACCGGCGCCAGCTGCTTGATCCCCCCGCCAAACCGGCTTCCAATGCCGGCGGCCATAATAACCAAAGCCGTATCTTTCATCATTCCCAGCTCCCTTCCTCATATTCAAGTCTTTGCTGATCTCTCATTCCACAGCTAGGTTTACTATAGCACATCCTTGGAAAAAACGCCACTGTTTTCAAAACTGCCTCTGTCTGCCTCTAATTTAGTCCACCATCAATTCATCTGCCGTCACAAACTGCCATCCTTCTGCTGTGAGCCGGTCAATGATATCCAGCGCCGCTTCCTGAGAAGACTGGAAGATATCGTGCATCAGCACAATGTCTCCATTTTCAATTTCCCTGCACACTTTATCTGCAATCTGCTTCCGGTTCTGATAATTCCAGTCCAGGCTGTCCACATCCCACAAAACAGTACTGAGTTCTGTACGGCACTCCAGCTCCTCATTCCAGTCCCCGTAAGGCGGCCTGGCATATTCCGGACGGATGCCGGTAATCTCCCAGATCATTTCTCCGGTCCTGGCAAAGGAATCGCAGACCTGCTCCAGCCCGGCCTGCGTCAGCGGTTCGTGGCGGTAGCTGTGGTTTCCCACCAGATGCCCCTCCCGGACCATTCGCTCTACGATTTCCTCATTTCCCGGAATATTCTGCCCCATCAGAAAAAACGTTGCCTTTACCCCCCGTTCCTTCAGCCCGTCCAGCAAAATCGGCGTCCATACGGCATGAGGCCCATCATCAAAAGTAAGTGCCGCTACCGGCACTTCCCTCTCCGCTCTCTCTTCGCCAGCCTCTCCCTCTAAGCCCTCCCTCAGATCTATTTCCGCTGTTTCCCCGCCGCCTTCCGGCGAGGAACTTTCCCTCACGGTTATGCTGCTGCTCCATGTAAGAAGCAGCGTCAAAGCGGCCGCAGCCAGGATTCCCAGAACTGCTCCGCGGACCCACTCCGCCATGTTATCCTCCCCTTCCTCCTCCATACTATCCTATGCAGTGCCGGAATTATTATTATGCCGCCCACGACAAAAAAGCCGGGGCAGGATCTTCATTTCTGAAAATCCTGCCCCGGCCGGAATCCTTTTTCTATGTGCCGTGGGGGAAACACAGGGCTTCACATGGCTGATGCGCCGCTCGCCGGTGCATGAAAATTTACTCAGCCAGAACAGCCTTGTAAGCCTCTGCCATGCCCTTCTCCTGGATCAGATCATAGTACTTCTGTACGAAAGGAATCATCTCCGTCAGGTCTGCATGCCAGTAATCTTCTCTCTTCATGATGTCCTCTACGGAAGCAGTCTTCATGAAGTTCATGATCTCCTCGCCGTCATTTGCCTTATCCGTGCGGTAGAAGGCAATCAGACTGGCCATGGAGAAGGTTAACGCTGCCGGATACTTTCCGAACTTGTCCTTGTACTCCAGAATGGTAGGCAGTACACGTACCTGGAACTTGCTTACGGAATTTAATGCAATGCTTAACAGCATATGCTTAATGAACGGATTGGAGAAACGCTCCAGTACATCCTGTGCAAACTTGATATCCGTCTCAGTATTGCCCAGAGTCGGAACGATCTCGTCAAAGAGACATTTCTTTAAGTATGCGCTTACAGTCTCATCCTTTAAGCACTGTCCTACGGTCTCCAGGCCATACAGGTATGCGCCCAGAACCATGGAGGTATGTCCGCCGTTTAAGATACGTACTTTTCTCTTCTTATAGGGCTTTACATCATCGGTCCAGACAATATTGTATCCGGCCTTGTTAAAGGGAAGTTCGTCCTCATGATGTCCGCCGATTACCCATAAGTGGAAAATCTCAGCGGTATCGATCAGATTGTCAGTGTAGCCGATCTGCTTGGTCAGCTCCTCAACTTCGTCTCTGGGATATCCGGTTACGATACGGTCTACCAGAGTATTGCAGAAGTCATTCTCTGTCTCGATCCAGTTCTTGAAATCATCGCCTAACTCCCACAGATCTGCATACTTTAATACGCAGGCTTTTAAGTTGTCGGCGTTGTTGTCAATCAGCTCGCAGGGAAGCAGGATCATGCCCTTTAAGCCGGCCTGGAATCTCTTATACAGGAACTGGGTCAGCTTAGCCGGATAGGACTTCGGCGGGGTGTCCGTCAGCTTCTCGGTTCCCAGATACTCGATGCCGGCTTCCGTGGTATTGGATACCAGCACTCTTAAATCCGGGTTCTCTGCGAGGGCAATGTACTCCTCGTACTGGGTGTACGGATTCAGTGCTCTGGAAATTGAAGTAACATGGGTGTGCTCATTTACCACCTGGCCATTTTCAATGCCGCGGAGGAATAAGTTATATTCGCAGTTCTGGTCTGCCAGCATCTGGCACATACCTTTCTCAATGGGCTGTACAACGACGATCTTTCCATCGTATAATCCCTTCTCTCTCAGCTTGTGGAAGAAGTAATCAACAAATCCACGTAAGAATCCGCCTTCACCAAACTGAATTACTGTTTCCTTTACCTGTGCGCTCATCCTTCGCTACCTCCATTTTTATTTGGTTTTGTAAGCCCTTACATTTTCCCCGATACATCTGGGTGCTTTTAATTTCTACGGATACTATACTACATCTGGGTGATAAAATCAATACTTTTTGTGATTTTTTTGTAAGTGCTTACATTGCTTTTCCTCCAGAACGGATGGCGCAGAAAAATGCCGTTCCAGACCGCTTTAAAATGCCCCAGGGAGGGGCTGCGCACCGTTTTGCACATCCCCTCCCCGTTTTTCTACCGGATATATCCCCTGCCTGCGCAGGCTGTACATCTTACCTCTCCGGTTCCGTTACAATTGCGGCAGAGTTCTGTCCCCGATACGCCGCTGCCCTGGCACACAAAGCAATGATTCGTTCCCCGTCCCGCACAGCTGGCGCAGAGAAGCTGTCCCGTGCCGCTGCCTGAGGACGCTGCAGATGCCGCGCTCCCGTCTAATCCGGTAAAGCCAAAGCTGCTCCCTTCATATGCAATGGAAAATTCAGACAGCTGCATAATGCCGGAATTCTTCTCATCAATCCAGAGCATATAATAATTGTACGCTGCACTGGTCTGCGGAAGAGCAAAGTAATAATCGGTTCCATTTACATCCTGCATAACCGTATCATCCGTCACCGTATCCAAAAGTACCCACCGGCTGCCAGGGCCGTTCCTGTCAGGCAAAAAGCCCATGCTGCCGCCGTCAGAAACCACTTTGCCAGTTTCCCGCCAAAATTCATTCGATTCATACAGCTCCTCCTTTCCTTTTCCTCTGGGATACTTCCTTTACATCAAAAATTTTACCTCCTCCTGCCGGAAAAATCTGAAACTTTTTTCCGCATCCCGGCATATGCTTCATCTTAAATCTTCTTACCTTCCTTCCATAGAAGCCGCCATACACCGGATACGGCCCCGGGAGATCCCATGGCTTCCGAAGGGACGCATGGCCCTCTCACTGCCCCACTGCTTATCCCTATGAATTTCCTTAATACGGAAGCACTCCAGCAATTCCATACGCCGCCAGATACACCAGAAGCACTACCCAGCCAAAATATTTCGTATATTCCTTCTGAAAATCCACAAAATTCAGCTTCGTCTCCCCGCACAGCATATACAGGGCAGGAATCACCGGGCTTACCAGGCGGAAAGATTGTCCCACCATAGAAGCCACCGCCGCCTGCAGGGGCGTAATGCCGAACTGCCCCATAACTTCTTTGATCACCGAAGCGATTCCGAAGTAAAACGCATCCTGCGGAAGGAAGCAGATCGCTGGCGCGGCAATCACTGCATATACAGGCGCCATATGGGTGCTTAAGGAGGTGGGGATCAGACCGGCAATGGTATTGGCCAGGGCCGCAGCCATACCGCTCCCTGACAGCACGCCGGAAAAAATCCCCGCGCCCATAGTCACCACTACCGTGGGCAGCACATCCGGAGCCAGATCTTCCAGTCTGTCCGTACAAAGATCCACTGACCGGTAATTTACCACCAGGGCGATGGCTGACCCCAGCATGAAAATGATAGATCCGTGGATTTCTCCCTGGATCAGAAGAACCAGAGCAGCAAAGGTCAGGATCAGGTTAAAAAGGAAACATTTGGGACGCTTAAGTTCCGGATCCTTATCCCTGACTGCCTTTAACATTTCTTCTATGTTTTCCCGGGAAATACCAGACCGAAGCCCCGGCTGATAGCCCAGTCTCCGGCGTTCCTTCTTCCCCAGATATGCTGCCACCAGGATCACAGCTGCCTGGGCTGCCAAAAGCCCCGGAAGAAGTGCCCTGAACAGGTCGCTGACCTCCACTCCCTGAGCCGTAGCGGCTGCTATGGTAGGTCCGCCCCAGGGAAGTTGATTCCAGATCCCTATGGGCGCTACAATTACGATAGCCAGATAGCTGAGTTTCAAGTTCATCTGTTTATACAGGCTGATAAATGCTGCAGTGCAAATAATAATCGTTGTAGTGGTATCTCCATTCAGCGCCACTACGCTGGCCACCATCACCGTAGAAAGCAGTACCTTAAGAGGATCCCCCTTTGCTTTTCTGATAAAAAATATTGCAACCGGATCGAAAAGTCCCACTCCCAGCATGATGTCAAAATACAGGATAGAAAACATAATGGTAAGGGCGGGAGAAATAACGCCCCAGGATACCTTCTGTGTTTCCCAGTTCACTTTAAAAAACATTCCCTCCTGGATCCACTG
>DVKS01000009.1 GCA_018715905.1 Candidatus Caccovicinus merdipullorum | reverse complement strand
TTTTACTACCATTTTCAGGATATTATGGACGTAATTTCCTGGAGCCTTCAGCAGGTATCGGAAGAGACCCTTGCACGCAGCATAAAAGCCGGCACGCCCCGTGAGGCGCTCCGGCTTCTGATTTCTGATGTTTCTGAAAACCGTTCCATGATCATCCGTCTTCTGGATTCCCAAAGACGGTCAGAAATCGAGGCATTGTTTGTCCGGACTGCCAGAGGTTCTCTCCAGGAGATCCTGCGGCAGCGTCCCGTAACCCTTCCCTTTCCCTATACGAACCTTGAAACGGCCCTGGATTTCTGGGCTTTCGGCATCACCGGGCTGCTTCTTTCCCGCTGTTTAAAGGGGCCGGTGGATGCAGATCTGCTGGCCGGTCAGATCCTCCTGCTGATTCCGGAAGAGCTTTCCTCCCCGGATTCCCAGATTTCTTCCAGCCGCATATAATGCCGGTACAATACGCCGAACCGGTAAAGATAGCCCGGCTTCCACGGTTTTGACCTTCCGCAGAAATGAAGGATTGCCGTATTCCGGATGACCCATTCCAGGTCTGCTGCACCTGAGCTTAAGAGAAGATAGCTGTTGTAGCGCCTGGCATCATAATTCCAGATATAATCATCCAGTTCCAGTATCCGGTTTCCGTACATGGCATTTAATACATCCTGATCCGGCAGGACCAGCTCTTTTCCATGTTTCCTTGTATAAGAAAAAATCTCTTCCGGGCGGATTTCTTTCCGTCCGGCTTCCAAATCCATTAAAAGGACGCCGGAATTAAAATACTGTCCTTCTGTTCCCAGGCGGACTCTGCTGACATTGGCCGCAAGGTAGGATGCCCAGGAATGTGCCGCAGCAGCAAAAAGATTTCCTTTCAAGTCCATTTCCCACAAAGGCCGCAGCGGATTGATCACTAAAATATCCGGGTCAAGATACAGGACCCGGTCAATCTCCTTTGGAAGCAGATGGGGAGCCAGAAGGCGGTAATACATCTCCCGGGGATAGGTTTTGCTGACCGGCGCATTCTTAAAAATGTCCGGGTCTGCCGTAATGGGGTAAAATCCATACCCGCGGCTGCAGCACAAACGCCTTATCTCATCTAATTTCTCTTCCCCGATTCCGCTGTGCATCATATAAAGATCGATGGTCTCATTGGGGTTGCTGACTGCCACAGAGGTCAGGAGTACCTTAAGCTGAGGCACATAATTTTCATTCAATGTAACAAATAAACGGATGGAATCCACGATTTATTTCCTCCTCTCACCGTGTTTTTCATCAAATATTTTCTCAGCGGCAAAACTTTCATGATAACCATATCAGATTTTCGAAAAATCATGTACTTACAATTTTTTATTGGTGTACAGACAAAAATGCCGAAGTGTAAAAAATCTTTACATTTCGGCATTTTTGTCCATACAGATTAAAAAAATTGCAAGTGGCGGCATTTTCCGTCCTCTGTTATAACAAGATCAGAAACCAGATGGTTTCAGGAAAGGAGTCTTTATGTTTATGCAGTTAAATCAGGAAATCTTCGCTATTAAGCTGTATGAACTGGAGCAGCAGTACGGGCAGATGATCAGCCGTCTCCGCCTCTGCCGGGAGAACAGCCAGGAAACCATCCGGCAGAAACGAAGGGCCCTTCAGGATGAGTACAGAGAGCACGACCTGCAGCTTAAAACCACCGCAGAGTCCAGCCGTTCCCCCGCAGTGGCTGATCTGGCCCGTCTGCATCTGGAATGTTTTCAGGGAGCAGAAGAAATTCTTTCCCGGAAACTTCCCTCTTACCTGCACAGCGAATCAAGCAGCCAGCAGGAAGATCAGGCAGAAGCGGCCGCCCTTTACGCGGAATACGCCATTGATTTTGCCGTCCAGTCCATGCGCTACGCGCTGATCGCCGCCCTGAATGCCATGGATGCGCAGATGGGCCTTCAGACGGAAACGGAAAACGAAAATGTTCAGCACACAGGAGGTTAACATATGAATGAAGTAAAACAGCCAAAGAAACCGCTGATCTATTATTACTGCATTGCCATTCTGGTCTTAATGCTTTTTAACTTCCTGGCTATGCCCTGGCTGATGCAGCGGCAGATTATCCAGGTGGATTACGGCACGTTTATGACCATGATCGAAGAGCGGGATATCGGCCAGGTGGAAATCCAGGAACAGGAAAATCAGATCATCTTCACCAATGCAGAAAACACTCAGGTATATAAGACCGGTATGGTCTTCGATCCGGATTTAACCCAGCGTCTTTTTGATTCCGGCGCCGTATTCTCCGGCGAGATTATCGAGCAGATGTCACCTGTTTTAAGCTTTCTGCTTACCTGGATACTGCCCATCATTATATTTATCGGCTTCGGACAATATATGTCACGAAAATTAATGGAACGGGCCGGCGGCCCCAATTCCATGAGCTTCGGCATGGGAAAGAGCAATGCGAAAGTTTACGTAAAATCCTCTGCCGGAATCAAATTCAGCGATGTGGCAGGCGAAGATGAGGCAAAAGAAAGCCTGGCTGAAATTGTTGATTACCTGCATAATCCCAATAAATACCGTGAAGTAGGCGCAGCCATGCCCAAAGGCGTTCTCCTTGTAGGCCCTCCCGGAACCGGTAAAACCATGCTGGCCAAGGCAGTGGCCGGTGAGGCGAATGTTCCCTTCTTCTCCATGTCCGGTTCCGAATTCGTAGAAATGTTTGTGGGCATGGGCGCAGCCAAAGTCCGTGATCTGTTTAAGCAGGCCAAGGAAAAAGCTCCCTGTATCGTATTCATTGATGAGATCGACGCCATCGGAAAGAAACGTGAAGGCCAGATCGGCGGAAATGATGAGCGGGAGCAGACCCTAAACCAGCTTCTTACCGAAATGGACGGTTTCGAGGAAAACAGCGGCGTCATCATCCTGGCCGCCACCAACCGGCCGGAATCCTTGGACCCCGCCCTTACCAGACCGGGACGTTTTGACCGGCGCGTTCCCGTAGAGCTTCCTGACTTAAAAGGCCGGGAAGAAATCCTGAAAGTCCACGCAAAGAAAATCAAGATTGCCGACAATGTGGACTTCTCTGTTATCGCCCGCATGGCCTCCGGCGCTTCCGGCGCAGAGCTGGCCAATATTGTCAACGAGGCAGCTCTCCGCGCTGTCCGGGACGGAAGAAAATTTGTGAACCAGGCAGACCTGGAAGAAAGCATCGAGGTGGTTATCGCCGGTTACCAGAAGAAGAACGCCATTCTGACAAACAAGGAAAAGCTGATCGTCTCCTACCACGAGATCGGCCACGCTTTAGTCGCCGCCCTTCAGAACCATTCTGCTCCCGTACAGAAGATCACCATTGTTCCCAGAACCTCCGGCGCCTTAGGCTACACGATGCAGGTGGATGAAGGAAATCATTACCTGATGACCAAAGAAGAGATCGAAAACAAGATTGCCACCTACACCGGCGGACGTGCCGCAGAAGAAGTGGTATTCGGTTCCGTCACCACCGGCGCATCCAATGACATCGAGCAGGCCACAAAGCTGGCCCGGGCCATGATCACCCGCTACGGCATGAGCGATGAATTTGACATGGTCGCCATGGAAACCGTCACAAACCAGTACTTAGGCGGCGATGCCTCCTTATCCTGCTCCGCCGAGACCCAGACACTCATCGATCAGAAGGTGGTGGAACTGGTAAAGAAGCAGCATGAAAAAGCCATTCAGATCCTTACTGAAAATCGGAAGAAACTGGACGAACTGGCACAATTCCTCTATGAGAGGGAGACCATTACAGGAGAAGAGTTCATGGGGATTCTGAATGATGGAGGAAATGCAGCATAATTTCCTTCCCCGGGGTAATATACATATATTAACCCTTTCTCAGGCAGGAATCTCCATGGGCAGACAATTCAGAAAATTATTGCAGCAGTTATTCAACAGAAAGAGGGCCGCCACCGCTGCCCTCTTTTTCTTCTCTTTTCTTATTGGCCGCTTCGCCGCCCGGATGCTGACAGAATCCCCCGCTGCTCTGGCCAGCCAGACGCTGCAGGCCCAGATCGGTCAAAGTGACCGCCAGTCCTTTCTTTTTGAAGAAGGAAACTGGGGCCTGAGCTTTCAGGAAGAAGGAAAGCCTCCCATAGCCAACGCATCCATGGAATATTTATCGCAGTTTCATGCATTTTACGCAAAAGATACGGAGGAAAAGGTTCTCTACCTTACCTTTGATGCCGGCTACGAAAACGGAAATACCGCCGCCATTCTGGATGCGCTGAAAAAACATCAGGCGCCGGCAGCCTTCTTTCTGGTGGGAAATTATCTGGAAACCAGCCCGGAGCTGGTAAAAAGAATGGCGGCGGAAGGCCACATTGTAGGAAATCACACCTTCCACCACCCGGATATGTCAAAGATCGCTTCCAAAGAAGCCTTTGAAAAGGAATTAACGGACCTGGAGGATCTGTATCAGCAGGTTACCGGCCAGCCTATGAAAAAGTACTATCGTCCGCCCCAGGGAAAATACAGCGAAGAAAATCTTAAGATGGCATCTGAACTGGGCTACAAAACCTTTTTCTGGAGCCTTGCCTATGTGGACTGGTACGAAGACAAACAGCCCACAAAGGAAGAGGCCTTCCAAAAACTGTTAGGCCGCATCCACCCCGGCGCCATCGTTCTCCTCCACAGCACTTCAAAAACAAACGGGCAGATTCTGGATGAACTGCTGACAAAATGGGAAGAAATGGGTTATCGATTTGGCTCGCTGGATGAATTGTAAAGCTTCTCCATCCACTCACTTTCCTTAAAGCCCGTCAGCACGCCCTCCTCCATTATCACAAGAGGACGCTTTACCAGCATCCCGTCTGTGGCCAGAAGAGCCAGCTGTTCTTCTTCTGTCATGTGGGGAAGCTTGTCCTTAAGTCCCATCTCTTTATACAAATTTCCGCTGGTATTAAAGAAACGTTTTAACGGCAGTCCGCTTTTCTGATACCATTCCCGAAGTTCATCAACGGAAGGATTTTCCTCCTTGATGGGTCGGGTCTGGTAGGGAATGCCCTGTGTATCCAGCCATTTCAATGCTTTCTGACAGGTACTGCATTTCTGGTAACACAGTACCGTTATGTTTTTTCCGCTCATAGACGTCTCCTTCTGCTTTTTTATTTCCGCCGGCAGTCAGCCGTCGGATACCTGAAACAGCGATGTGATCCGGTTTCTTTCAAACATATTGTGATACTGCAGCATATCAAACCAGTGAAACAGCGGATATTCCTTTTTCTCTTCCCAATGGGACCAGCTTTCCCACACCATATCGCTGGTATAATACCCCAGAATGTGAACTACCGGGCACTGCCGGTAAAGAAAGCGAAGAAAAGAAATAAAATCCGTAATTTCCAGATTCGCCCGCTCCAGAATCGTACAGGAAAGAAACATGGCGCTTAGATTCTCTTCCAGCATACTCTCTGTGCCATAGTTTGTCCAGACCAGAAATGGCGTAATATACCTTCTTAAATAATCTTCCCCTGCCGCTTCTTCAAGAGAACATCCATACAGCGCCTCATAAAACGTATCCTCCACACTGGGCTGATGATCCCCGAACAGAATGATCATGGTAGGCTCGTCCACATTTTCATAGTATTCGATCAGATACTGAAGGGCCTGGTCAGATTCCCGGATCAGGGACAGATACTGCTCCGTCATCGGCATATCCTCATAATCCGTCAAATGTACCGCTGCTTCATAATCCGTCTCATATCCTCCATGGTTCTGCATGGTAACATCAAAGATAAAAAGCGGCTGCCCTTCTTCTTTTTTCTCCGTAAGATTAATAATCTTCTGATAATTGCCCAGATCCGACACATATCCCCGGATGGTGGGAGAACCCTGAAAATATTCAATTCCGTAAAATTCATCAAACAGCATATTCCGGTATGCTTCATCCCGGTTCCAGTTGGTCTTTTCATTTGGATGCATGGCCACTGTGCGGTATCCCTGCTCTTTCAGAATACTGGCCAGACCGTAGCTGGGATTTCGCATATAAATCTGATAAGGCACCGAACCGCTGGGCGTAAAGGCAATGGAATTTCCCGTAAGAAATTCAAACTCCGAATTGCTGGTCATAGATCCAAAAACCGGCATATAAAGGTTCCCTTTTATGCAGTTTGTTTCCAGAGAATCATAAAACTCCATAAAAGGTTCATCCGTATTAAAATCTCCCACCACCCGCAGATCCGAATAACTCTCATTCATAATACAGATAATGTTTGTGGGAACCGTATCGCTTTTTGTCCCCCAGATGGGCTCATCTTCTTTTTCCCACTCCTGAATTTCCTCCTGAATCCCCCGGACCTGGGCCAGAGAATAGCCTTCCGGCGGATCCACAGACAGGTAATCCACCATCCGCAGAGTAGAAAGAAGATACCCGTACTGTGCATAAGACCAGCTTGGATACCACATATTGATTTCCATTCCCAATGCTGCAATTCCATATTGGAAAAAAGTAAAAAGAAAGACTGCCATGCAGACAAGAGAACCTGCCGCCGTCCCGGCCCAGATCTTTTTGGAAGGAAGGCGCACAGGAAACAGCCAGAGAAGAACCGTCCAGAGAAGAATCACCAATACTCCCGCCGCCACCTGCAGCGTAATGTCATACTGATACGTATCCGCCACGGTCATTGCCGTCCGAAAAGCCATAATGTCCCAGATCATAATCGGTCTGCCGCGGAATTCCACCACATAATGTTCCGCCAGGGCCCACACCGTAAGAATCACATTCAGCAGGGAAAATCCCACCCCCATGGAATTCGTCACGGCAAAGACCACAAAATAAAGCAGGAAAAACAGCAGCAAATTCAGGATCCGGTAAATAAGTTCAATCTCCATCAAATTTCCCGTGATCCATTCAAACACGCCGAACATCACAAACGGTGTCAGTATCAGTACTGCTGTCCCTGCTTTTCTTTTCATGTTTTCCTCACTCCACTCTCACATCCATTTCATTCACAATGTATTTATCATAACATATTTTTAACAGAAAAATGAGAAAAACACGAAAATTTAACATTTTTCGTCCTCTACATACAAAAAATCATTTCATTTCCGGTCCATCAGTTTACAAAATATCACCCCTGCCGCCGTACTGATGATCGTAGCCGCCAGGGCAGGGCCCGTGACGGCAGCCGGGTCACTGCTTCCAAACTGGCTTCGGTACGCGACGATGGTCACCGGAATCAGCTGGAGCGATGAGATATTTATAATCAGGAAGGTGCACATTTCCCGGCTGGCCTTATCCTCTCCAGGCTTTTTTAATGCCTTCATGGCCCGAAGTCCCGCCGGCGTGGCGGCGCTTCCAAGACCCAGCATATTTGCAATCATATTTACCGCTATATGCTTCCTGGCCGGATGGCCTTTCTCCAGATGCGGAAAGAGAAAATCAAGAACCGGCTCCATTTTTCCTGCCAGCCAGTCCACCAGACCGGAAGTCTGGCCGATCTGTAAAATCCCATTCCAGAAGGTCATGATCCCCAGCATGGTGATTCCCAAAGAAACCGCCTCTGCCGCTCCGTTTAAAGCCCCTGTGGTCGCCTGATCCAGAGTTCCGTGAAAGGCTCCCCACAGGATTCCGATTAAGATCATCCCGGCCCAAAGATAATTCAGCATAACGTTTCCTCCAGCCATTAAATAAAAGCAGAGACGGCAGCCTTCCGTTTTGGAAGTTTTGCCATCTCCATATTTTATTTTTATCATGAAGCAATTATTCCTGGAGAAAGGAATCTGAAAGGGATGTCTCCTGCTGTTCCCTCTCTGCCATCTCATACACTCCAACCAGATACTCCGCCACTTCTCTCCCATACCGCAGCGCCGCATCCAGCAGTCCTTCCGGCAGTCTGCTGTAAAACTTGATGTTCTCATAAGTAAAGTTCCCCTCATAGCCAATCTGCTTCAGGCAGACAAATACCTGCTCCCAGGGAACTGATCCGGCAAAAGGCGTCATATGGTCATCATACACAGTCAGATTGTCATTAACATGAAGGACCTTGATCCGCCGTCCCAGAAGCTTAAGGGCCTTTACATGGTCAAGCCCCGCTTCATTGGCATGGCCGAAATCCCAGCAGATTCCCACATTGGGAAACTCACTGGACAAAGCATCTGCCAGCTCCATCAGTTCCTCCGGATTCGCCCCGAATCGCCGCATGGGAATCAGCCGGTGGTTTCCCCGGCGGTCTGTCTTTTCACTGCTTCCGGCCACCCCCTGGGGATAATGAAAGGTATCAAAAAGATTCTCTATGGCAATGCCGGTATGAAAAGACGCGGCAGTTTCCAGAACAGGTTTGAAAAATTCAATATTTTTCTTAAGGTTTACCCGGAAGCAGTTATCCCCGTAATCCGTTCCCGGATGCATAACCACCCAGGGAATTCCCAGAATTCCCGATGCCTCCACAGAACGGTTTACCATCTCCATCCTTTCATCCAGTCCCTCTAAGTCCGGACTTAACATGTTAAAAAAGGGAGCGTGGGACTGAACCGCCGGCATATCCATTTTTAAAAGATTCTCTCCCGTCTCCTTCATCCGATCCCGCCAGTCCGGCAGAGAAAGGATCCGGGAAACGGCATCTTTCTTCTGCACCGCGCCGGTAAAGGAAATATCCACTCCCCGGTACCCGGCATCCCGCAGCTTCCCTGCCATTTCTTCTATGGATGCCTCTCCGGCTTTCCATCCTTTCAGCGCTCCCGTAGTCTGTACGATCCGCATCTTTATTTCCTTCCTTTCCCATGGATTTCACAGTCAAAGACCCTGCAGCAGTCATCTTACTTCATGGCCGCCTTTGACATGCCGCTTACAATATACTTCTGCAGGAAGAAAAACAGCACGCACACCGGCACGATGGAAATGGTGGCTCCCGCCATAATATGATTAAAATTCGTCACTTCCATGGCCGCCACCGACTGGCGCAGTTCCTGCACACCCAGAGCCACCGTCCTGTGGCTTTGATTGGTGGTCATGATCTTGGGCCAGAAATAGCTGTTCCATCCGTTGATAAAGGTGATCAGCGCAGTAGTAATTACCGTAGGCCTGCACATGGGAACCAGGATGCGGAAGATCACGCCGGTCCGTCCCACACCGTCCATTCTGGCCGCCTCCAGGTAACTGTCATCTACAGACATAAATGCCTGCCTCAGCATAAAGATAAAATACGCAGAACACATGCTGGGAATGATCATGGAACTGTAGGTGTTCACCAGCCCCGCCTTTGAAATCATCACATAGATGGGCAGGAAGGTAACCTGATCCGGGATCATCAGCGCCCCCAGAACCAGAATAAACAGCGCATCCTTTCCCTTAAAGCATCCT
>DVKS01000060.1 GCA_018715905.1 Candidatus Caccovicinus merdipullorum | reverse complement strand
GCTTTTATGAAAACGCTCCAGCGCCTCGTACATGGGAGCATCGGTCTGGGATAATTTCTTTTTTTCCATTTCTCTATCACCTTTTTGCTTAAAAGTCCTGCCGCCGATCAGGCGGCGTTAATTCAGGGATTCCAAATGCGCCGCCGCACTTTCATGGGATGGCTGAAGCGCCGCCCGCCGGCGCATGATGGTTTCTTCTGTCGCTTAAATGCGCAGCAGCCTGGAAACCGCTGCAAAAAAATTCCATCCGTCAGAAAATATTCCGTCCGCTGAAAATCTCAATCATCTCCCGGCGCAGGCTGGAATTAATCTCCAGTCTGGTCTTAGGCGGAAGTTCATACACATCGGTATTAAACAGATAATTCTGCAGATCTCTTTCCTTAATGAGCATCTTGGTATGGAACAGATTAGCCTCATATACATTAATATCCACCGCGTCATAGACCTTCCGGATCTCCGGACTGATAAAATCCTGGATGGATGTAATGTCATGGTCAATAAATAGCTTGGAGCCGTCCTCCTTCCTGGTAAAGCCCCGCACCCGGTAGTCCATGGTAATGATATCCGAGTCGAAAGAGCCGATCAGGTAATCCAGGGTGGAAAGCGGTGTAATCTCCCCGCAGGTAGCCACGTCGATATCCACCCGGAAGGTAGCCAGACAGGTGTCCGGATGATATTCCGGATACGTATGGACCGTCACATGACTCTTATCCAGGTGGGAAACCACCGTATCCCCCATGGGCACCATGGAATTTTCCGCCATAAGGATGGTAACGGATGCGCCCTGGGGCTCATAATCCTGTTTGGATACGTTTAAAACCCTGGCGCCAATCATATCCGTCAGCGTCAGGAGGATGTTCGTCAGGCGTTCTGAATTATACTCCTTGTCAATGTAGGCAATATAGTCTTTCTGTTCCCTGGCCGTCTTTGCATAGCAAACGTCATAGATATTAAAGCTCAGCGCTTTGGTCAGGTTATTAAACCCATAAAGCTTCAGTTTTCCGCTCATCTCTTCCCCTGCTTTCCCATTTGTTTTGACTTGGCTGCTTTCTTCCCCGGCTCACCCTGAAAAACCGGCTTTGCTTTTTCCATAGAAAAATGTGCGCCGCAGCGCACACGCACGCCGGAGGGCGATTGCACCGACAATCCGACAAGACGCGTCACTGGCGCGTCTTGCTGGATACTTCGTAATAAAAAAACGCAGGTGACTTCACATCACTTGCGCTGAAATATCGTACTCTGGCTGAAATACATCCAAACGATCCGGGCAGAAAAACCCCTCCGGCAGCCATTTCCCCTATATTTTCAACAGAATCAGGTTTTTTGAGTCTATATAGCAAATACTTCACTTTTACTACTCTTATTGACCGTTTCACAAGTTGATGTGTTTTAACACTGGTTGAAAGTAACCAACTTATAAAATTTAATAAAGATATCCAATCAATAATGCAACAAAAAGTTGCCATTTAATCGCTATATGAAAACAAACCCAATCCTGTTTTCATAACTAAACTTAAGTTATCATAAGAGCCGAAGAATGTCAATCCTTCACAGAAAATTATTTTCAACTATTTCTCCCGCAAAATAGTACCAGCCGGAAAATTTTTGTAAAAGCACTTAAGAAAAGGCAACGCATAAACTAAAAGTAAGGAATCGGAAGGTGGCTTTCTTTGAAAACTTTTCCAAAACCATTATCCGCCGGCGAAGAAAGGGAATATCTGAAGCGCTGCAGCGAAGGTGATCAGGAAGCCAGGGATGTGCTGGTTCTGCGGAACATGCGGCTGGTAGCCCATGTGGTGAAAAAATATCAGGGGACCGATTACGATATGGAAGACTTAATCAGCGTGGGAACCATCGGCCTGATCAAAGCAATCAATACCTTCAAAACTGACAAAGGTTCCCGCCTGGCCACTTATGCCGCCAAATGCGTGGAAAATGAGATCCTTATGCTTTTGAGGGCCGGAAAAAAATACAGCAAGGAAGTCTCCCTCTTTGAACCCATCGGCGTCGACAAAGACGGCGAGACGGTAAGTCTGGTAGATGTAATTGAAATGGAAAATAAAGAGGCCGTGGAAGCTCTGATCTTTGAACAGGATGTAAAAGATCTGTACCGTTCCTATGAGCGCTGCCTTAAAGATACGGAAAAGAAAGTAGTCGGCATGCGCTACGGCTTGTACGGAAAAAAGGAACATACCCAGAGGGAAATCGCAAAAGAACTGGGCATCTCCCGCTCCTATGTATCCCGGATAGAAAAAAAAGCATTAGAAAAACTTAAGAAAGATATGGAGGCCTGATTCCTTGCGGTGCAGGCCTCCGTTTTCGTTTCTCCTTTGTAAAATCTCCCAAAGGAGACTTCTCTGCAAAGGCGGTCAGCTCCCACCTTCACAGCTTGTTTTAGATACGCTCCGAAATAAAATGTTCCGGATACCGCTCCCAGTAGGCCCGGTACACCCGGTCATCCTTCCCGTCCAGATTGATCTGGTACATCCGGAAAATAACCGGGATATTCTTGGGCTGCCACTGTTCCCGGTAGGAATACCGATATTTCATCCCGATCTTTTCCATCACCCGGCCGCTGGCCGGATTCTTCTCATCGTGGGTGGCCGTAGCATAAGTCATGCCGTCCCGCTTCATCTGCGCCAGTACCGCTTTTGCCGCTTCCGACGCGATTCCCTGCCCCCAGAATTCTTTCCTGACGGCATAACCCAGATCATGGCTGTCATCCAGGCTCACATGTATATAACCGATGGGAATATCGCATTCTCCGTCGGAATTGCCTGTCCCTTTCAGGCAGACCGCATAGCGGTACCCTTCCGGCAGCTCATAATAATCAAGATATCGTTCCTGAAGCAGCTTTCCCGCCTCTTCCATATCTTTTACCGGAAACCATGGAAGAAAGGTATTTACCTCCCGGTCACTGTAAATCCGGAACACCGCCTCTGTATCGCCTGCAGTAAACTTACGCAGGTGCAGGCGGTCCGTAAAAAGTTCCGGTGTATTGGTTTTGGGTTGATTCTCTCTCATTCTTTTGCATGGCCTCCCCGATTTTCTCATTTCCATCGCAGTCGCCGTCATGGCAGGTGTGATTCAGCACTTCATCTGCAAATGGCTGGATGGCGACAGATAAGGTAACCAGCCTGTGGGAATAAGCCACCACACCAAAAACGGCATAGAAAACCCCGGTGTCAACACCACACCGGGGTTTTCGCTTTGTTGTTCAAAATGGAAATACTCTGTAACCATCTTTATTATAGCATATGCTGTTTTATTTGCAAGATGTTTAAGGCATTTTAATGTCCTTTTTTATTTTCAAAAGATTTACTTTTTCCCACTGATTTTACTCATCACCCAGACAGCCGCCATAATAACCAGACATGCCACGAAGATGCCGCCCATGCCTTTTGCCATAATCTCAAGGGCAATCATAAAATTATCCATATATTCAATCTCCTTTCGGCTTTTCGCAGATTTCTGCGATTTACATGAATCTGGTTACCAGGTTAATTACGATGCCGCCGGCAATTACAGATGCGATCTGACCGGATACGTTTGCGCCTGCCGCATGCATCAGGATAATATTTCCAGGCTCTTCCTTAGCTGCCAGCTTCTGCACAACTCGGGAGGACATGGGGAATGCGGAGATTCCTGCTGCACCGATCATGGGGTTTAATTTCTTCTTGCGGAACAGGTTTACAATCTTTGCAAATACTACGCCGCCGATGGTGTCGAATACAAACGCCAGAAGGCCAATGGCCATAATCATGATAGTATCCACATTTACGAATGCATCAGCCCGCATACTGAAGGAAATGGTAATTCCCAGAAGCAGTGTGATCAGGTTTGCCAATTCATTCTGTGCAGTTTCAGACATAGTCTTTAATACGCCGCACTCACGCAGCAGATTTCCAAACATAAGGAAACCAACCAAAGCTACGGAAGACGGAGCAATAAAGCCTACGATAATGGTTACGACAATCGGGAATGCGATACGCATGGACTTGGAAACTGCACCCGGCTGATAATCCATGTGGATGGTGCGCTCTTTCTTAGTGGTAACCAGCTTAATGGCAAAGGGCTGTACGATGGGCACCAGAGCCATATAGGAATACGCAGCCACAGCAATGGGGCCAATGTAATTCGAACCCAGAACCTGAGATACCAGAATCGAAGTGGGGCCGTCTGCCGCACCGATAATTCCGATAGATGCCGCATCCTTCAGGTCAAATCCCAGAAGAGACGCAACGCAGATAGCAAAGAAAATTCCAAACTGTGCTGCCGCTCCAAAAAGGAACATAACCGGCTGAGACAGCAGAGGACCAAAGTCGATCATCGCTCCGATACCGATAAACAGCAGAACCGGCATTACTTCAGCAGCCTCGATTCCTACTTCGAACAGCCACTCTACAACACCGTTTACCTCACCTACCCCGGACATTACCTGATTGATTACGCCGCTGTTGGGAAGGTTCACCAGGATCGCGCCAAAACCCATAGGCAGAAGCAGTGACGGCTCGTACTCCTTCTTAATTGCAAGCCAGATCAGCAGAATTCCTACTGCATACATCACGATTTGCTGCCATGTGACGGCCATGATGCCTTCAACTAAATATTCCATACCAATTCCTCCTGTTTTTTTTACGGAAACCGGAGACCTCTTTTCTAAATCTAAAAAGCGTTTCTCTATCTGTCAAAAACCATCTTCACTTTCTGGCCTGCGCCGGTATCGGCCGCCGGAAAGTCCGGCATGAAAAATAACTGCCCAGAACAGTTAAATTTGAAAAAGACCTTTACTGCAGGATGAAATCCTGCGGTAAAAGTCTTGCCATTTCAATTCCCAGCGGAACGCTCCACGACTTTTGTGCCGTGAAAGCGCATCGTTCTGACGCCAAAGAATCCACCTCTTATATAAAGTGGAAGCTACTCCCTTTTCCACTCGTCATTATACTGCATTTTCTTTCAATTGTCTTGTATTTTTTTTATTTTTTTGTAAATTTTTTGTTAAGATATCAGAGTCTGCCATTTTCCGTTTTCAGCATGCCCAGATGACTGCGGATCTGGTTCTGGATCATCTCCATGGCCACCTGATTGTAGCCGCCTTCCGGCACGATAATATTGGCATTTCGCTTGCTGGGTTCCACAAACTGCTCATGCATGGGCTTTACCGTATTCAGGTACTGGCTGATCACCGATTCCAGGCTCCTGGCCCGCTCCATAACGTCCCGCTGGATCCGGCGGATGATCCGCAGATCGCTGTCCGTGTCCACAAAAATCCGGATATCCATCAATTCACAGAGTTCCCTGTTTTCAAAAATCAGGATTCCCTCTACGATCACAACCTTCCCCGGCACAATGGTAATGGTGTTTTTGCTCCGGTTGTGGATCTTATAATCATAAACCGGACATTCCACCGGCCTTCCGGCTTTCAGTTCACGAAGGTGCTGGATCATCAGTTCCGTATCAAACGCGTTGGGATGATCATAATTCAGTCTGGTCCGCTCCTCGTAAGTCATATCGTCATGAGCTTTGTAGTAATTATCATGCTTCAGAATTGTCACATGATCCCGAAACTGGCTTGCGATCTGATTGGTCAGTGTGGTCTTTCCGCTTCCTGAACCTCCGGCTATGCCGATTACTAAAACTTCATCCATTCTTTTTCCGCCTCTATCTTTTGTTTTTCTCCCGGTCTTCCCGGATCAGGCTTCGGACCGCTTCCACAGCCACCCGGATCGCTGCTTCTGTATCATGAACCTGCTCATCCGGAAGGCCCATGGCCCGCCTGGTCTGATTGGCCACAGCCAGAAGAACCGCTCCGCAGCGCACCCGACGCACACCGGCCACAATAAAGAGGGCTGCTGATTCCATCTCGGAAGCCAGTGCGCCGCACCGTATCCATGCCTCCCATTTATTGTTCAGATCGTAAGATACCGGCATGGAATCCGGCGAATGCTGGCCATAAAAATTATCCTTGCACTGTACTACTCCCACATGATGGGGGATCTTAAGGGTTTCTGCCGCTTTCTTTAAGGCTGATGTCACAGTAAAATCCGCCACTGCCGGATACTCAATGGGGGCATACTCCCGGCTGGTTCCCTCAAAACGGATGGCTCCTGTGGCGATAACCACATCGCCGCCCAGAACCTCAGGCTGCATCCCTCCGGAGGTCCCTACCCGGATAAATGTATCGGCTCCGCAGTGGATCAGTTCCTCCATGGCGATGGACGCGGAAGGCCCGCCGATTCCGGTAGACATAACGCTGACCTTCTCTCCCTCCAGCATGCCGGTATAGGTGGTAAACTCCCGGTTCTGGGCCACTTTCACCGGGTTTTCAAAGTGGGCCGCGATCTTTTCGCAGCGGCCCGGATCTCCGGGCAGGATCACATACCGCCCCACTTCTCCCGGGGCAACGCCGATATGATACTCCCGGTTTCCCTGTGCATACACCAGTCCCATATTCATCCTCCTCTCACTGACAATGGGGGCAGAAATCTTCTGCCCCGGATGTCTGCCGCACACTCTTCCATCATTAATGATGGAACAGACGAATGCCTGTAAAGGCCATAGCCATTCCGTATTTATTGCAGGTCTCGATTACCTGATCATCCCGAACGGATCCGCCCGGCTCTGCGATATACTTCACGCCGCTCTTATAGGCACGATCAATGTTGTCGCCAAAGGGGAAGAATGCATCCGAACCTAAGGCCACACCCTGCATCTGATCCAGCCATGCCCGCTTTTCCTCTCTGGTAAATACCGGCGGCTTCTCCTTAAAGGTCTTTTCCCAGACTCCGTCTGCTAAAACATCCATATACTCTTCACCGATATATACGTCAATGGCATTGTCCCGGTCTGCGCGCTTGATGCCGTCCACAAATTTCAGATTCAGCACCTGGGGCGCCTGGCGCAGAAACCAGTTGTCTGCTTTCTGGCCTGCCAGTCTGGTACAGTGCACTCTGGACTGCTGGCCTGCACCGATGCCGATGGCCTGGCCGTCTTTTACGTAGCAGACCGAATTGGACTGGGTGTACTTTAAGGTGATCAGAGAGATCAGAAGATCCCGCTTTGCACTTTCCGGAATCTCTTTTACATCTGTAACCACATTGGATAAAAGTTCCTCGTTAATATCCAGATCATTTCTGCCCTGCTCAAATGTGATGCCGAATACCTGTTTGTGCTCAATGGCATCGGGAACGTAATCCGGATCAATCTGAATCACGTTGTAATTTCCCTTTTTCTTTTCCTTCAGGATCTCCAGCGCCTCCGGCTCATATCCCGGTGCAATCACACCGTCCGAAACCTCTCTCTTGATGATCCGTGCCGTGTCCACATCGCACACATCTGAAAGAGCAATAAAATCACCGAAGGAAGACATACGGTCCGCCCCTCTGGCTCTGGCGTAAGCGCAGGCCAGAGGAGACAGCTCTCCCATATCATCCACCCAGTAAATCTTCCGCAGGATCTCATCCATGGGAAGTCCCACTGCCGCTCCCGCAGGAGATACATGCTTAAAAGATGTGGCTGCCGGAAGCCCCGTAGCCTTCTTTAACTCCCGCACCAGCTGCCAGCCGTTAAAGGCATCCAGGAAATTGATATAGCCCGGTTTTCCGCAGAGCACCTGAATGGGAAGTTCCCGGTCTCCTTCCATAAAAATCCGTGAAGGCTTCTGGTTCGGGTTGCATCCGTATTTTAATTCCAGTTCTTTCATGATATCCGTCTCCTTTTTCTCATGGTTAGTTTTTATTTACGATTCTGGTCTGGCTGGTTCCGTCCTCCAAATCGATGAAGCGCACAAACAGAGAAACCTTGTTCTCCGGATTCAGATTTTCCCAAAGCATATCGGTAAATTCGTCGATTCCGCCGGAAATGCCCACTAACTTCGGCTCTCCCTCAAAACTGGGAAGGGGATTTCCATCATGCATATAGGTGTGAATAAAGCGTCCCTCTCCCGCTGCCGGATTCTCGTAAGCAAAAGTATAGCGCTGGCAGGAATCCGGATTTCCGTTATTGCTCTTTAAGATGGACATGGCGTAATTAAATCCGCCGTTTCCCATGTGCAAAATACCAGAAATCCGCGGGGTATAATTGGGAGCGTCCGGTTCAAACTCCCGGCAGCGCAGAGACTGCTCGAAGGTAAGCTGCTTGTCCATTCCCTCATAGATGGTATCCGTCTGGTCTCCATTGGTAACAATGATCTTATTTCCCAGAACCCGCACCGGCGCATAGATGATCAGGCTGGGATCTGTAAGCTTCGATGGATCAAAAGCCTGGGTACGGATTCCCTGGCCGTCCTCCACAAAGATCCGGTTCCGGCTGTTCTCGCTGCGTCCCATGATAAAATATGCGGTCACCGCCTTCTTCCCATCCTCCGACTTGCCAATCACGATCCCTCTTCCCGGATACGCATTGTTCTTTAACTCCTCTGCCAATGAAAGCATCTGCATGTTGTTTTCTCCTTTCTTTTTTAAGCCCGGCAAAAATCCGGCAAAACGCGGCTCCGGCGCATTTTTTCGGATATTTCGAAATCCGACAAGACGCGTCACTGGCGCGTCTTGCTGGATACTTCGTAACAAAAAACCGCCTGAGCGCGCCAAAAAAAGCTGCCCAGGCGGTCGGCTGTCATACTTCCACGTGCTCCCTGTGGTTTCTCTCCACTGATCCGCCAGTCGCACGTCCTATGACTATCATATAGTATGCGCCAAAAATGCGCAAGTATTTTTTTGCTGCACAGAAGTGCTGCTATTCGTTCCTTATGGCTGCCAGGGGGCTTAATTTCATGGCCCTGGTGGCCGGAAGAAATCCCGCTGCCATTCCCACAAACACGGCAAAACAAAGGGCTGCTGCATTGAGCCACAAGGGAATCCTGGATAAATCGCCCGGCATCCCTGTCAGAGCCTGAGCGCCTACAAACCGGTTGATTAAAAAAGATATGGTCAGGCTGAGAATAATTCCCGCCACGCCTCCCATAAACCCGATAAATCCCGATTCCAGCAGAAACATATCACGGATATTCCTCATATCGCAGCCTAATACCTTCATGACACCAATCTCCTTCGTCCTCTCGTAGATGGACATCATCATGGTATTGGCAATGCCGATGGCTGCCACAAAAAGGGATACGGCGCCGATGCCGCCCAGCACAGCCTGCACCATCTGGGACTGCTGTTTCGACTGTTCCAGCCAGTCCATACGGCTGTACACCTGGTAGCCCATATCCGATATCTGCTTCTGCACATCCGTCACATTATCCATGTCATCTACAAAAACCTGGGCAGAATCGTATACCATATATCCCAGTGCCTTTCCCTTCTTATTGGTAGGTTGGCCGGGAATGGGATTCTTTTTGAAAACACGTTTAAGCTGTGCCTCAAGCTGATCGATATTTACATATACGCTGTAAGAATAATCACTGTATTCATCCACCGTTCCAGCTACCATTCCTGCAGTGGGAATCAGATACTTCTTCGGCGGCTTCACGGCATTTTCCGCATCGGCCGGGGCCTGTGACTGGTAGTACGCGTCCATGTCAAAAATCACGAAAACCGGCTGATTCATAAAATCCACATCCGGAACTTCTCCGGTATCCCAGTAGCCTTTTCCCGTTTTTGCATTGGAAAACTGGGTAATCATCTGGTTCCCCACCAGCATCCGCAGTTCCTTATCCCGGGAAGAAGGCCGCTCTCCTTCCCCCACCGGGATTTCGTTTAAGTAATCATCGCTGACACCGGAAAGGCTGGCATAGGCCTGATAAGCTCCCTGCCGCATCAGAACCTGAACCGAAAGCACCGGAGACACGCCTTTTACATGGGGCAGACGCTTCAGCATATTTACAACGTCTGCCGTAATATAATTGGGGTCCGAATTCTCCGAACTGCCGCCCCATCGGTTGGGAGAAGATACCTCAATGGTAGTCAGGCTTCCATAAGAGGAGATCTGTTCCACCGTCATCTCATTCAGGCCGATTCCCAGAGAAACCATAACCACAATGGACGCCGTACCGATCACCACGCCCAGAACCGTCAGAACCGTACGGAGTTTCCTTCTTCGCAGATTATTAATGCTCATCACCAGAAGATCACGAAATGTCATCATCGATTCCCTCTTCCTCTTCTCTCTGCTGCTTTTTCTTCTTCCTGTGCTTTACAAAAATAACGGTTCCCGCGATTACAGCCGCCGCTGCTGCCACGCCGCCTGCGATTGCCAGATTCCGCTTTACCGGATCATCCCAAAGCCCCGCCGGCGCGTCAGCCTCCATCCCTTCCATGTCTGTATACATGGATTCATCAAATTCAGGCAGGGGTTCCGTCACAAACAGCGTCAGTTCCTTTTCCACCTCCGTGACAGCTCCGTTTTCATCTTCATAAGAAATGATCACGCGCACCTTTCCGTCATCTGCCGTAGGCGCCACACCGGAAACCATTACATCCACGTTTCCGGTCTGCCCCGGCTCAATATTCCCCACATAAGCTTCCGTAGTCTTTATGGAATCCGCCTCAAAGCGGGCATTGACATTATAAAGCTGGATCCGGCCGGTATTATTAATGCCGAACATGATATTGGTCTCAGATCCTACTTCAATGGACTCCGGCATAATGTCAAAGGTACTGGTACTTAACCTTGCCTGCTGGTAAATGGGAATATCTACAGTTACGCTTTCTTCCGCATTTTTAAATTCCGGGCTGTCATATTTCTCCTTAATGGTGATGGAGTAGGAACGCTGGTCGATTCCCGCCTTGGACATAAACCTTACCCGAAGTTCCGTAGAAGCCCCGGCCGGCAGGGAGTTCACCACCACCGATGCAGATCCGGACTCTGTGGAAAACACGGAAGTATTATCCACCTTCTCCGGTTCCAGAGTGAAAAGGATATTGCTGGCAGAAACATCTGTGGATGCATTCTTCATATTCAGGATCAGGTCAAACTCTTCTCCTGCCATAATGCGCTCCGGCTCCGTCCGCATGCTCTCCACAATAATACGGGCCTTGGAGCGGTCATTTTCGTTAAAATCCCCCAGAGAATCTTCCCTCTCCTTGCTGGTGATATGTACGTAAAATTCATAACTTAAAGACTGAACACTGGTATCAGTGCTTTGGGTGGCTCCGGTCTTTGCGTCTGTGAATGCGCCGGGGCCTTCAGAAATCTTTTTATCTCCGTCAATGCTTTCCCGATACGTCACATTAAACTTGATGGGATAAAAACCGGTATAGCTTTCTTCCCGGATAGCCATGCTGTAAGGCAGAGTTACCGTCTCGCCAGCTGCAATTACATCGAAATGCCGGTCATAATTTCCATCGTTTATCATAAAAGGAAATTCATCATCGCTCTTGCTTAAAACCATGCTGACCGTCACATCGTAGGCATCCATCTTGCTCTTATTCCGGAAATTAATGCCGAAATTCATGACATTGGGGTAGGTGCCGTACGGTGTGGACTGGCCTTCTCCCATAACAAAGGCGATCGCTTCGGTATCCTCGTCCGATTCATCCGTGTCAGATGCAGTAGAGGCGCCGATCCACACATTCATAAAGTCCGTCTCCTCCGAGCCGTCCTTTCCGCCCTGGTAAATGCTGATAGGGATGCAGTAATAGCCTTCCTTCATGTCTCTGCGGACACGGGCCGTCAGTGTAATGCTCTTTGTATTTCCTTCCTTTATGTCGCCCAGTTTCTTCGGCTCAAAGGTGGATTCATTAATCTCAAAAGGAAATGTATTCTGGACACCGGACTCTGTCCCCCCATCCTCCGGCATCTCATAGTAATAGCTGATATCCCTGGAAATTCCCACCCAGACATCTTCCATCTCATAAGGCGCCTGGATGATAACCGGAATGTTCATGGTTTTTCCGACTTTTCCCGTAGGATCCCTCCGGATCACCAGAAACTCATTATCATACAAACGGTCATCCAGCACATTCTCATAAGCTGCCCTGGCATCGGTTCCCGTTCCCGGCAGGGCAAGTACAATGGCCGCCGCCAGAAAAGCGGCTCCGATCTGCTTTAAAACTCGTCTCATACTCATTCTTTGCTTTCCTCCGCAATTTTCTCCTCTGTCTGCGCCGGTTCCAAAGGCTGCGCTGCCCCTTCTTCGATGCTTACGATCTTTCCATCAATAATCCGGACCCTTCGGTCCGCATAGGAAGCCAGATTGTTATCATGGGTTACCATGACCAGCGTCTGTTTCTGTTCCCGGACGATCTTCTGCATCAGCTTCAGCACTTCCATGGTGGTTTTCGAATCCAGGTTCCCTGTAGGCTCGTCTGCGAAAATAATCTGCGGATTTACCGCAAGGGCTCTGGCAATCCCCACACGCTGCTGCTGCCCGCCGGACATCTGATTGGGCATGTGCTTGGCCTGATTCTCCACCCCGACTAATTTCATGTACTTTCTGGCCCTGGCAAGTCTCTCTTTCTTTCCGATTCCGCGAAAAGAAAGGGGCATGGCCACATTCTCCTCCGCATTCATGGTGTTTAAAAGATTATAGGACTGAAAGATAAATCCTACCTTTTCTCTCCGAAATGCTACCAGCTCCTTTTCTGAAAGTTTTTCGATATGTTTTCCTGCCACAATAATCTCGCCCTTCGTAGGACGTTCCAGACCTGCAAGCATATTTAAAAGGGTGGATTTGCCGGAACCCGAGGTGCCTACAATCGCGCAGAATTCCCCCTTGTATAACGTAAGGTCCACGCCGTTTAAGGCCCTCACCTTTGTCTCACCCACCCGGTATATTTTATAGAGATTTTTTACCTGAATTATCGGAATCTGTTCCATATCTGTCTCCGCCCCTGCCTGTACAGCAGTTCAGGATGGCATCCTGCGCACTCCATCCTGAATCATACTATCTGTGTGTACACATTATAGCATTATGGCTGTTCTCCGTCCTCTCATTTTTTCTTAATCTTCTTTAAGGATTCCTTACGGGGTATTTTCACATTACCATCCCTTTAATCCGCCGCTCAAACTCCTTCAGATACTCCTCCGGCGAAAGATACTGGTCCTTATTTACCCGGTAAGCCGGACTCCACATGTTCACCACCACAACAGCCGTCTTTGCAGGATCTGCTGTA
>DVKS01000001.1 GCA_018715905.1 Candidatus Caccovicinus merdipullorum | reverse complement strand
AACGGATTTATTTGCAATTTTCGCTGTAGTAACCGTAACAGGTGAGTTATACCATACACGGACAGTTTAAAGGAAACTTTGCTGTCAGGATGTTCCCGACAAACCAAGATAAAAACCTGCCGGATTCAGCGCAACAGTTCAGCCGTTAGGCTGAACTGTTACAATTATTTAAATTATTTTTTTGAAATTCTTGACATTATACCAGCTATAACCCCTATACTATCCTTACAAACCAGTAAACCTTGCCTGCAGTTATAAGGAGGATGCGATATGAAGTCGATAAAAGAAGCCGCCGCTGCCACAGGAATCAGCGAGCAGAATATCCGCTACTATGAAAAACAGGGACTGATCCATCCCTCCAGGAACAGTGAAAATTCCTATCGGGAGTACGATGGTGAAGATATCGCCCGGCTGAAAACAATCCGGCTGTTTCGAAAGCTGGATATGCCGGTTTCTCAGATCCGCAGCCTGCTGGATGGGAACGTAACTCTGGAACAGTCTCTCAGTCAGCACTTAAAGTGCCTGGAAGCAGAAAAGGACAGAATTGAGGCAGCGATCCAGTTCTGCAGCAGGATTGAAGCAAGCCAGCTGGCAGATCTGGATGTGGACCGCTGTCTGGCAGAAATCGAAGACGAAGAAAAGAGAGGCTCTGTATTTGCACGTTTTTCCGAAGATTACAAAGCAGTCATCCAGGCAGAACAGAAGCGGGCCTTTTCCTTTATGCCGGATGCGCCCTGCAGCACTCCGGAAGAATTTGCCGAAGAGCTTCAGAAATTTGCCCGGACAGAAGGGCTGGATCTGGTCATTACCCGCATAGGTATGCCGCCCCGCTTTGAAATCAACGGCATCGAGTATAAGGCACGCCGCGCCTCCAGCCGGTTCGGCATTGTCATCCATTGCGAAATGGTCCATCCGGAGGATTACATTCCTGAAAAAATGACAGAAAAACAATACCGCCGGTACCGCTTTCTATCGGTCATTGCACTGCCGATTCTCCTTTTCCTGGGAGTTGTCCTGATCCGCAGCCGTGATTTCTTTTCCGGCATTCAGGGACTCCTTGCATTGATCCCTCTGCTGATCGTGTTTGCTGCAGATCTCTCATTTCTGTATTACACATACGGAAAACATTTTAAAGGCTGAGGCGGCTCTCCGGAATATCCGCCCCATCAGGCTCTGCCTCTTTCTCCAGCGCCTCAATAAGAAAGCTGACCGGCCGGAATCCGTCATTGCAGGAGAGCATGACGGATCTTGGATTTTTCATCCATCCGTCATAAAAATTTTCTGCTCCATGGGACAAGGCCATGACAAAGGGCGACATGGTCTCCCAGGCGCTGGTACACAGTCCTTCCGGTTTTTCCCATCCATTAGAAATAAATACCTGCCCTTCTTTTACATCGCAGGCATTCTCCATGGGATTTTCATACTGTTCCATCAGATCCAGATAACAGGCTTTTCGTATAACGGTTATTCTGCATTTTTTCATAAATTAATTTCCCCTTGTTTCCTGATCAAATACTCCGGCCATAAACGGACAAAAGGCCCACAGCGGATTTCGCCACTGTGAATCTTTCATAGTTCCGGAAATTCTGTGATGCCGGACTTCTCCAGATATCATCATAATACAAACAGTTTCATGATTCCCAGAAACATCGATACCGCCACAAGCCCGTAAGCAGCGTACCGCATGGCATTTGCTTTGGCTCCCAGGTGAATCAGCAGACCGATGACACTTAAAAGTCCGATTCCAAAAGTTTCAACGCGCTGCAGCACATAGTTTGTAGGAAGGGAAGAAGCGGCATATACCGCAAGAAGCATGCCCCACACGGATAATGCGTAGAAAATACGCTTTTTCACCGCCTCATTCTTTACCAGAAGCAGCAGAGCCAGCCCCAGTACACTTATTGCGCTCACAGCGATAAACATAATTAATAAAATTCCTAATGCCATATTGTTTTCCTCTCTTTCTTTTCTCTGCATACATTTTCTGATGCATTTCTTTGATGCCTTTACTTTATCATCTTCTTCTGAAAAAATTCCGCAGGAATTTCTGAAGAATTCTAAAGATCAGACTTAAGATTTAAAGAAATCTCTATAGCAAAGGAATCCGGCGTATCTTTTATCTCCACTTCTCCGCCGTAGGCTGCAGCGATCTGCCGTATGCTCTTTATGCCGATTCCCCGGCTCTCTGTTCCGGCAGCAGCCTGCATGCGCTTCCGGTTCTCCTGAACCAGCAGGGTCATCTCTCCCCGGCTTTCCACGGTAAGAGACACGGGACTTTGGGCATCCGCGTACTTCTCCACGTTAGATGCCAGGTTATCAAAAATCCGGCGCAGCGCATAAGGGTCCGCAGCGGCCCTATCCTCCCGGCACAATTCGGTCCGGACATGGCAGTCGAACCGGTCTTCCAGGATTTCCTCCCATTCCATGGCCAACTGACTTATAAAAAGCCGCAGATTTTCGATAGGCTCATTCTTTCCCACCACACCCCCCATCAGCTGATCGGTAAGGACCTTGATCTGCTGCGCTTTGGCCTGGACCAGGGCAATATATTCCCGCGCCTCCTGCTGGCTGAAGGATTCCTTCTCCTGAAGAAAAGATGTGCAGGCAATCACGGAAGTCAGAGGCGTGCGGATATCGTGGGATAAGGTGCGGATCCATTCTTCCCTTTCTTTTTTCAGTTCCTGTTCTTTTTCCTGCACTCTTTTCTGAGAACTGGCCAGGAAGTTAATGCTTTCCGCCAGTTCCGTCAGTTCGTCCTGCCCTTCCACAGGAAGGGCATAATCCAGTCCTCTGCCCCGAAGTTCTTCCACTCCGTCAATCAATGTGATCAGATAAGAAAGCCTCTGCCCCAGGAGAAATAAAAATAAGAAGAGGCTGATACCCATAGCTGCAAAACCGCAGACGCTTCTCAGCCACAGCCGGAATACCGCCCGCAGCTCCTCTTCTGCCTGGATTCCCCGCTCCATCAGATAAATCTCTGCAATAGAGTCTGCAGTAAAATAAAAAAAGCAAAAGGCAAATGCTCCGATACAGCAGGCCAGCAAAAGGAATTCCAGAATCTCTCCTGAAAGCTTCCGTCTTTTCCTGTTAATCCACATAATATCCCTTCCCCCAGGCGGTTTTTATGTACCGCGGATTTCTGGAACTGTCTTTTAATTTTTTTCGGATATTTTTAATGTGCACCATGATCGTCCCGTCTCCCACTGCCTCTTCCTCCCAGATACTCTGATAAATATTCTCCAGAGAAAAGATCTTTCCGGGATGGGAAAGAAAAAGCTCCAGGATCTTAAATTCCGTATACGTCAGCACAACAACCTGTCCGTCTAAGACTGCCGACTGGGCATCCAGATCCAGAATCAGATCTTTGTATTGCAAAAGGCGTCTCTTTTCCGTGCCTCCATAAGCCTCTTCCTGCAGGGATTCTTCCGCCGGCGAAGCAGAAGAAGTCCCCCCATACTGTCTGACCCTGCGCAGGAGAGATTTCACCCGCAGCAGCAGTTCGCTGTTTGAAAAAGGCTTCACCACATAATCATCGGCTCCGGCCAAAAATCCCATCTGCCGGTCTCCCTCTCCAGAATAAGCTGTCAGGAAAATAATCGGCGCAAAAAACCGCTCCCGGATCCGGACTGCAGCGGCAAATCCCGACACTGCAGGCATATTTACATCCAGGATATAAAGATCAATGTCCTCTGCCGCCCGTTCTATGGCTTCCCGACCGTCTGCAGCCGTCACTACCTGATATCCCTCGCCGGCAAGAATCCGGCTGAGAATCTTAAGGATCTCCGGGTCATCATCTGCCGCCAGAATCCGAATGGGTTCATTTTTCATATTTGCCTCCCTGTCAGTCTTTTAGATCTCAGGATCGAATCCCAAGCAGGCATGAAATTTCTGCTCTTTTGACCCTGGTATCTTAGAATTATCATAGCACAGGAAAGGAGAATGCGCCAGAGAATCTGCTTTCTTAATCATGCCGGATAGCCTCCAGCGCAGGAATCGCCACTGCTTTTTTCGCCGGATAATATCCCGCCGCCAGCCCGGTAAGGGCCGAAAACAGGACAGCCGCAAGGGAAAGCCACCAGGGAATCACGGAAACAGGCATGGCCGCCGCTTCTCCTGCCCAGAGCAGTTCCCCGCCCCCCATTTCGCCTGCCATGCCGGATATGGCCGCCACATTCATGACCGCCGACAAAAGATAGCTTACAGCCATTCCCAGGATCCCCCCGGTAAGTCCTATGGCTCCGGCCTCCAAAAGAAACAGACGGCGCACATCATGAACCTGGCACCCCAGGGCTTTCATCACCCCGATTTCTTTTGTTCTCTCAGAAATCGACATAATCATGGTATTGGTGATACCCAGCGCTGCCACAAACAAAGAAACTGCTCCCAGACAGCCAAACATCATCTGTTTTTGTCTGGCCTCCTGTTCCATAGGGCGCCGGATGGATTCCATGGAACTGGTGGAAAATCCCATCTTCCGGATCTTCCCTTCGATTTCAGCCACATGCCGGATATGATCTGCCTTTACAATCGCAGCATTCCATCCCTTTTTCCGATCTGCAGGCTTTCCTGATGACCTCTGATATTCATCGATCATTCTCTGCAGATCCTCAAGGCGGAATAAGATTCCTCCGGATGTCTCCATCCCTTTGCTGAAATCCTCCTTAAGACGGCCCGACGGCCTGACCTCCCATGTCAGCTTCTTTCCTCCTTCTCCCTCTGCTTCCAGGATCAAAGGCGTCTTCATTACATCAAAGAAGGGTTCCTCGCCAAATTCTTTGACATTTTTTCCTTCCGGACGTTTTGTATCCTCAAATAAAAAAGCAAACTCCTGCCCCACCAGAACCCGGTCCTGGCCTGCCGTATTCCAGCTGCCTTCTAAAAGCCGGTATCCCATCTGCTCTGCTGCATCTGCCCGGATGCCTGCAGCTGACAGATACAGGCAGCGGTATCTGCGGTCTTTTCCTGCATATACCGTAACCGGCAGCTGATCGGCAGTCAGTCTGGGAGTGGCCGCCGTCACCCCGGGAATTGCCTTGATGGTTTCCATCGTCCTGTCAGTAATTTTCGAAGTTTTTTTCCCTTTTCCCTGGGAATATACCTGAATAATCGTCAGATCTCCCATCATGGAAAGGGCCTGTTCCTGTGCCTGTTTCATTCCAATCCCCATAGAGAGCATGATGATCACAGAACAGCAGCCTAACACCACTCCCATTACGGTAAGAATGGTCCTTGCCTTATGGCGGAAAAGATTCTGCAGACACACCTGCAGCAGATCACCCTTTTTCATCCGGTTCCTCCTCTTCGTCCCATTTTTCCCATAGATCCTCCCGATCCTCATCCGGCTGCCCCTTTCCTTTTTTCTTTATCTTCCAGATTCCGGCACAGCAGATGCCTGATAACAAAATCGGGCCGGCAGAAAGGAGCAAAATACCCGGCCCTTTCCTGCCGCTTTCCTGGATTTCGGGAAAAACAGATTCCTCTGCAGCAGCAGCCTCTGCCTTGAATTTTATGGGAACCGTTATCTTCTTTTGATTCATGGCCTCATCTTCATAAAGAATCGTTACCTGACCCTTAAACTCGCCCGTCCGATCAGGAATTACGATAAAATCTATGGTTCCCGTTTTTCCCGGCTCCAGATTGCCTGCAGAAATCTGCCGCTCCAGCACCGGCATCTCGCCTTCCAGACTGGCCTCCAGATTAAACAGCTGTCCCCGCCCCTTATTTACATAGGGAATGGAAATAGCACACTCCTCCTGTTCCCGTACCCCGTCCGGATAAGACGGCTGTCTGACTTCCAGCCGATCCGGCTGGTACACGGGAATTGCAATGGTTTCTGATGTGGTATTCTGTTTCCGATCTTTATGATCCAGATACTCGTATTTAAAAGTAATCTCCACCTTAGGCGACTGAAGCTTTGACTGAAACAGCGCCTGAATATTTACCGTGCGGCGCTCAGAAGCCCCTGGTCCCAGAGACGGAATGTAAAAGGTATTGGAAGCATCATTGATCGACAGGCCCTCTCCCGTATTCAGAGACATAAGGATGTTTTCCGCCGCAGCGGTTCTGCTGGTATTGAAAATCTCCATTACCAGTTCAAACACCTGTCCGGCCTGGGCACTTCCTCCGTAAGAATAATTCTTTACGATCAGATTCGGCGTCAGAGACGCTGCCCCCTGTCTGCCCCCTTCTGTGGGAATCACAATCTTCTCTGAAAAGCTTCCCTGGGTCACGCCTTTTCCTGCATCATAATCAAACTTTACACTTGCCCCCAGCATCTGGGAAGGCAGCGCTGACAGTTCCTGCGATGCCTTAAGCTGTACCCCTACATCCGACCACTGTCCGGGTTCCAGATCCCCCACCAGCCAGGTGTCCGATGCGTCCATCAAAAGGATCTGATCATTTGGCTCCAGCGTAAGAATCACATTCCCCGCTTTTGTCCGGCTGGTATTCTCCACACGCAGGATAGCCTGAAAGTCCTGTCCGGGCCCCACCGGCATGCGGTCTCCGATTTGGCTGATACGGATAAAAGGCTGTCCGTCAAGAGGACCCTCCCCCACCGGGATCACCATTTTCTGCGAGAGATTTCCCTGAAGGAACTGGTCATCCGCCTCATACTGGTAACGCAGTTCTACATCCAGCATCTGAGAAATGCCGGAAAGGTCTTTCCCTGCCTGAAGGGTCACCGAAATCTCCTGAGACTGGCCAGCCTTCAGTTTTCCCAGAAACTTCACATTTGTATCCTGAGCCAGATAAAGAGGCGGCGCCGGTGTGATGGTTGCCGTAATATCCTCTGCGTCCGTACGTCGGCTGTCATTGATCACACGCATAGTAAAAACCGCCGTTTTTCCCGGTTCTATAGAAGGAAAGTCTCCTGCCCGTTCCACCCGAATCAATGGCTGCAAAGATTCCCCATTCCTGCCTCCTGATTTTCCGCTTCCTGGCACCTTTGCCGGAGCGCTTTCTGTCTCATCAATCTTTACCGTAAGAGAAACCGCCCGGTTCCCCGCCCCGCGTCTTCTTACATGAAAATGGAAATCCGTATCCCCTCCCATATAAGTGATTCTGGGGAAGGTTACCTGAAATTCCAGAGGATCGCCTTTTTTGGAAATCATTTTTATGGCAGGCGTACCGTCTGTACGGTAGCCGTCCCGGATCCTGCCCACAGAAAGATCGCTCTTTTTCAGCGTTTCCTCCGAAAAAACACTTCCGGAAACCGTAACCGTAAGTTTGGCCGACTCATTTTTCTTCAGTACATCCAGCTGCTCCCTGGAATTCCCCGTGGGGCTCAGACGATAGTCGTCTACCTGCAGAGAAAGACCGGTATCCGCTTCCGGGGCTGCAGGGGATGCTGAGGGCAGAAACTGTGAGGGCGAAGCCGTGTGACTCACAGCAGCATAAGCATACACGCCCCGGCCGCAGCCTGACCAGCCTCCTCCAAAAGCCAGTAAAAATACGGCAGTCAGAATAATCCCTTGGGTCTGCCATTTTCTGATTCTCATGCTTGTCCCTCCTTTCTTCGGGAAAAAGCTTCCTTATAGCACACGGCAGTACTCTCATTGCGTACAATAACACCGTCCACCAGCCGGATCACCCGGTCTGCATATCGCTCCATATCCGGATCATGGGTAACCATTACGATAGTCTGCCGGTACCTTCTGGCAAATCCAATGATCATCTCCATAATGTCTTCCGTTGTTCGGGAATCCAGATTTCCTGTAGGCTCATCGGCAAAGATCACCTCCGGCCGGGAAGCAAATGCCCGGGCGATGCCGGTGCGCTGCTGCTGTCCACCGGACATCTGCCCCGGATAATAGCCCAGGCGGTGGGAAAGCCCTACCCGCTTAAGCATTTTCACGGCCTCCTCTTCCCGTTCTCTTTTGGGAACTCCGCGAAACATCAGAGGCAGAGCAGTATTCTCCACCGCCGTCATAGAGGGAAGAAGATTATAAGACTGAAATATGAACCCCATATATCTCTGACGAAAGACTGCCAGTTCCTCCTCATTCATGCGGCTTACCTGTGCTCCCCGGATCCGCACCTCTCCCGCCGTGGGCCTCTCCATCCCCGCAAGAAGGTTCAGCAGCGTACTTTTTCCTGAACCGGATGTCCCGAAAATACAGCATATCTCTCCCTGCAGAATATCCAGGCTGACACCCTTTAATGCCGCCGCTTCCTCTTCTCCCATACGGTAAATTTTCCACAGTTCCCGCACCTGTATAATGGGTTTTCCCCTCTTTTTCATATAAATTTCTCCTTTAATGCATATTTTATCTGGCTGCTTTCTCTCATCATAGCCTGCTAATCTAAAAATAAATACAGGAAAACCTGAAAAAATCTGAAGAACTCAAATAAAAAAGAACCCTTCCCGCAGAGTTCTTTTTATGTGCCGTTTTCTGTTTTCTGTTTTATATAATCCCGCGGCGTCATAAAGATGCCCAAGGGCAGTCCCGAAACCCTTCTGGAATCCCTGAAAAACGGAACGCTGAGCCGGGAAGAGCTCAGCGTTTCGGTAAAACGTATTCTGGAGATGATCCTCTGGATGGAATAAGCTGCTGCTCCATCACGGATCAGAGAAATGTCCCATACCGCCGCAGATAAACCTGCTTAACTGCGGTTACCAGCACCATATATCCCACGATGATGCCGGCCAGCCAGATAAAGTATACGGCGGGAAGACCTGCCAGCCCCAGCACAGCGCCCACCGGCGTGAAAGGAATCACCGCAGCGGCCGCCATGCCAAGAAGCGTAAGCACGGATACCTGCCAGGATGCCCGGCTCTGGATAAAGGGAAGTTTCGGCGTCCGCAGCATATGGATCACCAGCGCCTGGCTTACCATGGACTCAATAAACCATCCCGCCTGGAACACGGCAATATAGGTCTCTCTCACTTCTTCGGAAGAAATATGGTGATACAGCTGCCCTCCGGCGATTCCCGGGCAGATCACAAAGTACATCAGCAGAAACGTGGCAATGTCAAAAAGCGAGCTTACCGGCCCGAGCCACAGCATAAACCGGCTGATCCCGGAAGCATCCCACTTTTTCGGGCTCCTTACAAACTCTGTGTCCACATTGTCCCAGGAAAGAGCTGTGCAGGAAAGATCATAGATCAGGTTCAGTAAAAGCAGCTGGATGGCTTCCATGGGCAGGAAAGGCAGGAAGGCACTTGCTGCCAGCACAGAAAGCATGTTTCCGAAATTGGAGGAAGCAGTCATCTTGATGTATTTCATCATATTGGCGTAAGTCTTCCTTCCCTCAATGACCCCCTGCTCAAGGACCATCAGATCCTTTTCCAGAAGCACCACAGAGGCGGACTCTCTGGCAATGTCAACCGCAGTGTCCACAGAGATTCCCACATCGGAGGCCCTCATGGCGGCTGCGTCATTGATGCCGTCGCCCATGTAGCCTACGCTGTGTCCATTTTCCCGGAGCACTCTTATGATCCGGGCCTTCTGCTCCGGCGTAAGCTTTGCGAATACCTGGACCGTCTCTGCTTCCTCGGCCAGTTTCCAATCATCCATATTCTCCAGCTCTTCTCCTAAAAGGATGTGGCCTGCTTCAAGGCCTACCTGACGGCAGATGGCGCAGGTAACCTTGTCATTATCGCCGGTAAGCACTTTTACTGCCACGCCGTACTCTTTCAGCGCGCTGACTGCCGCTCTGGATGTCTCTTTGGGCGGATCTAAGAAAGCCAGGAAACCGATCAGCACCATGCTGCTTTCATCGGCTACGGAAAACTGTCCTTCCGGCGCAGGATTGGTCTTCTGGGCCACGCCGATCACACGCATGCCTCTGTCATTGAGCTCATAGGCTTTATCCATGACAAAGCGGCGCACTTCCGGCGTCAGGGGCCGTACCTGGCCGCCGCATTCTGCATAAGCACAGCACTGGAGCATCTCCTCCACTGCTCCCTTTGTTACCAGCTGAGTCTTTCCTTCGGTGTCCTTTACCACCACGCTCATCCTGCGGCGCTCAAAGTCAAAGGGAATCTCATCTACCTTGGTGTATCTCCGGATCAGGTCCTCTGCCCCCAGTTCTTCCTGGCGGGAGATCACTGCCAGATCGATGAGATTCTTAAGGCCCGTCTGGAAGTAGCTGTTTAAAAAGCCGTGGCGGAGAACCCGGTCATCTTCCTCTCCGTCCACATTCAGGTGATACTCCAGCACCACCCGGTCCTGGGTCAGGGTTCCCGTCTTATCGGTGCAGAGAATGTCAATGGAACCCAGATTCTGGATGGCATTGAGGTTTTTAATTATGACCTTCTGCCGGCTCATGGCCGCCGCTCCCTTTGTCAGGGAAGAAGTCACGATCATGGGAAGCATTTCCGGAGTCAGTCCCACCGCCACGGAAACAGCAAACAGCAGAGCCTGCATCCAGTTTCCTTTGGTTATTCCGTTAATGAGAAATACAGCCGGCACCATCATCAGCATAAAACGGATCAGCACCCAGGAAACATCGTTTACGCCTTTCTCAAATGTGGTCTTCGGCGGTTTTTCATCCAGGCTCTTTGCCATCATCCCGATCATGGTATCATTTCCCACGGCGACAACCAGTGCCTTTGCGCTGCCGCTGATCACGTTGCTGCCCATAAAGGCCAGGTTCTCCGTCTCCGTCAGGGTCTTCTTCTGGAATACCGGGCGGCCGCATTTCTCCACAGGCTCGCTCTCTCCGGTAAGGGCCGACTGACTGATAAACAGATCTCTGGCCTCCAGGATTCTTAAGTCAGCAGGGATCATATCTCCGGCGCAGAGATAAACCAGATCCCCTGCCGCAATCTCCTCCATGGGAATCTCTTTCTTCACGCCCCGGCGCATAACGCAGGCCGTTGTATGGATCATCCCGGTCAGCTTATCCGTCACATTCTGGCTGCGGGTCTCCTGGACAAACCGCAGGATGCCGGAGAGCATCACCATAACGGCAATGATGGTCACCGACCAGTAATTCTTCTCCCCCGGTGCAGCCAGGATAATATCTGTAAACACAGAAATCCCCGCCAGTACAGCCAGCACCAGGGTAAAGGGATTGATAAAGGCCTCGGCCAGCCGCTTCCCTACAGTATGTCTGCTGCCGCAGGTAAGGATATTTTCTCCGTACTGCTCCCTGGAGGCTTCTGCCCCTTCTTCGGTCAGCCCGTCCCAGGCTGTGCCGTATCTTTCCAGCAGCATATCTTCATCATGGGAGGCCGCCCAGTAAAGCCTCTCACGGATTTCATGATTTCTTACCGCCTCTGCCCGGCGGTTCTTGGTGATAATTGTCTTCTGATTCATCTTCTTCATGGTTCTGTACCTCCTGAATTCACGAATTTGCAGGGATTTTCCCTGACTTTAGCGGAATGGGAGGGATACCGTGCGCAAATATTCTCCGCAAAAGAAATTATCCGACAGATAAACCAGATTTTAATCCGGGAACAGAAGGAATGCAGAAAATTCCGTTCCCTGCTCTGTGTATATCTCATCAGATACCGGTTCCCTCAAGCTTATACTTCGGTCCGGCAGTCCTGTGCCGCTGTTTCCCGCATCCATTCTGTTCACCTCTCTTTCATTAAAATGGTTTCCGCCTTTATCCGGCGTTTTCTTTAACCAGGGCAAAAAAAGCCACCGCTTCCAGAACAGTCCGCGTTTCACGTCTGTTTTTCTGCAAAGCGATGGCAAAATACCCAAAAACCCCAATATGATGATACCAGGGACAAACGGTCAAAAATCTGGCCCGGGCCTTTCCTCCGGCAGATTTGTACCTGATTCTCCTATCATCATAACACATCCGGCGACCTCAGCAAACACCTGGAAAACGGCATAGCTGCCCCGGAGTTTTCTTTTCCATCGATCTGCAGTTATCGAATTCCTCTGACTGTGACCAGGCATATGCCGTCCTCCTTCCTGTAGAAACTTTATCTGACTGCTTTGCGCAGCGGAAAAAGTGTGCGCTCCCAGCGCACACTCGCGCCGGAGTGCGGTTGCGTCAGCAACCAATTAAATAAAAAAACCGTATGTCCGGAGAACATACGGGAAATGATCCTTCTGCGCATATTCGTACGAGCTTTAGCTTTGCAGGGCGGTGAAACTGTATTATGATACACCTTGGATTCGATGTATCCTGTTCAGACCATCTCATGGTGTCTCCACCATTTTGCGGCAACAGTCCATATCCCTGCAGTAGCCTTACCTACCGAACATTTTTACCTTAACATGATTTTTACAGGCTGTCAACCCCTGGGGCATTTTTTTGTGAAGCAACCCGGTCTTGTAATTTTTTTCCTGTCGCATTATACTAAAGATGTCGGGACAAAGGGACCATTGAATCCAATGGCGCCGGATGGCCGTTCCGGCAAAAACAGAAAGGAAGAGGTGTCTTTATGGAAAAATCAGTACTGGACTTTGTAACAGAGAAAACACACGCGCTTATAGATGCGCCTACCTGCAGCAGCGAGACGAAAGCAGCCGCAAAAGCCTGGCTGGACGCTGTGGGAACCGACCGTGAGGCAGAAGAAACCCAGGCCTACATTAAGGAACTGGAAGAAGACATCATGCCCGTCGATCAGCTGATCGCTTTTGCCGGTTCCAAGCAGGGCAGCCAGTACTTCGGCGAAGAAAAAGCCGCTCAGATCGCCGCACATGGAAAAGAAATCCAGGCTGCCGGCCGCAAATACTGCGACTGCCCGGCCTGCGCCATTGTAGAAGAGATCCTGGAAAAGAAGGATCAGATGATCTAAACTGTATTTTGGAGAAAACATTCAAAAACGTGCAGATATCCGTTTTGCGGTTCTGCACGTTTTTTTCTTCTCTTTTAATCCCATCCCTTCCATTCATTCAATACCATAAAAACAGCCCCGCCCGCAAACACTGGTAAGGAAGCCGAAGTCCATTTCGGCTCCGGCTTCGCTTATTCCAGATACCAACCTTCCACATTTTCGAAGAAAGGAGTGCTGTTATGAATCTTTGCGGATGCAGCGCAGACAACGGATCGGCTTCTTTGGGCCCGGACTGCACATGCCCCTATCCTGCGCCGGGCCCCGGTCTTTACCTGGCCATTGCCACCGTTCCCATGCAGCCCTGGGAAACGCCTTATGACGGCCAGCGGGCGTTAAAGCAGGGAACCATATTTCCCAGTCTCGATCTTCCATTTTATATCACGGGAGGAGGCGGACTTTATGGCTGACCGGAATTCACTTCTGAAGGAAATCAATGAGGTCAGCTTTATCGTCAATGATCTGACCCTCTACCTGGATACCCATCCCACAGATTCCCAGGCGCTGGAAGTCTTCACACAGGCTGCTTCCCGGAGAAAGCAGCTTCTGGATGCCTACGCCCGGGAGTATGAGCCTTTGACCATGAACTGTGTCTGCCCGGATTCCAACAACCAGTCCGCATCCTGTACCCGGTATCCCGGCCAGAAGCATTTCACCTGGTGCGACGGTCCCCTTCCCTGGGACAACCAGGTCTGCGGCTAAAAAGGAGGTGTTTTCTATGTGGCTTTACGAAAAACGACTGCAGTACCCCATTAACATCAAAAAGACCTGTCCAAAAACCGCTTCTCTGATCATCAGCCAGTTCGGCGGTCCCGACGGCGAGCTGGCTGCTTCCATGCGTTATCTTTCCCAGCGCTACACCATGCCATGCAAAGAAACCGGAGGTCTTCTCACCGATATCGGTACGGAGGAACTGGGACACCTGGAAATGATCTGCGCCATGGTCTACCAGCTTACGAAAAATCTCACCGCCGAGCAGGCAAAGACTGCCGGTTTCGATGCCTATTATATCGATCACACCACCGGTCTCTGGCCTGCGGCAGCCGTCGGCGTTCCCTTTAATTCCTGTGAATTCCAGTCCAAGGGCGATGCCATCACCGACCTTCACGAAAACCTTTCTGCCGAACAAAAAGCCAGAAGCACTTATGACAACCTGATCCGCATCATCGACGATCCGGATGTGCGGGAACCGCTGAAATTTTTACGGGCAAGGGAAATCGTGCATTTCCAGAGATTTGGGGAGGCTCTGGAAAAAATCAAGAGAACTTTGGATTCCCGGAATTTTTATTACTTTAACCCGGAATTTGACAAGCAGATGGCAGCAAAAGTGAAATAAAAAAGATCTCCCGGGACAGGCGGACCGGAATAGTAAGGAAACACAGATTCATGCCCTTCCTTAAAAAGGTCCGCCTCCTCCCGGAGGATCAATATTATCAGAAAAACTGATACCAGCTGTCTATATCCCCTTCCACAAAGGGTTCCATATCGTACACCACACTGCTTAATACATATTCGCCTTCGTTTACAAAAATCTCAATGAGATTCGGCTCCACAAAAATATCCAGGCGGCAGCCGCCTTCCACTGACGGCGTGGAAAAGCAGGTCCGGTATCCGCGGATTCCTTTAAACACCTGGCTGCGGTCCGTCTTCACCGCGCCCTCTTCTCTCCAGATCTGATATCCGCCGATATTTATCCGTCCTCCTTCCGGAAGAAGCGCTTTGATCCGGAAGATACCCTTTTGGAAATGCTTTGTGGAAAATCTCTTCCCCTCTTCTTCCGGCACGGCAGCGGGAGCAAAGTGTTTCTCTGTCTCCGGATGCACCCGGAAAAAGATATGGTTATCATCGGCTTCCACTACCCTTGGCAGGCACATCATACCGTTCCAGGGAATCTCCCCCGCTGATTCCTCCCCTTCGTTTTCCGGCTGTTCTTCCGGCATTACTGCCCGGGGCATCCGCATCCAGGCAATCATCACACGGCGTCCCTCCCGGTCCAGGTTGGTCTGCGGAGCATAAAGATCCAGACCGTAATCCACATACTGTCCTTCCTGCAGAAGTTCCATGCCGGAATTTCCCGGACCTTTCGGGCTCCACTTTGCCAGCCAGCACTTTGCCTGGGCGGAATACTCCAGCCCGTCCTCCATGATTCCCATGGGAGAGCCGAGGAATACGTGCCGGTCTCCCAGAGGAAAGAGATCCGGACACTCCAGCATCCACCCGAATTCCGGACTGGAATACCGGGAATCATACTCCCAGTTTCTCCCGTCTCTGCTCCGGTAAAAAAGCACCTGGCCGCAGGTCCTGTGGTATGTGCTTCCCAGGATCATGAAATACTCCCCGTTTTCCTTCCACACCTTGGGGTCTCTGGTATCCTTGGCATCGCCCTTTTCCGGGTCCCGGATTACCGGGATGATCTGCCTTTTATCCTTCCAGTTATCAAAGTGAATCCCGTCAGCAGAATCAATCATAGCCTGGCTGGTCTCCACCATGCCTTCTTTCGCATGGTGGATGTCCTCTTCCTCTTCTTCCAGATAACGCACTGCCGAATAATAAAGGCACAGTTTTCCGTCCAGTTCCAGGGCGCTTCCGGAGAAAATACCGTTCCTCTCATAAGCCTTTGCAGGAAATAAAGCCACGCCCAGATGCTTCCAGTTTACCAGATCCCTGCTCACCGCATGGCCCCAGTGCATCAGTCCCCACCGGGGAGCATAAGGAAAATACTGGAAGAATAAATGGTATTCCCCATTGTAATAAATAAAACCGTTGGGATCGTTGATCCAGTTTCCCGGTGATTTTAAATGCAGTACGTTTTCTTTCATTGCCATTTCCGTCCCTTTCTTTTTTGAGATCACATGATGTCGGGGCAAAAGGTCCTTTCCCCCTATGATACAGAGGTATTCTTTTCTTTTTTACTTCACCGCGCCGGTAACCACGCCGTTGATGATCTGCTTCTGGAGTACAATATACAGCGCCAGAATGGGAATCACGCACAGTAAGAGACCGGCCATGATGGTGCCGTAGTCTGCCGAGTAGGTTCCATAAAAGCTGTAAGTGGAAAGCGGCAGAGTCAGAAGCTCCTTATCCGTCAGAACCAGAGACGGCAGCAGGTAATCATTCCAGAACGCCAGCGCGTTTAAGATCACCAGAGTGGAGATAATGGGCTTTAACAGCGGGAACACCACCTGGAAAAAGGTCTGGGTATGGGTGGCGCCGTCAATGTAAGCTGCCTCCTCCAGGGCCATGGGGATGTTCCCCTTGATAAAGCCGTGGAACATGAATACCGACATGGCCATGGAAAATCCGGTGTGCATAAAAATCAGGGTGATCCGGTGATTTAAGATGCCCAGTCCGCTTCCGTAAATGCTTACTAACGGGATCATGATAGCCTGGAAGGGAATGATCATAGAAGCTACCATCAGGGCAAAGGCGATTCTGGAAATCACATTGTTCCTGCGGACGATGTAATAGGCCAGCATGGCTGCCAGGAAGGTCACCAGTATGGTGGCAGAAGCCGTCACGATCAGAGAGTTTTTAAATCCATTGAGGAAATCCATCTGGACAAAAGCTTTTACGAAGTTGTCAAAAGACAATCCCTTGATGGTAAACAGCCAGGAGAAGGGGCTCTTGATAATATCCCGCTTCTGCTTCAGGGAATTGATCACAACCATCAGGAATGGAAACATATACGCCATAAATACCACAATCAGTCCGGCCATGGCCAGGATATTCAGGGCTTTTCTCTTATTTCCGCCAATCGTCGTCTTATTCATTACGCCTCTACCTCCCTCTTCTTTGTCAGATACACCTGGACGCCGCTGATGCAGGCCACGATCAGGAACAGGATAATCGCCTCTGCCTGGCCCACGCCGTACTGTCTGGATGTAAATGCTTTCTCATATACGTGCATAGCTGCCATTTCTGTAGTTCCGTAAGGTGCGCCTGCCGTCAGAGACAGGTTCACATCGTAAACCATAAATGCCCGGGAAAGAGTCAAAAACAGGCAGATGGTGATGGAAGACATCATCAGGGGAAGGATAATGTTTTTCATCTTGATCCATCCCGATGCGCCGTCGATGCTGGCTGCCTCCAGCACATCCTCGCTCATTCCCATAAAACCGGCCACATAAATCAAGATCATATAACCGGAAAGCTGCCATACCGTTACCATAACCAGAGCCGCAAAGGCCTTTGTGGGATCCGACAGCCAGGAAGCTTCAAACAGAGACCAGCCGGTAGCCTCGCCGATATTTACAAATACTCTGGAAAACACAAACTGCCAGATGTAGCCAAGGACAATGCCGCCGATCAGGTTGGGAGTGAAAAATCCTGCCCTGAAAAAACTCTGTCCCTTAAATCCTCTGGTCAGAAGATAAGCCAGAAGGAAGGCGATCACATTCACCAGGATCACCACGGCGATCACATACTTAAAGGTCAAAAGCAGGGAGCTCCAGAAAGCCGCATCCTGAAAGACTGCCGCAAAATTCTTCAGTCCCACAAAATTTTTCACATCGGACACGCCGTTCCAGTCGGTCATGGTCAGATAAATACCGTACAGGAAGGGGATGATGACCACCGCCGCAAAGCAGAAGAGTCCCGGCAGCGCAAAGATACAAAAATCCTTTCCATTTGACTTTGATTTCATTTTCTTACCTTCCTTCCTAATTCTGCTCGTTCCAGTATGCCTGGATCGAGGAAACCAGCTCCGCCCGGTCGCTTCTTCCGGCCAGATACTTCTGCATGGCGGCGCCTAAAATAGACCAGTGATCATTTGGTACAATGGCCGATGCATTGAAGGCATCGCCGGTCTGCACCCGCTCATAGATGGCGCGGCTTAAAGGATCTGCCGGCTCATAAGGATTGTTGGCAAAGGGCGGCACCAGAGCGCAGGTCTTTACTAACATCTGCTGACCGATCTCGGAATAAACGATCCAGTTCAGGAACTCCTTTGCCGCAGCCTGCTGCTTCTCTGTGGCCATCTGGCCGTCCACCATGATCTGCTTGGAGGGAGAACCCTGGATCTGGCGGTTTACAAAGTCATTGGGATCATCATTCATAAAGTAGGGAAGAAAACCGTACTCGTCATCGGTGTCTGCTCCGGCCTCTTCCAGATTCGGCCATGCCCAGTTCCCATTAAACCAGAAGGCCGTCTTTCCATCCACCAGGTCAATGGCCATCTCGTCATAATCGGCTCCCAGCGGGTCCGCTTTGGCTACGTTGTACTCAGCCAGCACATCGAAAGCATCCAAAAACTGCGACATCCGGTCATAGGAAGTTAAATCCAGTTCTCCTGCCTTCAGCTGTTCAATCACCTCTACTGCTCCGGCGGAAGTGCCGTCATAAGTCTCATAGATATACTGGAGATGATGGGCGCCCAGCGACCAGTCCTCTTTGGCCAGTGAAACCGGCTTTTCCATCCCCTTGTTTCTCAGCTCTTCCAAAAGCGCTTTAAATTCGCTGAGAGTGGTAATGGATTCCGGATCGAATTCCCGGCCCAGGGTCTCTTCCAGAACCGCCTTATTGTAGATGATTCCTCTGCCCTCGATGCAGAGCGGGAAACTGTAAACCTTTCCATCAATGTAGGTCAGATACTCTTCTGTCTCTGCCGTCCAGCTCTCCTCTGTAAGATCCAGAGCCTTCTCCTCTGCCAGGGCAATCACGTCCGTCGTATCCAGAATGGCCATGGTAGGTGCATTTCCGGAATTATAAAGGCTCACCACCTTGGTGTAGGGTGAATCACCGTCCGTCACCGGCATCACCTCTACATGGACGCCGGACTTTTCCTCAAAAATGGCTCCCATCTCCTGAAGAGCCGTCTGGATCTCTGCCTTGGAATTCAGCAGAGTGATGGAAGTTCCTGCAAGACTTTCATCATACACAAATGTGTCCGCCGATGTGTCGATAGGTTCCGTCTCCTTTACCTCGTTTGGATCATCGGGATCACTGGCAAAGCCGAACCGGCACCCCGTTAAAAGCCCCGCCGCCATCACCGCCGCCAGCCCTGCGGCCGCTGCTCGTTTTACTGGATTTCGTTTCATCATGTCCTCCTCCTGAAAATTGAAATCTGATGATGCTGGCGCCGGACGGACAAAAATCTGACCCAAACCTGTCTGCAGGAAGATTTCTGAAGGTCCGCACCTGCATTCCGCCTCGTTTCGTAACCGGTAAAGTAACCGGTTACTTTATGGTTTCATATTATCACGGAATCTTTTAAAAGTCAATAAGTAACCGGTTACTTTACCGATAACTTTTTATCTTGCCCCTTCCCTGTTTTTTTGCTATACTTGGATACAGGAAAACAACCACTCTTTCATCAGGAGGCACTATGGCAAAAAAACAAAACGTAACCTTCAGCGACATCGCTAAATATACAAACTTTTCCAAAACCACCATTTCCCGCTATTTTAATAACCCGGATTCTCTCACACTGGAAAACCAGCAGATCATTTCCGATGCACTGATCAAGCTGAATTATCAGGAAAACAAAGTAGCCCGGATTCTGGCCAATGGAAAGACGGAATTCGTCGGCATCATTGTGCCGAACCTTTATCTTCACTATTATTCGGAAATCCTGAACCAGATCCTGCTGACCTATGAGGAATTCGGCTACAAATTTCTGGTTTTTATTGGAAATGAAAATGAAGAAATCGAAAGGCAGTACATCCGGGAACTTATGGCCTATAAGATCGAGGGGCTGATCATCTTAAGCCACACGATCCCTTCCAGAGAACTGGCCGACCTTAAAGTTCCCATCGTCACCATCGAGCGGGAGGATACTTACGTATCCAGCGTCAATACGGACAACTATATGGGAGGCATCCAGGCCGTAAGCCTTCTGGCCAAGCACGGCTGCGATGTGCTGATCCACATCAATACCCCCACGCCGGAATCCGTTCCCGCCTATGGCCGGATCCGGGGCTTTGAAGATTTCTGCCGGGACCACCAGCTTCCCCATGAAGTTTTTCTCCGGAACCTGGGCCAGCATTATGAGGAAGACCAGCGCACCCTCCAGGAAATCCTTTCGATCCTGGAAGAAAAGTATCAGGGAAAGAAAAAGGGTATCTTTGTCACCAACGATACCCATGCAAATACTCTGCTGAATCTTCTGATCCGCCGCTATGGGAAACTTCCGCCGGATTACTATATTATCGGATTCGATAATTCCCCGGTTTCCCAGGAAGCAGTATTCCCCATCAGCACCATCGGGCAGCAGATCGATAAGATCTCCCACGAAGCCGTCCGTCTTTTAGTGGAACAGATGAACGAACAGAAAAAAAGGAAACCGGCTCCGCTGACGGAACCGGTCCATAAAGTTATTGCCCCTGTGCTTCTGCGGCGGTATACGACGGAAAGAGAATAGCTGGGGAGGATTTATTTTTCCTTCCCCAGTTGGGCCAGCCGCCGGTTCCCCTCATTCATGGGGCCGAAGGAATCAATGCAGCAGATCACCTTCCCGCATTGTGCAAGGACTTCCGCCGCTTTCTGAAACGTTTCCTCCCGGATCGGCCAGAAAGGCCTTTCTTCAATCACTTCTGCAGCCAGGGCTTTCGCCACGGGATATTCCACATCATTGGAATGGAGAATGCCTGCAGCAAAGGGAATTCCCTGGCGCTGCAGCTTCCGGTACACGGGAAGCCCCGTGCCGTTGCCTCCGATGACAAATACCTGCGGCGGCCCCGGCGCTGGCTCCATTTCAGGAAATCCCAGTTCCGCACAGTAGCTTCCTGCCGTGATCCCATACAGCTTTCGCACATAATCGGAAGTAAAGATTTCCTCCGGCGTTCCCATCCGGTCCACGGCGCTTCCATTGACGCAGACCACGTAATCAGAAATCCGCTGGGCCAGATCCAGCTCATGGAGGGACATTAACACCGCCGTCTGCTTTTTGCATACCAGTTCTTTTATAATCGTCAGAATTTCCAGCTTATACCGGATATCCAGAAAAGAAGTGGGTTCATCCAGAACGATCAGTTCCGGCTCCTGGCAGATTGCCCTGGCCAGAAGGATCCGCTGTCTCTGTCCATCACTTAATTCCAGGAAATCCGCCGATGCCAGTTCCATGGCCCCTACCATAGAGAGGGCCTCATCTGTCTTTTCCTGGTCTTCTCTTCCAAGGATTCCCATAAGACCGGTATAGGGATATCTCCCGGCGCTGACCACCTCCCGGCAGGTCATCCGTTCCGGCTGGATCCGCTCCGTCATAAGAACCGCCATTTTTCTGGCAGACTGGCGGGGAGTTAAGCACTTCATATCCGTTCCGTCCAGATACACGGTTCCGCCCATCAGATCCAGCTGGCGGATAATACTCTTTAATATGGTAGACTTGCCGCTGCCGTTAGGACCGATCAGCGTAACCACCTGGCCGCCCTTTACCTGCAGGCAGATGTGGGAAATCAGCGTCTTCCCCCGATATCCCACATCCATATCCTCTGTATGCAGATATTCTTTCTTCATCATCCTCGCCCCTTCCTGCGCACCATAATGGCAATCACCACCGGCGCACCGAAAATCGCTGTCACAGAGCTGATGGACACCTCCGTAGGCGCAAACACTGTCCGTGCAATCAGGTCACACAAAAGGCAGAAGACGGCTCCGCCAAGGAAACACCCGGGGATAATAAGAATGGGCCGGGACGTGCCGAAGAGCCCTTTGATGAGCCTGGGAACGGCGATTCCCACAAAAGAGATGGGGCCGGCGAAAGCCGTCACGCAGGCAGAAAGAATGCTGGATAAAAGGATCAGCTCCGCACGAAACCGCCGGATATTCACTCCCATGCTCCTGGCGTAAGTCTCTCCCAGCTGATAGGCTCCTATGGGCTTTGCCAGAAGAAATACCAGAATCAGAGAAACAAAAACCACCAGCACCAGTACCTTCACGCTTTCCCATGACATGCCGGAAAAGCTTCCCATAGACCAGTTATGCAGGTTGACGATATTGGCGTCATCGGCAAAGGTAATCACAAAATCCGTTACTGCCGAACAGATATAGCCGATCATCACGCCGCAGACTACCAGTACGGACATGCTCTTTACCCTGGCCGACACAAGGAGCACAAACCCCATGGAAATCATGGAGCCGGAAAATGCCCCCAGAATCAGCATGGCCCAGCTGACCGGAATCCCCCGACCCAGAAGAAATACCAGGATCAGGGAAACCACCAGCTTGGCCCCGGAGGAAATCCCCAGCACGTAAGGCCCGGCAATGGGATTTGCAAAAAAGGTCTGCAGAAGAAAACCGGAAACGGATAATGCGCCGCCTAACACCGCTGCAGCCAGGATCCTGGGCAGCCGGATATCCCACAAAATATGGTATGCTGTCTCCTCCCCCTCTTTCCAAAAAAGAAGACGAAACACCTCTGCCGGCGAAAGGTCCACGCTTCCGGAATTCACATTCCAGAAAAACAGAAAGAGAAGTGCCGCAGCCAGCAGACCAAAGGAAAGAAGGTACCGGCCCCCCTCACTGAAGGTGCCGCAGAAAATGCATTTCTTCATCTGCCGGTTCCTCCTTTGTCAGCATCCGGTTAATATCCAGGATCATATCTCCCAGGCTCA
>DVKS01000008.1 GCA_018715905.1 Candidatus Caccovicinus merdipullorum | reverse complement strand
CACCACCGCCAGTGCGGTGACATCGGCACCGTAAAGCTTCCGGCCTGGATCCGAAAATATACAGGAAAAGAGATTTCCTTCTCCTTTACATCAGGGACCCAGTTCCCGGATGACCTTTCCGGGTACCGGCTGGTGGTCCACTGCGGCGGCTGCATGTTAAATGAGCGTGAGATGCGGTACCGTCTGGGATGTGCCAGGGACCAGCAGGTTCCTATGACCAATTACGGGATTCTGATTGCGTATGTGAACGGGATCTTAAAGCGAAGTGTAGAGCCGTTTCCGGAAATTTACCGGCTCCTTGAATCCGATATCCCGCAGTAAGCTGCGGGGTATCGGATTGCCATGCGGAAAAACCGAACCGCAAAGCAGCTGAATCTTGCGGCAGGAATCAGGCTTCTGGTTCCGAAGCAGTTTCAGCTGCATTTTTTTCTTCCCGGCAGCGCAGAATATCTGTAAAGAACTGGTCCAGTTCTTCCTTTGTATCAAATACCGCCAGGTACATCTGGTTTCCCATGGCAGTGGCAAGCACATCCGGGAGACGGCCGGACATTTTGATCTGCCTGCCGTAGCGGGCCATAATAGCATCGTGATCCATCAGGAAGGGTTTGCCGTCCCGCCTTCCTGCAAATGCACAGTAGGCATCTTTTCCCGGTTTCAGATCAGTCCGGTCAAAGGCAATCATATCCGCCCAGATCTTGTATACATCGGTGCCGTGGGCAAAATCAATCATATCGGGGGTAAAACCGCCGCAGGGGCGCATGTTTACTTCCAGAGCCATCAGCTGGCCTTTTTTGCCCAGACCTTCATGATCTCTGGCCAGGCGGAAAAATTCAAAATGGACGAAGCGGCTTTTTACGCCAAAACTTTTGGCTGTGGCCCGTCCGGCAATGCGGGTATCCTCCGGAAGATCCTTTAATATGTAGAAGATGGAATTGTCATTGTTGTTTACAATGTCCATGATAGAATTTGGGGTTACATTTCCCGTTTCGAAAAGCGGGTTCCCCTGAGAGTCAAAGATAGCATCGTAGGAATTTACCTCACCGAAAATGTATTCTTCCATAATGTAGGGAGTGTCCGGGTGACGTCTGCCAGTGAAGAATTCTTCCATCTGCTGGTCATTTTCGATCTTGAAAGTATGGGAAGCGCCTACGCCGTTATCCGGCTTGGCCACAATGGGATATCCCACCTTTTCTGCGAAGGAAAGGCAGCCCTCCAGCGTGTCAGCCATGTGATAGCGGGCTACAGGGATTCCTACTTTCTGGTAGAATGCTTTCATTTTTGATTTGTACTTGATGTTGGGGATGTCCTCTTCCTGGAAACCGCTGGTAATGTGAAAGGCGGTGCGCAGACGGGCATCCCGCTCCAGCCAGTATTCGTTGTTGGATTCCAGCCATTGGATGGGACCATGTTTGAAGATCAGGAATGCTACGCCGCGGTAAACCTCGTCGTCATTTTCCAGATTGCTGACCTTGTAGTATTCGCAGAGGCTGTCCTTTAATTCCGGGGTCAGTTCTTCGTAGGGCTGATCGCCGATTCCCAGCACATTTATGCCGTTTTTCTTAAGTTCCCGGCAGAACAGCCAGTAATTGGTGGGGAAGTTGGGGGAGATAAAGATGAAATTTTTCATTGTGCTGCAAACTCCTTTCTTAAAGCAGCCATTACTGGGCGGTGTATCTGGTATCTTTGATTCCACCGCCTATTTGGCAGAAAGTAAATAGGGTACAAAGTACGTGGTTTGACGTTTCCACCAGGGCCAGTCATGGGAGCAGTCATAACCCCAGTAATCGAACCAGGCGTTAATGCCTTTCTGACAGAGAATCTCATCCAGGCGTCTGGTATAGTCAGGAAGCTCCCATGGTCCCTGCCCGGTGCAGATGATGGTTTTTTTCTGATTATAATAAGAAATGTAAGGATGGTCTTTTGGCATATCGGCCAGGTAATGTACCGGGGAATTTGCGTAGATCAGATCGTCCATATATGAGCCGAAAGCGAATTCAGCGGAATATACGCCGCTTAAGGCCATAAGTCCGTCGAAAAGGTCCGGGCGGCGGAAATAAAGATTTGCTGCATGGGCGGCGCCAAGGCTGCAGCCGGTGATGAGAATAAAAGGCACGCCGCTCCAGCCGTTTCGCTGATTGGCCAGAGTGCGGAGCCAGGGAACCATCTGGTCTGTCAGATAGTGAACCCAGCTTTCATGACGCAGGATACGTCTGCGGGGATCGCTCCAGGAGGCGGACCAGGTTTCACGATCTAATGTATCCACCGAACAGATCATCACCTGTCCAGAGTCGATCCATGGCTTCCATACATCGGTCATGCCGAAATTCTCAAAGTCATAAAAACGCCCGTCCTGACAGGGAATAAAAAGAACCGGCCTGCCGCTGCTTCCGTAAACTTTCCATTCCATGTCTTTTTCAAGAGCGGGACTGTATTCTTTGAAATATTGTACTTCCATTTTCTCCCTTTCTTTCCGGAAGAGGCCGGAACCCCAGAGAAATCATTTCTTTATTTAAATCTGGTACGTGAGTGTATGCATCATAAAGGGCAGCTGCTTTTCCCAGGAGGCTTCACAATGGCGTCCTTCCGGAACAATCCGGCTGGTCAGGTAAATCCGGCGGTTAAGGAGCTGTTCCACTGTACGGTTGAAAATCCGTTCCATATTCCGCCCGGATTTAAACTCCTGGGAGCCGTAATCCATGTAGATGACCGTGTCATCTGCTATATGGGCCTGACGGATCAGCCGGTCAACCTGGGAGGGACTGGTCCAGAGGGAAGGAGAGAGAGCGGCTGCCCGGGAGTAGACATGGTTGTATTCCAATACTGCGTAAAGGCTCATGAGTCCGCCCATGGAGCTGCCGGCAATGTATGTATTTTTCCTGTCCGGAAGAGTAGGATAACGGCTGTCGATCAGAGGCTTGAAGGTTTTGGTCATCCATTCCATGGTGATACGGCCGCAGCCGCAGATGGCGCCGCAGTCGGGATCGGAAAAGGTGTAGGGGGAATATTCTTTAAGACGGCCGTGGTCGGGGCTGTGGCTGCATTCCACGGCGGCGATGATTACCTGAGTCTGAGTATAGTCCATATATTCTTTCATACCCCAGGATTTTCCATAGGTGGCATCGGAATCAAAAAATACATTGTGTCCGTCAAACATATAAAGGACGGGACAGCGCCGTCCGCTGTCATATTTTAAGGATTCCGGAAGGTATACATAGACGCCGCGCTGGGTGTCGCCGGTCAGTTCCGGAATTGTGATATTCCATTTTTCAATCATAAGTGCTGCCTCCTGCTGTTCGAGTTTTGTCTGTGCCGTTTGAAAACGGCTGGTAGTCAGATTTATTCTTTATTGAAATATAACACATGAAAAGTGAAATATCAACTGCAGAGGCCTGCCCCGGAGAAAAGGATTATATAAGTATGTAAGATGTCGAAAAAATAGCCAAAAACTCCATTGAGGTAAAGAAAATATAAATTAATTTACAAAAATTTAAGAAAAAGCTTGTGCATACTGGAAAAATGGAGTAGTATGTTAATAATATGATTAGCATAATCTTACGAAAGGATACGATTGCGCATGAAATGGAAATACGTACTGAAGAGGCTTTTGATGGCCATACCTACTTTCCTGGGGATTACGATCCTTGCTTATTTTATTTTGAATCTGGCGCCAGGTTCACCGCTGGATGCCATGCTGGCGGATCCGGGAATTACGCCGGATGAACTGGAACGGCGCCGGGTAGCACTTGGACTGGACCAGCCTGTGATTGTTCAGTATTTAAGCTGGCTCGGACAGCTTTTTCAGGGAAATATGGGATTTTCCTACAGCACGCAGCGTCCGGTGGCAGATATGATTCTGGAGAGACTTCCGGCTACGGCCAGCCTGGCGGCATGTTCCATCGTGCTGTCTCTTCTGGTTTCGATTCCTCTGGGAATTTATGCGGCTTCCAAGCCCAATTCCAAGCGTGATTATATTTCCGGCGGGATTTCACTTCTTATGATGGCTACGCCTAACTTTTTTGTGGGCCTGGTATTTATCTACCTGTTTGCCATCGTGTTCCAGATTCTCCCTTCCGGCGGCATGTACAGTTCCTCCGGCGTTCGTACTTTTCCGGATCTGGCCCGTCACATGGTGATGCCGTGCCTTGTTCTTTCCTTCCAGCAGATCGGCGGCTGGGTTCGTCATATGCGAAGCAGCATGCTGGAGGTTATGCAGGAAGATTACATCCGGACGGCCCGCTCCAAGGGACTGAAGCGGTGGGCGGTTATCTTTCGTCACGGCCTTAAGAACGCGTTGATCCCTGTAATTACGGTGGTGGGCATGTCCATTCCGTCATTGGTCGGCGGCGCTGTGGTTACGGAGCAGGTGTTTGGCTGGCCGGGAATCGGATCATTAATGGTAACGGCCATCGAGGGCCGGGATTATCCGGTGATCATGGGCATTACTGTTATGATTGCAGCGGCTGTGCTGCTGGCGAATATTCTGACGGATGTGGCCTACGGTCTTCTGGATCCGCGGATCAGCTATAAATAATCAGGAGGCGGAAGATGAAGAAAAGAGAAAACGAAAGCTACCTTTCTGAGGTAATCAGCAAGCTTACAGAGCATAAGATGGCAATGGCAGGACTTTTTGTTCTGATTCTTGAGATCCTTCTGGTGGTTTTTCTGCCGTATATTATGGATCTGAATCCTTATGATTCTGATTATATGTCCTTTGCCCAGGCGCCAAGTTCTGCGCATCTTCTTGGAACAGATGCCATCGGACGGGATATTTTTTCCAGACTGATCTATGGAGGGAGGACCTCTCTTCTGGTGGGCCTTTTGTCTACGCTGATCAGCTGTATGGTGGGAGTTCCTCTGGGACTGATCGCCGGATTTTTCCGTGGAAAGGCGGAAATCTGCATCATGCGTGTGGCTGATATTTTTATGTCCTTTCCTTCCATTGTACTGATTCTTGTACTGGTTTCTGTAGTAGGACCCTCAGTCTGGTCTGTTACCGTAGTAATCGGCGTACTTGGATGGACCCAGTTTGCCAGACTGATTTATGCCAACGTGCTTTCTGTTTCAGAGAAAGAGTACGTGGAATCAGCTCGTGCCATCGGCACATCGAATTTCAAGATCATAACGAAATATGTTCTGCCTAACTCCTTTGCGCCCATTCTGATTGCCATTACTTTCCAGATGGCCAGCGCGATTCTGACGGAGTCCTCCTTAAGTTTCCTTGGAATGGGAGTGCAGCCGCCGGGAGCCAGTTGGGGAAATATGCTTTATGATGCCCAGTCCATTACGGTGCTGTCACAGAGACTCTGGATGTGGATGCCGCCGGGAATCGCACTTTTGATTACCGTTTTAAGCATCAATTTCCTGGGAGACGGCATCCGGGATGCATTGGATCCCAAGATCCGGGTTTAAAGAATGACTGTGCATTTGTAAATAAGAATAAGAAAACAGGAGGATGAAATGATGAGAAAAAGACGATTCGCGAAGGCCGCATCCCTTCTTCTGGCAGCGGCAGTAACCATGGGCCTGACGGCCTGCGGCGGACAGAGTACAACCACGGAAACAACGGCTGCCCCTGCATCAGGGGAAACCACAGAGACGGAGGCATCCGCCTCTGGAGAGAAAGTAATCACAGCTGCCATTTCTACGGCCTGGGATACCATGATGCCTTTAAATACTACCAGCAACTATACTCGTATGATCTGCGACCAGATCTATGATCGTCTGACCCAGTCCAAGGCGGACGGAAGCATTGAGGGCCGTCTGGCAGAATCCTGGACGGTAAATGAGGACTCTTCTGCAGTGACTTTTAAGCTTCATGAGAATGCGGTGTGGTCAGACGGAGAACCGGTAACGGCAGACGATGTGGTATTCAGTTACCAGATGTATTCAGATCCGCAGGTAGAGGCAAAGAGCCGCTATCACCTTCAGTATATTGCCGGTGTGGATGATTCCGGCGCGGAACTTTCGGAGGATTCCATTGAAGTTACGGCAGATGATACGTACACAGTCACCTTTAATCTGAAGACTTCCATGTACGTAGACACCTTCCTTCAGGATATCGATACGGTTTATATTATTCCCAAGCATATCTTTGAAGGGAAGACAGCAGAAGAGATCAATGCACCTACGCTTT
>DVKS01000059.1 GCA_018715905.1 Candidatus Caccovicinus merdipullorum | reverse complement strand
ACAAAGTCCGTCTCAGCGTTTACTTCTACTACAACGCCAAGCTTCTCGTCTGCGCTTAAGTCGGTTACAACAATGCCCTCTGCGGCAATCCGGCCTGCCTTCTTAGCAGCGCCTGCAAGTCCCTTTTCTCTTAAGAACTCAACTGCCTTGTCCATATCGCCGTCAGTAGCTGCAAGAGCCTTCTTGCAGTCCATCATTCCGGCGCCGGTCATCTCTCTTAACTCTTTTACCAATGCTGCGGTAACTGCTGCCATCTTAATATCCCTCCGTGACTTGAAAATTCACTTCTGTTTCGTTTCCAGGTTTTTATTCCTCTGCTGCCTCTTCCTCAAGCTCGCCTGCAGCTTCCAGCTCAGCCTCAGCTTCGCCCTGGTTTGCCTCGATTACAGCGTCAGCCATCTTGGATACGATCAGCTTAACGGCTCTGATTGCATCATCATTGCCGGGAATTACGTAATCCAGCTCTTCCGGATCGCAGTTGGTATCTGCAATACCGATCAGCGGAATGCCAAGAGTATGTGCTTCCTGCACGCAGATTCTTTCCTTCTTCGGGTCTACAATAAAGATTGCATCCGGGACTCTCTTCATTTCCTTGATTCCTCCCAGATTCTTCTCTAACTTCTCCCACTCTTTCTTTAAGGCAATTACTTCCTTCTTCGGCAGAACATCAAAAGTTCCGTCCTCGGACATAGCCTCGATCTCTTTTAATCTGGCAATACGGCTCTGAATGGTCTTGAAGTTGGTCAGCATACCGCCTAACCATCTCTCATTTACATAGTACATACCGCATCTTTCCGCCTCGGTCTTGATGGCATCCTGCGCCTGCTTCTTGGTACCTACAAACAGAATGGTGCCGCCCTCAGCTACGATATCAGAAACGGCCTTGTAAGCCTCATCCACCTTGCCTACAGACTTCTGTAAGTCGATGATGTAGATACCGTTTCTCTCGGTGTAGATGTAAGGAGCCATCTTGGGGTTCCATCTTCTCGTCTGATGGCCAAAGTGCACACCAGCTTCCAGTAACTGCTTCATAGAAATTACGCTCATGTCTTTTCCTCCATTTTGGTTTTTGCTCCCTTCCCTTTGGGAAGAGGCCTCTTCCGCCTGCTTCTCATGCTTCCGGAACGACCGGCCAGATCGATGAATCCGTATCCCTTTGCACCGGCACCTGCTCCTGGAATCCGCAGACGTGCAAGATTTTAACAGTGCATAAAAGCACCTGCTAAATTTGTCAACTGTAGCAGTATAGCATAAAACTAGCCGCTTGGCAAGCGGCTAGTTTAAATTTTATCGGGATTTCCTGTATTTTTTCCGTTAAAAAGCTGTCCGGTTATTTCCCGGCAGCTTTAATATTTTTCAGTTCATCGAATACCACATCATTTAAAACCTTAATATAAGTCCCCTTCATACCGGAAGAGCGGGATTCGATTACCCCGGCGCTCTCAAACTTGCGCAGAGCATTTACAATCACGGAACGGGTGATGCCCACCCGGTCTGCAATCTTGCTGGCCACCAGAATTCCCTCGTTTCCATCCAGTTCCTCGAAAATATGGGTAATCGCCTCCAGTTCGGAAAAGGACAGCGTACTGATCGCAGATTTTACAATCTGGATCTTTCGGGTCTCCTCTGCATTTTCCTCATTTACGGAGCGCATCATCTCCAGCCCAACTACGGTAGTGCCGTATTCGCTGAGGATAATATCATCAATATCATAGCTGGAATCACACTTGTAAATAAACAGGGTCCCCAGACGCTCTCCGGCAATATCAATGGGGGTGATGATAGCCTGGTATTTCTTTACATTCTCTTCCGCAAATCCAAGAGTTGCCAGGTTTACATTCTCCTTTGTGGAAAGAACGCTTAAAAGCCGTTCGTTCAGCATCTTATCCACATAACCGCCTACTTTGTCATCGATCAGTTCTTCAATTTCGTCTACGCCGGGCCAGATGCTTACGCCTAAGACTTTTCCCTTTTTGCTGATTACAAGGATATTGGACAACAAAATCTCACTTAAAACCTTGCAGATGTCATTGAACACAACCTTGTGAGAATTATTATTGTGCAGCAATTTATTGATTTTTCTGGTTTTGTCAAGCAATTGTACGCTCATGTTCAAATCCTCCTAACTCGTTTCCGGCCTTTTGGGAACACATTCTGGAATGTTAGGTAAATTGTACCACAAATTCTTGACACCTACAATAGTTTTTGGAAGATTTTCGAATTTTTTAACTAATTTGTTTGTTTCTCTTTAATATTCATACTATAGCCGCACTGCTGATCTGCGCAAACCAGCTTGCTGCCTTTTTCCACCATATAACCGCCGCAGGAAGGACATTTCTCTGTGGACGGCTTCTGCCAGGACATAAAATCGCACTCCGGATTATTCTCGCAGCCATAGTAGCGTCTGCCTTTCTTGGTCTTTTTCACCACAACCTGGCCGCCGCACTTGGGGCAGGGAACACCGATCTTCTCCAGATAAGGCTTTGTGTTCTTGCATTCCGGAAAACCGGGACAGGCAAGGAACTTTCCGTGGGGGCCATATTTGATCACCATATTCCTGCCGCACAGCTCGCAGACCTCATCCGTCACTTCATCGGCAATGGTTACCGACTCCAGTTCATCCTTTGCCTTCGCCACCGCTTCTTCCAGATCGGGATAAAAATTGCTGACCACCGTCTTCCAGTCCACGCTTCCGTCTCCCACCTTATCCAGGAGAAATTCCAGATTCGCCGTAAAATCTTTATCTACGATACTGGGGAAGCACTGCTTCATCATCCGGTTCACCACTTCGCCCAGTTCCGTCACATAAAGATTTTTATTTTCCTTGGTCACATACCTTCTGGCCAGGATCGTGGTAATAGTAGGCGCATAGGTACTGGGGCGTCCGATTCCCTGCTCTTCCAGTGCCTTTACCAGCGACGCCTCGGTATAATGAGCCGGCGGCTGGGTAAAGTGCTGACTTTCCCTCAGTGCTTCCAGCTCCATCTCCATGCCTTTCTCAAGTTTTCCCAGGAGACGGTTATTTTCTTCTTTCTCATCATCCTGTACGTAAACAGACATAAAGCCGTCAAATGCCAGCTTGGAAGCTGTCATGGTAAAATAATAGTCTCCAGCTTTAATCTTTACCGAAGTTGTCTCATAACGCGCACTTTCCATGCGGCTGGCCGCAAAACGCTTCCAGATCAGCTGATAGAGACGGAACAGATCCCGCGCAAGAGAATCCTTCACCATGGCAGGTGTTACAGAAATATCCGTAGGCCGGATGGCCTCATGGGCATCCTGAATCTTTCCGCCGTTTTTCCGGCCGTTTTCTTCTTTGCCTACATACTGCTGTCCGAAATGTTCCCCGATGTAAGCTCTGGCTGCGGCATCCGCCTCTTCCGCCACACGGGTGGAATCCGTACGCAGATACGTGATCAGTGCAACCGTACCCAGACCTTTTACATCAACACCTTCATAAAGCTGCTGTGCCAGGCGCATGGTTTTCTGGGTAGAGAAATTCAGCACCTTGGATGCCTCCTGCTGCAGTGTACTGGTAGTAAAGGGAAGGGGCGCTTTCTTCATGCGCTCACCATTCTTTACTTCATCAACAAGATAATGCTGATCTTTCAGTCCATTCAAAATCTGATCCAGAGATTCCCGATTGGGAATGGAGAGCTTTCCGTCTTTCTTTCCATAAAATTTGGCAGTAAGGGGCTTCTTTGCTCCCTGCACCTTAAAATCCGCTTCCAGATTCCAGTATTCTTCCGGAATAAATGCATTGATCTCGTCTTCCCGGTCACAGATCATGCGAAGGGCCACAGACTGAACCCGTCCGGCGCTTAATCCCCGCTTCACCTTCTCCCACAGAAGAGGACTGATGCGGTAGCCTACCATACGGTCCAGCATCCTTCTGGCCTGCTGGGCATTTACCAGATCCATATCGATTTCACGGGGATGTTTGATTGATGCCTTTACTGCATTTTTTGTGATCTCATTAAAACTGATGCGGTAAACCTGCTTATCCTTAGCCTCGTCCAGCTTAAGTGCTTTCATAAGGTGCCAGGAAATCGCCTCTCCCTCACGGTCCGGGTCAGTTGCCAGGTATATTTTATCCGCTTTCTTCACTTCTTTGCGGAGTTTCGCCAAAATGTCTCCTTTTCCGCGGATGGTAATATATTTCGGCTCAAAATCATGATCCGGGTCAAACCCCAGCTGGCTTTTCGGCAAATCCCGCACATGGCCGTTCGAAGCATCCACCTGGTAATTTGAGCCTAAAAATTTTTTAATTGTCTTCACCTTCGCCGGTGACTCCACAATAACCAAACAATTTGCCATAAGAACTCCTTGCGATTCAAAGCTTCCTTCCATAATAGTTTCCCCCGAAGCTGGTTACGAAGCCTTTTAATTCCAGATCAAGAAGGATCATCATGCATTCACTTAAAGGCAGTCCGCATTCGCTTACAATATCTTCCAAATGCTTCGGATGTAAATCGATGAAACTATACACCATTTTTTCTTTCTTGGCAAGTCCCTTCTCATTTTTTTCATGAAGACTTAATTTTTTCTGAAATCGAATCCCAAAATATTCCAGTATATCGCCAGGGGAATTCACCGGGTAGGCGCCGTTCTGGATCAGCTGGTTGCAGCCGGCGCTTCCCGGATCTGTAATCCGTCCCGGAACTGCAAAAATATCCTTTCCCTGATTTAATCCCTGCTCTACCGTAATAAGAGAGCCGCTTTTTTCTCTGGCCTCGACTACCAGAATCCCGTCCGAAAGCCCGCTGATGATACGGTTGCGGACAGGGAAATTCCGTGCCACAGGCGGTTCTCCCAGCCTGTACTCACTGATCATGCCGCCGGAACGGACAATCTCCTCATAAAGCTGGTAGTGCTCCCTGGGATAGCAGATATTAATGCCGCATCCCAAAACACCGTAGGTATCTCCTCCGCCCTCTAACGCTCCTTTCTGTCCGGCTCCGTCGATCCCAGCTGCAAGTCCGCTGACAATCTGTATCCCTTCTTTTGCCAATTCCCGTCCGAAGCATTCCGCAATCTCCATCCCGTATCGTGTGGCAGAACGGGATCCGATTATGGCAAGGGCCGGGCGATGGGAATCCGGAAGGCGTCCCCTTACAGAGAGCCACAGTGGGCGGCCTTCCAGTCCCTGGAACCGCTCCGGATAATCCTGGTCCAGAATGGTAATAAACCTTATTCCCCGCCCGGCCAAACTATGATACTCTTCCAGCGCCTCCTTAATTTTCCCGCGCTCTGTTTCCATACGCCGGGCCTTGTCCGGGCTGAGGATTCCTCTGGCTTCCCACGTTTTTCCTTCTATATTATATATTTCTTCATAGCTTTCCGTGCAGCTGCGCATCCGGCCTACAGTAACCGATCCCAGAAAGGGAATTCGGGAAAGCCAGTATAATGCCTCTTTCTCTCTTTCCATTCTTTGATTTTCAAGGTTCAATCCCGTCTCATCCTTTCCAGTATTTGTTCTCCAGCGAACGATATCCGGCGGCCTCGCACAGATGGATTCGCCGGATCTGCCCCTCGCCGTCCAGATCCGCAATCGTCCTGGCTACCTTCAGGACCTTGTGGCAGCCTCTGGCACTTAAATGCAGCTTTTCATAAATTCCTTTCAGATATTCTTCCCCCTCCTGATCCAGCCTGCAGAATTCCTCAATCTCCCGAGCTCCCATATCCCCATTGAACCGGATCTTCTCCCGTCCGGCAAAACGCTCTTCCTGCAGTTTCTGTACCCGGATCACCCGGCTGCGTATCTGTGCGGAAGATTCGTTTTCCCCCTTCTTTCGAAGTTCCTCATAGGAAACCGGAGCCGCTTCCACGGTTATATCGATCCGATCCAATATGGGCTTCGAAATACGGCCCAGATATCGTTTCACCTGCCATTCACTGCACCGGCACCGGCTCCGGTCCGGATAAAAACCGCAGGGACATGGATTGCAGGCCGCCGCAAGGACTGTATCTGCCGGAAAGGTGCAGAGCCGGTGAAGCCTGGAAATCCGCACTTCCCTCTCTTCCAACGGCTGGCGGAGAATCTCTATGGCCTTCCCAGAAAACTCCGGAAGTTCATCCAGAAAAAGCACGCCGCCGGAGGCCAGAGAAATCTCGCCCGGCCTGGGTGAGGCTCCGCCTCCGGCCAGTGCTGCAGGGGTGATCGTATGATGGGGACTGCGGAAGGGCCTGGTACGAATCAGCGGTGACCGCGGCGGCAGCAGACCGCAGATGCTGTAGATTTTGGATATCTCCATGCTCTCTTCCCGGCTTAACGGGGGCATGATCGTAGGGATCCGCATAGCCGCCATGGTTTTTCCAGACCCGGCGGGTCCGATGTAAAGAATATTATGACGGCCGGCCACTGCAATCTCAGTAGCCCTCCGCAGAAGCTGCTGTCCGTTTAAATCGGAAAAATCCACATCATAATCTTCTTTTTCTCCGTCTTTTAGTCCGCCTGGATGCCCGAAACAATCCAGCTTCTGAAAAGCCGCCGGATCCAGCATATCCGCCAGCTGTTTCATGCTGTTTACCGGGATAATCTGAACTCCGTCCACAAGGCGTCCTTCCATAGCGTTCTCCTCCGGCAAAAAACAGCGGCGGATCCCCTTCTCTCTGGCTGACGCCACGATGGGAAGCACACCCCGCACCGGCTTCACCATACCGTCCAGTCCCAATTCTCCCAGAATCAGGGAATCTGTAAGCAGATCCGGATCTAAAAGTCCAAAAGCTCCCAGGACGGCCGCTCCCACAGCCAGATCATAAGCAGTGCCCTCTTTTCGGACATCTGCCGGAGATAGGTTTATGATAATCTTCTTTGCCGGCAGACGAAATCCCGCATTCTTCAAAGCAGTCCGCACTCTCTCCTGCCCTTCTCTGGTTTCCTGCGAAAGATTCCCTGTCATCTGAAAGCCCGGGAGTCCATCGTGCACATCCGCTTCCACAGACACAAGGAATCCGCTGATCCCCCATACACCTGCACTGTATACCTTCTGAAACAGTCTTATCGCCCCCATACTGCATAGTCTGTATTCTGCCCCAAGTTGCATTCCCAGTTTTTTACATTTTCCATATTATACCAAAAAATCCCGGATCCTGCAATAGGAATTCGGGATTTTTTACATATTTTGTAATTTTTAAATCAACTCGTCCTGCAGCTTTCCATCCATGCCAAAATATCCCCAGCGACCTGCAGACGGTTCTTCTCAATTACCAGTTCATGACGGCAGCCGGGATACAGCTTCGTTTCCACCTGCCGGACGCCGGCCCGCCGAAGAAGTGCCTCTGCCCGCAAAACTCCGCGCCCTTCTTCTCCTACAGGGTCCTGATCTCCGGAAACCAACAATATAGGAAGGTCTTTTGGAATGCGCCGGGCCAGACGAATATCCTCAGAGTCATAAACCATTCGAAGAAGGTCCCGGTAAGCCGAACTGCTGAACTGAAAGTTGCAGAGAGGATCCGACAGATAGCGGTCTACCTGCTCTTCATCTGTACTCAGCCAATCCATAGAAGTCCGAAGGGGACAAAACCGCCGGTTAAACGCCTGCTTCCACGCCCGCTCCACTGTGCTGCTGCGGCTTCGGGGGCCAAACAGGGCGCTGGCCCCGCCGGCCAATGCCAGTCCCGCCATCACAGCGGCCTTTGGCTGATTCCCTGTTCCCATAAGAACAGCCCCGCAGATACCGTCTCCGAACGCAGTCAGATACCTGCGCAGCATAAAGGAACCCATACTATGGCCCATCATAAAATAAGGTATGCCGGCATATCTGCGGGATAAGACCGTGCGGACCCGGTTCAAATCTCTGATAAGGAAAACCGTGCCGTCTTTTTCAGAAACCGCAGCGGCACATTTGGCATCCCTCAATTGACACCGCCTATCCGATGGCGGAACCTTTGCAGCAAAAACGCCAAGCTGGCTGGGATCCTCCGCAGTCCGGCCATGGCCAAGATGGTCATGACCAGCCACCAAGATTCCCTGATCTGCCAGCCAGGACGCAAATTCGTCATAGCAGCCCATATGTTCCAGCATCCCATGGGCAATCTGCAGCACCATAGACGGCTGTCCCTCTGGCTTCCAGAGTGTGCCAAAAAGCCGGGAATGCCCGTCACTGGAGGGAACTGTAAAATTTTCTCTTTCTGCCATACTCCACCTCCTGAATCTTAGCATAATTCTATCTCTATTTAATCACACTCCGGACACTCCCGCAATACCTCCAGCAGCGAAACCGTCAAATTCCGCGGGGATTCCCCTTCTGAAATTCTGTCATATAAGGACGGTAGCGGAGAGGCAGATGGGTCCGCTGGCACAGCGCATTGGCCCGCTCCGGAATGGCTGCCGTCTCATGAAACGTTCTCCACAAAGCCTGATACTCCTCCTCATCCGTCTTCCAGGAAAGCTTCTCCTGCCAGGCCTCATCTTCTTTATTAAGAACGAACCATCTTCCTCCCGCCGGATGCAGGACTGCTTTCTTACGGTGTTCGTCATAAATCATCCAGTTTTCGCCGGCCAGGCGGTCGGAAAAATGCCAGGCCAGAAGGGGAAGCACATCATTCTTCGGTCCGATCCGGCCAATGAGAAGATCCCCGCCTGCCTGGGCAAACCGCAGAAAGCCGGTGAGAAGATGGCTTTCGTTCTGTACAAAGCGGCACATTTTCATGATCCGGCTGACCTCTTCCAGATGAAGCATCTCCATAACGGCACTTCCATACTGAAACCCCGATACCAGAAAGCGGTAAATCCAGTCCGCCTTGTCCGTTTCCCTGCTTAAGGAGGCCAGATAGACCTTCTCGTAAACCGCCGGCGAGATCTTCCTGCAAATCTGCGACACCGCCTCCCGAAAGACTGTATCCGAAACCTCCGCCTGACGATAGACAGCAAAAAGCTCCATATCTCCGATGCCTTCCAGCTCCAGCCGCACATGTTCCGGCCCTGTCTCCTCCCCCAGCGCCCCAAAGGCACTGCAGAGAATATCTGAAAAAGTATCCTTACAGGTGTAAATCACCATAAAGCACATCCTCCTTTCCAGCCGCCTCCAGGTGCATGTCGTCAAAAAGCGAAAGCTGGCGGTAGCTGTCCTTTTTCCCGATCTGGAATTCTTTTCTCTTTTCCTCACCCATCAGATTTCCCGCAATAAAATCCTGATCAATAGGGATCGGATAAAGCATCTTTCCCCGGCAGGTAATAAAATACTGGGCCCGTTTTAACACCACACCCATCTTCTTTAAATCGCCAAAGTCAAGATATGCCGTCTTTCTGGCTGCCACGATCCGCTGTACAGACCGGATTCCCAGTCCGGGGACCCGCAAAAGCGTCTCATAATCTGCCTGATTTACTTCCACCGGAAACCGCTCCAGATGCTGCAGCGCCCAATCGCACTTCGGATCCAGAAAAAGATTAAAATTCGGCCGTTCTTCCGACAGGAGTTCATCTGCGTCAAATCCATAATAACGCATAAGCCAGTCCGCCTGATACAAACGATGTTCCCGCAGAAGCGGCGGACCTCCGGAAAGCATGGGAAGACTGCTGTCCTGATTCACCGGAACATAGGCAGAATAAAAGACACGTTTCATCCCGAAATTCTGATACAGCGCCTCCGCCACCGCAAGCATCTGATAATCACTCTCCGGTGTGGCTCCCACAATCATCTGCGTGGACTGCCCGGCCGGGACAAAGGTCTCACGATGGCCGGACACCCTGCGTATCCCATAATTTCCATACCGGGAACGGCCAAGCCTTTGTCTGGGGCTGGGAGCGCCTGCCGCTTCCCGCAAAATACCAGAAGGCAGATCCGATGAAAAGTTCTGCCGAAAAGCTGACGATATCGCCATGCCGGACTCCGGCTCCCCATGACTCTTCGACAGAAAAAACGGCGAAGATCCCCCTGCCCCAATCCTCTGCCTGTGCCCGGTGCCTTCTCCGGCATCAAGGGGTATCCCCTCCCGCTCCATCTGCCGAATGATCCCTCTCTGTATCTGCTTCATGGGCTTTACGATCTTATCTCTGGTCTTTCCCGGAGCCAGGTTCTTAAGACCCTCTGCCGTAGGAAGCTCCAGATTCACACTCATCCGGTCCGCCAGAAATCCTGCCGCTTCAATCAAAGAGGGATCGGCTCCCGGAATCGCCTTAACATGAATATATCCATTAAACCGGTGCTGCTTCCGCAGCATCCACAGAGTCTGGCAGAGCAGCTCCATGGTATGGTCCGCACTGTGCAGGATTCCGGAACTTAAAAACAGACCTTCAATATAATTTCTCCGGTAAAATTCCATGGTAAGGCGGCACACCTCCTCCGGTGTAAAGGATGTCCGCAGTGTGTCATTCGAACAGCGGTTAATGCAGTATTTGCAGTCATATATGCATTGATTGGTAAACAGGATCTTAAGAAGAGAGATGCACCGGCCGTCGGCAGTAAAACTGTGGCAGATCCCGGCCTCCGAAGCACTTCCCAGTGAGCCCTTCTTTCCCTTCCTCCCTACACCGCTGGATGTACAGGATACGTCATACTTGGCCGCATCTGTCAGTATGCGGAGCTTTTCCTGTATCGAAAGATTTTCCTGTATCAGCATCTTATCCTCCTGAAATTCAGAAAAGTGAGAAGCTTAATCTTTTCCGATTGTTTCTATGCTAAAAAAGCAAGAACATATGTTCTCGCTTTATCTTAGCATATTTTCTCAGATTTATCAATCGTTTTTCGAACATTTGTTCTTAGTTCAACAGCAGAATACTCACGTTTTCTATTATAAGATGTATCTGTACCATACCGGCCCGGATCGGCATATTCTGCTGCAAGAATACCATCTTGTACCGCCGCTCCCATCCCCTCCCGCCACATGCATCATTCCAAAGAGCTAAATACAAAAAAGCCGGGAAACATCGTCTGCCAATGTCCCCGGCTCTTCATCACCTATACTTGCTCTTATTCATTTATTCTGCACGATATCCGTCAGGATTCATGGACTGCCATCTCCAGGAATCGGCGCACATCTCATCGATTCCCTTCTCAGCTACCCAGCCAAGTTCTTCCTTCGCCTTCGTGGCGTCGCAGTAACAGGTAGCGATATCGCCGGCTCTTCTGGGCTTGATCTCATAAGGAAGAGTCTTTCCGCATGCCTTCTCATATGCATGAAGCACATCCAGCACGCTGTAGCCGATACCGGTTCCCAGGTTATAAATGCTTACGCCGCTGCCGGGAGCCAGCTTCTTTAATGCTTTCACATGGCCTTTGGCCAGGTCAACTACATGGATATAATCCCGGACACCGGTGCCGTCGTGGGTGGGATAATCGTTTCCGAATACTCCCAGGCATTTTAATTTGCCCACTGCCACCTGCGCAATGTAGGGAACCAGATTGTTGGGGATTCCTTTGGGATCCTCGCCGATCAGGCCGCTTTCGTGGGCGCCGATGGGGTTAAAGTAACGCAGAAGCACCACATTCCACTCCGGGTCTGCCACATGAAGGTCCGTCAGGATCTGCTCCAGCATTCCCTTGGTCTGTCCGTATGGATTTGTGATCTTTCCCTTGGGGCACTCCTCGGTAATGGGAACAAAAGCAGGATCTCCGTAAACCGTGGCGGAGGAGCTGAAAATAATATTCTTGACACCATGGTTTCTCATCACATCACAGAGAATCAGAGTTCCGGTAATGTTATTGTGATAATACTCCAGAGGCTTCCGGACCGATTCGCCCACTGCCTTTAATCCGGCAAAATTGATTACCGAATCGATGTTCTCATCATCAAAAATCTTATCCAGGGCGGGCTTATCCAGCACATCCGCCTGATAGAACTTTACAGACTTTCCGGTGATCTGCTCCACGCGCTTTATTGCTTCCTCGCTGGAATTATACAGATTGTCCACCACTACGACGTCATAGCCTGCATTTAAAAGTTCCACACAGGTATGGCTGCCGATATAACCGGCTCCGCCGGCAACTAATATAGCCATGTTTCGATTCCTCCTTCATCGGTTGATCAAAAATCCTTTCCCTACTATCATACTAAAACCAATGGAAGAATTCAATGTAATTTTGTTCACTGCACCTGTAATATTTAATGGCGCCATTAAAGGCGGCACTTAAAATTCTCATAGCCGAACTGCTTCCAGATCCGGCACTGGCCCTGCCGCATAAAGGCAATGGCCGGAAGGGGCATGCCGTTAAAGGTATTGTTTTTTACCATGGAATAAATGGCCATGTCCTGGAATACCAGCTCCTGTCCCACTTTCAGCGGTTCGTCGAAAGAATAATCGCCGATCACATCTCCCGCCAGACAGGTGGGGCCTGCCAGACGGAAGGTATACGCCTTCTCCCCCGGCATGCCGCTGTCCTTAAGAGGCGGACGGTAAGGCATTTCCAGCACATCCGGCATGTGGCAGGCAGCGGAGGTGTCCAGAATGGCGATAGATACACCGCCGTTTTCCACCACATCCAGCACCTTGGTAAGAAGGTATCCGGCATTTAATGCCACAGCCTCGCCGGGCTCCAGATAAACCTGAAGGCCATATCGTTCCTTAATCCGCCGGATACAACGGATAAGGAGAGGAATCTGGTAATCTTTTCTGGTAATATGATGGCCTCCGCCGAAATTCAGCCATTTCATCTGCGGAAGGGACAGATACCGTCCGAACTTCTCTTCCACCGCATCTAACGTCCGCTCCAGATCGTCTGCATCCTGCTCACAGAGGGTATGAAAATGCAGTCCCTCCACACCGGAAAGCTTCTCTTCCGAAAACTGATCTGCCGTGATCCCCAGGCGTGAACCGTGAGAACACGGGTCGTAAATGGCGTGACCTTCCTGGGTGGAGCATTCCGGATTAATCCGCAGGCCGATTCCCGCCCCCATCTTCCGGGCAGTGTCCCGGAATTTTTCCAGCTGGGCAAAAGAATTAAATACCACATGATCGCAGAGTCCGGCAATCTCCTGAAATTCATCCTCCCGGTAAGCAGCGGAAAATACATGGGTCTCCAGATTTCGTCCCCGGAATTCAGGATGCAAAGCCATCTCCTGACGGCCCAGACGAGCCTCAAAAAGGCCGCTGGCCGTAGTCCCGTTGAGATATTTTCCGATCAGCGGGTACAGCCCATATGCAGAAAACGCCTTCTGGGCCAGAAGGATCCGGCAGCCGGTCTCTTCCATGACTCCGGCCAGGATCTTAAGATTCTCCTCCAGCCGGTCCTCATCCACCACATAACAGGGAGTGGGCAGCTGATCCATTCTCATGCTGTCTCCTCCTTAGTCCACCAGATCCGGATTCTCGGAAATCTTCCAGGGAAGTCCCCACTTATTTAAGGCATCCATAAATGGATCCGGATCAAATTCTTCGATATTAAAGACGCCCGGTCCCTTCCAGGTTCCCGTTACCAGCATCATGGCGCCGATCATGGCCGGAACGCCGGTGGTGTAAGCTACTGCCTGGGAGCCCACTTCCTTGTAGCACTCCTGATGGTCGCAGGTATTGTAAATGTATAGGGTCTTTTCCTTGCCGTCCTTCTTTCCGATGAAAATGCAGCCAATATTGGTCTTTCCCTTGGTTCTGGGGCCCAGAGAGGAGGGATCCGGCAGAACTGCCTTTAAAAACTGCAGGGGGATGATCTCTTTTCCCTCATACATGATGGGCTCAATGGAAGTCATGCCCACGTTCTCCAGGCACTTTAAATGAGTCAGGTAACTCTGGCCGAAGGTCATAAAGAAACGGATCCGCTTAATGCCGGGAATATTAAGGGCCAGGGACTCGATCTCCTCATGATGGAGAAGATACATATCCTTCTCTCCGATCTCCGGGAAATTGTACACCCGCTTGATCTCCATGGGCTCTGTCTCTACCCAGTGACCGTCCTCCCAGTAGGAACCTTTGGCAGAAACCTCACGGATATTGATCTCCGGATTAAAATTCGTGGCAAAGGGATAGCCGTGGTCGCCGGCATTGCAGTCTAAAATGTCAATATAATTGATCTCATCAAAATAATGCTTCAGGGCATACGCAGAGAATACGCTGGTTACGCCGGGGTCGAAGCCGCTTCCTAAAAGAGCGGTAATACCGGCCTCCTTATAGCGGTCGCGGTAATCCCACTGCCACTTATACTCAAACTTCGCCGTGTCTTCCGGCTCATAGTTTGCCGTGTCAATGTAATCCACCTTGCACTCCAGGCAGGCATCCATGATATGCAGATCCTGATAAGGCAGAGCCAGATTCAGCACTGCATCCGGCTGCACTTTGCGGATCAGCTCCACCAGTGCCGGAACGTCATCTGCATCCACCTGGGCAGTGGTGATCTTCGTCTTTGTGGTTCCTTCCAGCTTCTCCTTCAGGGCATCGCACTTGGATTTTGTGCGGCTGGCAATGCAGATCTCCTCAAATACTTCGCTGTTCTGGCAGCACTTGTGAATTGCCACGCTGGCCACGCCGCCGCAGCCGATAATTAATAACTTTGCCATATCTTTATCCTCCTCATTCTCTCTGGTATTTATTTTTATGATGCTGTCAGGGGCAAATGGGGTTTGCCCCTGTGATGCCGTCTATGCCTTTTTCTCCTCAATACCCGCGCACAGACCGATTAAAAATTCACGGATAATTTTCCCTGCCACCGCAGTAGAAACGCCGGTGGGATCGTATGCGGGACACAGTTCATTTACATCACAGCCTACAATGTCCGCCTTCCGGCAAACCATTAAAATGCTGTTCAAAAGTTCCAGGAAGCTTACGCCTCCCGCCTCCGGGGTTCCCGTCCCCGGAAAGATGGACGGATCCAGAACATCCAGATCCACTGTCACATAAACAGGATGGCCCTTCATCTCTTCCAGTGCTTTTTCAAGCCCATTAAGATCGAACGGATGCATGGACACATGTCCTTCCCGGCTCCATAAGAATTCCTCCCGGTCGCCGGAACGGATGCCGAACTGGTAGATCTTTCCATCGCCTACCAGCTCCCAGCAGCGTCTGAGTACACAGGCATGGGAAAGTTGGGCACCCAGATAATCCTGGCGCAGATCTGCGTGGGCATCAAAGTGCAGGATCCGCAGATCGGGATACCGGCGCACCGCCGCCCGCACCGCCGCCAGTGTCACCAGATGCTCGCCGCCGATCATAAAGGGGATCTTTCCGTCAGAAAAGATCCGCTCTGCCCGCTCCTCCAGCTGCGCCAGAGCGATTTTCGCATCGCCGATGCAAAGTTCCGGATCGCCGCTGTCAAATACGGCATAATCCGTAAGATCCTTATCCTGATAAGGACTGTACGTCTCCAGTCCGAAAGATTCCGACCGCACTGCCCGGCTTCCGAACCGGGTCCCCGGCCGGAAGGAGGTGGTGGAATCAAAGGCCGCCCCGTAGAGAACTACTGCGGCATCTTCGTATTCGGCATCACAGCCGATAAAGGTTTCAATATTTTTCTGCAGCATTTTCGTCTCCTTGTGAAATTTTCTCTGCCATCCCAAAGGATAAAATCCGGCACGCTTCCCCCGTGTCTTCCTTTATCCCCTGACGCTGTCTGGCCTCCTGCAGATGCTACTCCACATCCCGCAGAAGCTCCTCCACATAAGCCGGCAGCATGAAAGCTCCGCCGTGAAGTCTGGTGGTATAATACCGGGTCTTGATTCCCAGAAGGTTCCACCGCGCTCCGTCCAGATCATGGACAGGATGGTACTTCTTGGAAGCAAAACCAAAAAGCCAGTGGCCGGATGGATACGTGGGAATATGCGCCTGGTAAACCCGGCTGATGGGGAAGCTTTCCACGATCCGCTTATGGGCCCGCTGGCAGGCCACCGCATCCTCCGGATAGAAAGGACTCTCATGCTGATTCACCATGATGCCGTCCTCCTTAAGGGCCTTAAAGCAGCTGCCGTAAAACTCCTTGGTAAACAGCCCCTCGCCCGGCCCGAAGGGATCCGTGGAATCCACGATGATCAGATCGTAAAGATCTTCCTTGGAGCGGACAAAACGAAGGCCGTCTTCATAATAAATATGTACCCGCTCATCATTCAGCCGGCAGGCCGTCTGGGGGAGATATTTTTTGCTTACCTCCACCACCAGGGGATCAATTTCCACCATATCAATATTTTCCAGGGCCGGATACCGGGTCAGTTCCCGGACCACGCCGCCGTCCCCTGCGCCGATTACCAGAACATTCCGCACAGCCGGATGAACCGCCATGGGCACATGGGTGATCATTTCGTGATAAATAAATTCGTCCCGCTCCGTTAACATCATATAGCCGTCCAGAGTCAGAAAACGGCCGAATTCCTTCGATTCAAACACATCAATCCGCTGGAAATCGCTCTGCCCGGTGTAGATCTGCCGGTCCACCCGGATGGAAAATTTCACATCTGCCGTATGCTTTTCCGTAAACCACATTTCCATATCAGTCTGCTCCTTTCAGCACATTCAGATTATTGATGTCGGGATCCTCCGTACCGGTCATGGAACATCCCTTTTCCTTTGCATACCGGATATACTCCAGAATATCCCTGGTAATCCGCTCTCCCGGCGCCAGAATGGGAATGCCCGGCGGATAGCACATAACAAATTCAGAGCAGATCCGCCCTTCCGTCTCCATAATCGGCAGGGATTCCTTTTCCGCATAAAAAGCTTCCTGGGGGGAAACCGCCACAACCGGCGGCAGATATTCCTGTGTTAAAAGCCCGGTCTTATCCCGCTTAAACCGGCGGCGGATCTCCGCCAGAGCGCTGACCAGCCGCTCTACATTCTTAATCCGGTCACCAATGGAAACATAAGCCAGAATATTTCCCAGATCACCGAATTCGATCTGAATATCATACTCATCCCGCAGAAGATCGTAGACCTCAATGCCCGCCAGACCGATATCCAGGGTATAAACGGAAAGCTTCGTCACATCAAAATCATAAATGCTGTCATTATTCACCAGTTCCCTGGAATAAGCGTAATAGCCGCCGATGGCATTGATCTCCTCTCTGGCGTACTGGGCCAGCCGCATTACGTTCCCAAACTCCTCCCTGCCCCGGATGGCCAGGTTCCTTCTGGAAATATCCAGACTGGTCAAAAGAAGGTAGGAACCGCTGGTGGTCTGCGTCAGATTAATGATCTGGCGCACATAGCCGGCATTCACATTGGGGCCGGCCAGCAGAAAAGAGCTCTGGGTCAGACTTCCGCCGGACTTGTGCATACTTACCGCCGCCAGGTCCGCACCGGCTGCCATGGCCGGCGTGGGAAGCAGGTCGCCGAAATAAAAATGGGTTCCATGTGCTTCATCAGCCAGTACTTTCATTCCTCTGGCATGGGCCATCTTCACAATATAGCGGATATCGGAGCAGATGCCGTAATACGTGGGATTATTTACCAGCACCGCCTTGGCATCCGGATTCTGGTTCATGGCCTCTTCCAGCTGGGAAATCCTCATTCCCAGGGGAATTCCCAGTTTCGGATCCATATCCGGGTTCACATAGACCGGAATGGCGCCGCACAGGATCATGGCATTAATAACGCTCCGGTGTACGTTACGGGGAAGGATAATCTTATCCCCCCGCTTTACCACGCTTAAAATCATGGCCTGGACAGCCGATGTAGTACCCCCTACCATGAAAAAGGCATGGGCCGCGCCGAATGCCTCTGCCGCCAGCTCCTCCGCATCCCGGATTACGGAAACGGGGTGGCACAGATTGTCCAGAGGCTTCATGGAGTTTACGTCATTGCTGACGCAGGCCTCCCCCAAAAGAGCCTTAAGCTCCGGATTTCCCTGCCCTCTCTTGTGGCCGGGCACATCAAAAGGGACTACCC
>DVKS01000058.1 GCA_018715905.1 Candidatus Caccovicinus merdipullorum | reverse complement strand
TTCCTTCACGCCTTTCTCATAAACTCCCTGACTTAAATTACACAATTCTGACACCTCGCTTTCCAGTTCTGCCCGTCTTTATTTTTTCATCACCTAAAACGCTTTCCCCGCCAGAATCTCCTGATAATCCTGGTAATTCTCCTCCAGAAGCTTTGGCGTATCCAGCCCGTAAGGACATTTGGATGCGCAGGCCTGGCAGTGGAGGCAGTCTTTCACCTTGTCCATCATAGTTCTTGCCTCCGGGGTCAGCTGCTTCTCTGATGGGGAACGGCGGATGAGAAGACTCATCCGGGCGCAGGTATTGATCTCGATTCCCACGGGACAGGGCATACAGTAACCGCATCCCCGGCAGAAGTTCCCGGAAAGTTCTTTCCGGTCCTGCTCAATCAGAGTTTTGTATTCCTCCGTCATGACAGGCGGATTTTCCATATATTCCAGGAATTCATCCAGTTCAGATTCTCTCTGGATTCCCCAGATGGGAAGCACATGATCAAAATCCCGCATGTAGGCGTAGGCCGCTGCTGAATTGGTGATCAGCCCGCCTGATAAAGCCTTCATGGCGATAAATCCCATATCTGCCTTCCGGCAAAGTTCCACGATCTCCAGGTCCGGTTCTGCAGCCAGATAGGAAAAAGGAAATTGCAGCGTCTCATAAAGGCCGCTGGCAATGACTTCTTTCGCGATATTCAGGCGATGGTTTGTGATGCCGATGTGCCGGATCATCCCCTGCTCCTTCGCCTTTGCCATGGCCTCGTAAAGGCCGGTTCCATCCCCCGGCTTCGGGCAGAAATCCGGATTATGGAACTGGTAAATATCCAGGTAATCCGTCTTCAGATTCTTTAATGTGGTCTCCAGATCCTTCCAGAATCCATCTGCATCTTTCGAAGGCGTCTTGGAAGCCAGATAGATCTCCCCTCGCACATCTGCCAGGGCCTCCCCCAGCTTTTCCTCACTGTCGGAATAGCTTCTGGCTGTATCGAAAAAGCGGAATCCACCTTCATAGGCCTTCCGCAGAAGACAGACTGCCTTCTCCATCGAAACCCGCTGCACAGGCAGCGCGCCAAAACCGTTCTTCGGCACGGTTATGCCGGTCTTTCCCAATGTTACCTGATCCATCATGCTGTACCCCTTTCTCTGCTTTCTGCAGCGCAGAACACTGCAGGAGGCTTTGTAAACCGCTGTATTCTTTTTCTCTGATCATCTGCCGCCGAATAGGCGGCCTTAATTCAGGGATGCCAAATGCGCCGCCAGACTTTTGCGGGACGGCTGGTGCGTCTGCCGCCGGCGCATGAAGGTTTTCTCTGATCATCTGCCGCCGAATAGGCGGCCTCAATTCAGGGATGCCAAATGCGCCGCCAGACTTTTGCAGGATGGCTGGAGCGCCGCCCGCCGGCGCATGAGTATTTACCATCATTATATCTGTCCCGAAAAGGAAAGTCAATTCAGCATCGGGATGCCTGCCTCCGGATCTGCTTTTGAGAAACCGCTTCTCTTCGTTCCAGATGAATGGTCCGTTTTTCCCAGATCTTGGTCCAGTAAAGCAGATAAAGGATCAGAGCAGAAATGCCGTTGCTGACCACCACAGAGTACCAGATGCTTTCCACTCCCATATGGAGTACGCTGGAACAGAACCATAACGTAAGGAAGCGGAATCCCCAGATCCGGGCCGCATCCACTGCCATGGTGACCATGGTATGGCCGCTGCCCTGGAAAAGACCCTGGGTTACATTATAGAAGGCGTTGCTCCAGCAGAAGAAAGCCATCAGGGACAAAAACTCTGCTGCCAGCGGAACTACCGCTTCGTCAGAAGTAAAGAACCGGACCATGGGCTCCGCCACAAACTGCCTTGACAGGATCATACCAAAAACAAACAGAAACACCGCTCCCATGGTCAGGGCAATGTGATAGGATCTCTTTACCCTGGGAATATTTCCAGCCCCGTAATTCTGCCCCACAATGGTAGAAAGGGCGGAACCGATGCCGTTGGCTGGAAGGGTGATGATGCTGTTGATCTTATTTCCGATTCCATAGGCTGTGGTGGCCGTCATGCCATAGGCCTGCACATTCCTGGTCATCAGAAGAAATCCCAGCTGCATGGTGCTTCCTCCGATGGCTGTGGGAAGTCCAATGCGGACAATCGAACTGATTTTGTCCTTTTCCAGGCGGAATCCTTTAAAATCCAGACGCACCAGCTCCCGTTTCCGGGTCAGGGCTGCAGCCGCAATCACCGCTCCCGGAATTTTCGCCGCCATGGTGGCAATGGCAGCTCCCGCGATGCCCATATTGAAGGTCATCAGGAACAGAGGATCCATAATCATGTTCAGAATAACCCCCAGAAGATTAAGGAGCATAGGCTTTAAAGTATCCCCCTGGGCCTGCTTCACCGATGTAAAAAGATTAATCATAAACAAAAAGGGCAGATCCAGCACCACAATCCGAAGATAAGAAATGCCGTAATCATAAAGCTCCCCTTCCGCTCCCAGCCATCTCACCACCCCGGGAGTAATGCACCAGCAGAAGGCGGCGCACACCAGGGAAAAGCTCAGAGAAAAAATACAGATGTGATTGGCCATCTTATTGGCTTCCTGGTCTTTTCTGGCTCCCAGATACTGGGCAATCAAGATGGCTCCTGCCGTGGTAATTCCGGAGCCGAAATTAATGAGAATATTCTGTACCGGCGAAACCAGGGTAATGGCCGCCTGATACTGCGTACCGATCTTTCCCAGCCAGTAAGTATCCGTCAGATTATACATAGACTGGATGAAGCTGTTAAGCATAACAGGGATGGCCAGCAGCAGAACTGCATGAAACAAATTTCCGTTAAGAATCAGTCTGCGCCGGTCCTCGCTTAAGGTTTTTGCCATTGTAATTCACTCTCCTCTTTTTTCCTTGACAAATCCGCGTCTGTCTTTTATGCTGAGTCAAAAACCCCGCAGCAAGTTACGAGGCATCAAATTTGCAGCACAGCAGAGCTGCGGGGTTTTTGACCCTCGCGGCAGCCGTCAAATGGACATGCCTGCATGTCCGCTTGGCTCATTGCCCGCGGAAATAAAATAGCACAAAAAGCCTGTGATTTCTACGGAAATATGGCTGTATTTTTTCAATACTACAGATAATTTGTTCATACTCATCCGTTATCACGGACAAAAAGCAGTTGTCGAGTCAGGAGGGATGCAAATTGGAGAGCACTCTGGAAACCATTACGAATTTTAAAATTACGAAAGTTCGGAGAGACAGACACCAGCGAAGACAGGATTCCCATGTTCATTCTTATTATGAAATTCTCTATGTAATCAACGGATACTGCACCTTCTTTTCCGGGCACAATATTTACCAGCTGAACCAGGGGGATTTAATTATCGTTCCCCAGGGAACCCTTCACAAAAGCACGTATCCGGAAACCGGCTACAGCGAACGGTATGTAGTAAATTTCCCGGAAAAAGGACTGGAATGGCTCCGTCAGCTGGTGGACAAAGAGATCATCCAGGAAATGCTTCAGGCCGGAGCGATTTCCATTCCTGACAAGCGCAGAGAGTACCTGGAATCCCTCATGAGCCAGATGCTTACAGAATTTGAAGGCCAGGACATGCTGTCTCCCGCCTTTATCCAGGCGGAGCTTCTGGAAATTCTGCTGTTTATCATCCGCTGCCAGCGTTTCAGCCAGAATGTAGTCAAAGAATTCGACGAGACCAATCAGCTGATTCAGGATGTGGCCACCTATGTTTATGAAAATTTTCACCGGCATATTACCTTGTCCGATACTGCCCTGAAATTTCATATCAGCCGGTCCTATCTGTCAAAAAAATTCAAAGCCGTCACCGGAGATGTATGCTCTAAGTGACTTCTTAATCATGGTTTTGTCATGGTTAGTGAAGCAGTCACTTAGAGCATTTTCATTTCAGGAGGTACAGCCATGAGAAACGAGAAAATCACCCCACTGTACGAGCGTTTGAGCCGCGATGATGAGTTACAGGGCGAGAGTAACTCCATATCGAACCAGAAAAAAATGTTGGAGGACTTTGCCCGCCGGAACGGTCTGCCGAACCCCACCCACTTCACCGATGACGGCGTATCGGGAACCCGTTTTGACCGCCCCGGCTTTCTGGCGATGATGGAGGAAGTCGAGGCCGGACGGGTGGAGGCCATCGTCATAAAGGACATGA
>DVKS01000057.1 GCA_018715905.1 Candidatus Caccovicinus merdipullorum | reverse complement strand
TCTTGCCCGGCCAGGGCCGGACAAGAAGCATCGGAGGTCCATCCGATGTGAAAACAGGTGCAAAAGCATGCTTATAAGCAAGCTTAACGCCTGTTTTTGCACCTGTTTTCCCGCCGTCCTGAACAGTTACCAGAAATTTTTAAATTTATGAGGAGGACCAGTATTATGCCAAGAAAGAGCACACCAGCAAAGACAACGGCAGCTGCAGAGGTTAAGAAGGAAGCAGCAGTTGAGGTAAAGGCTGCAGCTAAGGCTCTCGCAGCTGAGAAGAAGACTCCCGCTCCCAAGAAGGAGACGGCAAAGCCGGCAGTGAAGGAAGCTGCAAAAGTTCCGGCAGCTGAGCCGAAGAAGGCTCCGGCCAGAAAGGCCGCTGGAAAGGCTGAACCTTCCACTTCCGTATTTTTCGAGTACGACGGAGTCCAGATCGTGGCAAAGGATCTGTTAGCCAGAGCCATGAAGGAGTTCAAGGAAGCTCACAAGGATGTGGAGATGAAGGACGTACAGCTGTATGTAAATGGAAATGAAAGATTTGCATACATTGTAGTAAACGGCGTAGAGTATCCGGAGGATCGGATTGCGCTGTAAAATGTAACTGTTCAGGACGGCGCATTTTCTTGCCCGGCCAGGGCCGGACAAGAAGCATCGGATGTCCATCCGATGTGAAAACAGGTGTAAAAGCATGCTTATAAGCAAGCTTAACGCCTGTTTTTTCACCTGTTTTCCCGCCGTTCTGAACTGTTACGAGGAAATTCAGAAAGGCCGCTGGACAGGCTGCGGCCGGGGTTTTGAAGGATTCAGATACCCCGGCCGGCGGCCGCAGGGGCCTTTTTTGATTACGAAGTATCCAGCAAGACGCGCCAGTGACGCGTCTTGTTGGATTGCAAAAACCCAGACTGAGGAAGGAGAAGGGTATGGAAAAACTGCCGGAACTTTTTTTAAGCCGGATGAGAGAGATGCTGGGGGAGGAGTACCAGGCATTTTTGGACAGCTATGACAGTCCCAGAGTTCAGGGACTTCGGCTAAATGACCAGAAACAAGATAAGGAAATGCTGGAAAAAATCTGCAGACGGTATTTTCACCTGGATAAGGTGCCATGGACGGAAAACGGATATTATTACGAAGCCAATGACCGGCCGGGCAAGCATCCTTTGCATGAAGCCGGTGCTTATTATATCCAGGAGCCCAGCGCTATGGCGGCTGCCTGTCTGCTGGCGCCGAAACCTGGCCAGAGGGTCCTTGATCTGTGCGCTGCACCGGGGGGAAAAAGCACCCAGCTGGCAGCTATGCTGCAGGGGCAGGGAGTTCTGGTGTCCAATGAGATCCATCCTGCCCGCTGTCGCATCCTGTCTCAGAATGTGGAGCGGATGGGAATCGCAAATGCACTGGTTACAAATATGGACAGCGCCGGATTAAGTCTCCATTTTCCGGAATATTTTCACCGCATTTTAGTAGATGCTCCCTGCTCCGGAGAAGGTATGTTCCGGAAGGATGAGGAGGCCTGCGGCGAGTGGAGTCCGGAAAAGGTGGTTCTGTGCGGACGCCGCCAGCTGGAAATCCTGGAGAATGCGGCGGGAATGCTGCGTCCCGGCGGCCTGCTTTTATATTCCACCTGCACCTTCGCACCTGAGGAGAATGAGAAAACAGTAGAGCAGTTTCTTCAGGCCCATCCGGAGTTTTCCGTTGAAAAAACAAAGGGTTATGAGGGATTTTCCCAGGGCCACCCGGAATGGGTGATCCCGGGACCAGGAAGGGATGAACTGAAAGACACCTTCCGGATCTGGCCCCATAAGGTTTTGGGGGAGGGGCATTACATGGCTCTTCTTAGAAAGGCCGGTGATGAAATGGCGGATGAAAATAAGAATGAGAAAAGCAGCAGGGAAAATGCCGGAAAGGCCGGATACAGAAAGCGTTCCGGAAGCCGGGGGGCAGAAGACGCCTTTTTGGCGGATCGGGAAGGAAAGGAAAGTTTCCTTTCTTTCTGTCGTGAAAATCTGACTGGAAAAAGCAGGAACGGTCAGGGGGACTTTCCATGGGAGAATGGAGGCGGGGAGTATCTCATGTTTGGCGATCAGCTTTATTACGGTCCTTTTGGCCTTAAGAAGCTAAGCGGCATCCGTGTTCTTCGGCCGGGCCTTCAGCTGGGGACATTTAAAAAGGGACGTTTTGAGCCTTCTCATGCACTGGCGCTGTATCTGAAAAAAGAAGAGGTGTCCGCCGCGGCCGATTTCCCGGCGGACAGTGATGCGGTCCTGGGATATCTGCGGGGCGAAACGCTTCCTGCGCCGGAAGGAATCCGGAAAGGATGGGTTTTGACGGCAGCGGAAGGTCTCAGCCTGGGATGGGCCAAGGCTGCAGGAGGAACGCTGAAAAATCATTACCCCAAAGGGCTGCGGTGGTTTTAAGGCTGTTTTTATCGTCCAGGCAGGATCCACTGCATATCCTTCGGCAGGGGGGCGGTAAAAGAAAGCTTTCTGCCGGTTATGGGATGGGAGAAGCAGAGGCGGCGGGAGTGAAGGGCCTGCCGCTTCATGCGGCGAAAATCCGGACAGTATAAAAAGTCGCCGGGCAGAGGATGGCCGATGTGGCTCATGTGCACCCGGATCTGGTGGGTGCGCCCGGTTTCCAGCCGCAGGCTAACCAGACTGTAATCCAGGTCCGGACGGTATAAAAGCCGCCGGCATCTGGTAACTGCTCGTTCTCCCGCTGCATAGTCCACCTGCCGCATGATGGCAGAGCCGGGAACGCGCCCGATGGGGGCGTCGATTGTGCAGCACTCCGGGACCAGTCCGGAGGCAATGGCCAGGTATTCCCTGCGGATCTCATGGCAGGCTGCCATTTGGGAGAGGATGCCGGCGCTCAGACTGTGGCGTGCCAGGATCAGAAGACCGGTAGTATCCCGGTCCAGCCGGTTGATGACCCGGAAGGTGAACGGTTCATTTTTCCGGGAAAAATACCAGGCGGCCGCATTGGCCAGAGTATTGTCATGGTTTCCCTGGGAGGGATGGATCGGCATGCCGGCAGGTTTATTAATTACCAAAAGATCTTCGTCTTCATAAACCACAGGAAACGGAAGAGGAAAGGGGGCGATTTTTTCGGAACTTTCCTCTTCTTTCAGACAAATCTGCAGGGTTTCACCGGCAGAGAGCCTTTGGGGTGTGATAGCATGGCGGCCGTCCACCTGAATGCCGTCTTTTTCCCGCAGCCGCACGATCATGCGGTGGGAATAGCCGCGGCTTTTTAAAAAGTCCTGAACGGTCATGCCGGATTCTTTCTGTGTGATGGAATAAGTCAGGCGGCGGATCATGATTTTCCTCCAAGGTGTTTTTTCTTTCCAACCGCATGGTCTACGATGGAATCGTTTGCCAGAAAGCTGGCACGTTTGATACTGTCTGTACCGAACTTTTCGCGGATGGCATCTACGGTTTTTTCCATTTCTTTCTTTTTCTCCATAACCGGGTCGGAGAACAGGCTTAGCTGGCTGTATTCTTCTTCCTGAAGTTTTCCGCCGCGTACGCCGATCAGGCGCACCGGCGTCAGATCCCAGAATTCTTTAAGGAGACGGCAGGCAGTCTCATAGAGGACTGCTGTGGAATCGGTAGGTTCTGTCAGATTCATCTGATGGGAGCGGCTTCGGAATTTCCAGTCTTTTAATTCTACACATACATTTCCGCAGCGCATGCCGGAAGCGCGCAGTCTGGCGCCTACGGTCTCACACAGGGATAGAAGGACATGGCAGGCTGTTTCGTAATCGCTTACATCCCGGGACAGGGTAATGCTGTTTCCGCATCCTTTGCTGGCGGCTTCCTTTGGTTCCACCGGTGAATCATCGATGCCGTTGGCATACCGGTGGATCGTCTGAGCGTACTTTTCTCCCAGCTGAGACTGGAGGATCGAAAGATCACAGGCGGCCAGCTGGCCGATGGTTCGAAGACCCATGCGTTCCAGTTTCTTCTGGGCAGAGCCGCCTACAAGAAACAGATCCCGTATGGGCAGGGGCCACATTTTTTTCGGGACTTCTTCCGGAAACAGGGTATGACATTTGTCTGGTTTTTCAAAGTCAGAAGCCATCTTTGCCAGAAGCTTATTGGAAGAAATCCCTACGTTTACTGTAAATCCCAGTTCATCACGGATCTGGTTCCGGATCCGGTCTGCTGTGGTTAAGGGATCGCCGAAGAGATGGATGGTGGAAGTCATGTCCAGGAATGTCTCATCAATGCTGAATTTTTCGCTGTCTGGTGTATAATGGGAGAGAAGTTCCATCATATTTCGGGAACATTGGATATAATAATCAAAGCGGGAAGGGACAACAGTCAGCTGAGGGCATTTTTTCAGAGCCTGGGCAAGGGGTTCGCCGGTGGTTACGCCATATTTTTTGGCCGGTGTGGACTTGGCCAGGATGATTCCGTGGCGGCTGGCGGCATCCCCGCCCACTGCAGAGGGGATGGTCCTTAAATCCAGGGCATCCGGATCCTGAGAAAGCCGGTATACCGATTCCCAGCTTAAAAATGCAGAATTTACATCAATATGAAAGATCAGACGTTTTTTCATGAGGCCTCCTTCCAGGTCATCACTCTTTATAGCGGTTCGCTGCGGTGTTTGTCTCGCTTTGCTCAACGCGAACCGGCGCTGGTATAATGCCTGCTTCGCAGTCATTATACCATGACTTCTCCGAAGCCATGGCATCCCTCCGGGGGATGCGCACGGTTCGCCAGGGTGTTTGTCTCGCTTTGCTCAACGCGAACCGGCGCTGGTATAATGCCTGCTTCGCAGTCATTATACCATGGAACAAAGCATCTGTGAACTGCGGGGAGGGGAGGCTTTTTAGAGGAGGATTTCTCTTGTGAGGAAATGGGAATTGTGGTAAAATATGCCGAAAGAAGGGGAAGCGGCTGTATCAGGGGAAAGGGAGACGAGGTATGAAAAAATGGATAATCGGGGTGATTCTGGCGCTGTCGGTGGGTGGCTGCCGGCGGTATGAACCGGTACCGGAACTGCCATTGGAGAATGGCGCAGAGCTGGAAAATACAACCCCGGATTTGGAAAACCAAGCGGCAGGAACTGATGATAAATCCGCGGAAGGGGAAACAGCAGCAGAAACGGAAGAAGAAACGGAAGAAGAAATGGCAGGGCAGGAAGAAATGCTTGTGATTACAACCCTTCCGGAGCGCACGCCGGTAAAGGTAAAGGGCATTTATGTGTCGGCTTATGCAGCCGGGACAAAGGAAAAGATGGATGAGATCATCCGGCTTCTGGATGAAACGGAATTAAATGCTGTAGTTATTGATGTGAAGGATGACAACGGCCGCATTACATTTGACATGGATTCGCCCCAGGCCCAGGCCATCGGCGCATGTGTGAATTATATTCCGGACATAGAAGAACTGGCTGCCACATTAAAGGAGCACGGCGTTTACATTATCGCCCGGATCCCGGCTTTCAGAGATCCTTATCTGGCAGAAGCTATGCCGGAGTGGTGCCTGAAACTGGCAGACGGAACCGTATTCCGGGACAGGAACCAGCTGGCCTGGGTGAACCCTTATCAGGAAGAAGTGTGGGATTATCTGGTTGAGATCGGAAAGATGGCCGGGGAGGCTGGATTTGACGAAATCCAGTTTGATTACATCCGCTTCTGTACCGAAAAGGGAATGGACCAGGTGGTGTTTGACCCGGAGGTGACAGAGGGGAGAAGCCGTCAGGAGATCATTCAGGAATTTGTAGATTACGCTTATCAGGAACTGCGCAAAGAAGGGCTTTTTGTATCTGCCGATGTGTTCGGGGCGGTGATTGGCGGCGGGCAGGATGCAGAGACTGTGGGGCAGGAGTACAGCGCCATGGCAGAAGAACTGGATTATATCAGTCCCATGATTTATCCTTCTCATTATGCCGACGGGAATTTCGGGATCGACCATCCGGATACCCGGCCCTATGATACCATCCGGGCAGCCATGGACGCTTCCACAGAAGATTTAAATGCTGTCTGGTCTGCAGGCGGAAGTACGGCGGCGGTGCGGCCCTGGCTTCAGGCCTTTACCGCCAGCTATCTGGATCATTATATCGATTATGGGCCGGAGGAAATACGCCAGCAGATCCAGGCGGTTTATGATTCCGGATATGAAGAATGGCTGCTGTGGAATGCCTCTGTCCGCTACGATTCCGGAGGCCTTCTTACGGAAGAAGAAGCAGATTTGGAAGCTGCTGCCCGGTAAAACAGGCCATCATGCGCCGGCGGCCGACGCACCAGCCATTCCGCAAAAGTCTGGCGGCGCATTTGGCATTTCTGAATTAACGCCGCCTAATCGGCGGCAGGACTTTCAGGGTAACGGCAAAGACAGCCGAAAAAAATGGGAGATGAGTGAAGTTGAGACAAAGACCACGGGCCGGAGAAATTTACCGGCATTTTAAGAACCGGCTGTATCAGATTGTGACGGTGGCGGTTCACACGGAAACTGGAGAGGAACTGGTGATCTATCAGGCGCTTTACGGAGATTTCCGGTGCTTTGCAAGACCCCTTTCCATGTTTATGAGTCCGGTGGACCGGGAAAAGTATCCGGATGCAGGGCAGACCTATCGGTTTGAACTGACGGAACCGGGCGGCGGAGAGGGAGGCAGCCGGATGGCAGAGGAAGCGGCAGACGGAGCCGGATGCCGGGAAGAGGATGAGCAGGTGAATCCCTGGCTGGAGGCTTTTCTGGATGCGGAAGGGTACGAAAAGCAGCTGGAGGCCTTAAGTCGGATGCGGGGAAAGATCAGTCAGAAGGAACTGGACAGCCTGTATCTGATCCTGGATATCCAGCCTGGCACAGGGGATCCGGACAGCCAGCTTAGCCGTATTATCAAAGATCTGGAGACTAGGAAGCGCTATGACGGCAGCCGGCTTCGATGAGAGGAGACAGAGAGATGGAGGATAAGCAGTCCTATTCGGATGCTCACCTTAAAGATGTGCGCCGCTCGCCGTTAGGAGCTTTTGATGTGGAAGCAGAGTTAAAGAAGCTTCCGGCGAAGCCGGGCGTGTATCTGATGCATGATGCAAGAGACGAAATCATTTACGTGGGAAAGGCCGTAAATTTGAAAAACCGGGTGCGCCAGTATTTCCAGAGCAGCCGGGATAAGACGGCCAAGATCCGGCAGATGGTGTCACGGATTGCCCGTTTTGAATATATCATTACCGATTCGGAGCTGGAGGCGCTGGTGCTGGAGTGCAATCTGATCAAGGAGCACCGCCCGCGCTACAATACCATGCTGAAGGATGATAAGACCTATCCATACATTAAAGCCACGGTATATGAAGATTTCCCGCGGCTTCTTTTTTCGCGGGAATTAAAAAAGGACAAAAGCCGTTATTTCGGCCCTTATTCCAGTGCAGGAGCGGTAAAAGATACCCTGGAACTGATGCATAAGCTGTATCAGATCCGCACCTGCAGCAGAAATCTGCCCCGGGATATCGGGAAAGAGAGACCATGCTTAAACTATCATATCCGCCAGTGCGCCGCCCCATGCCAGGGGTATATCAGCAAAGAAGAATACGGAAAGAACTTTCAGAAGGCACTGGATTTCTTAAGCGGCAGCTACGGGCCGCTGATTGGCGAACTGGAGAACCGGATGCTGGAAGCTTCCGATGCCATGGAATTTGAAAAAGCCATTGAATACCGGGAACTTTTATCCAGCGTAAAGCAGGTGGCCCAGAAGCAGAAGATTACCAGCAGCGGCATGGAAGACCGGGATATCATTGCTATGGCCAAGGAGCAGGAAGATGCGGTGGTGCAGGTGTTCTTTGTGCGGGAAGGAAAGCTGATCGGCAGAGACCATTTCCATGTGCGCACTGCCATGGCGGAAAATGACAGCCAGATCCTTACCAGTTTTGTAAAACAGTTTTACGCGGGGACGCCTTTTATTCCCAGAGAGCTTCTGCTGCAGACGCCGCTGGAGGAGGAAGAAGTGATCGCCCAGTGGCTGACGGCCAAGAGAGGGCAGAAGGTGCATCTTACCAGCCCGAAAAAGGGCGAAAAAGAACGGCTGGTGGAACTGGCTGCCCGTAACGCCAGGATGGTACTGGATCAGGACCGGGAAAAGATTAAACGGGAAGAACTTCGAACCATCGGCGCCATGAATCAGATCGGAGACTGGATCGGAATTCGGGGGATCCGGAGGATCGAGGCCTACGATATTTCCAATATCAGCGGATTTGAGTCGGTAGGATCCATGGTGGTATACGAGGACGGGAAGCCCAAGCGCAGCGATTACCGGAAATTCCGCATCCGTTCGGTACAGGGGCCCAATGACTATGCCTCCATGGAGGAGGTTCTGACCAGACGTTTTACCCACGGGATGGAAGAGGAAGAGCGTCTGCGCAGCCAGGGAGTGGATGCAGCTTTCGGAAGCTTTACCCATTTTCCGGATCTGATTATGATGGACGGCGGAAGAGGACAGGTAAATATTGCCCTTGGCGTCCTTGAACGGCTGGGACTTTCCATTCCGGTCTGCGGCATGGTGAAGGATGACAATCACCGGACCAGAGGCCTCTATTACCAGAATGTAGAAATTCCCATTGACCGGCATTCGGAAGGGTTCCGGCTGATTACGCGGATCCAGGATGAGGCCCACCGCTTTGCCATCGAGTATCACCGGAGTCTGCGCAGCAAGGCCCAGGTTCACTCCATACTGGATGAGATTCCCGGCATCGGCCCGGTGCGGAGAAAGTCGCTGATGCGCCATTTTAAAAGCCAGGAGGCCATAAGGGATGCCGGGCTGGAGGAACTGGCGGCAGCTCCCGGCATGAATCAGGGAGCGGCACGCCAGGTATATGAGTTCTTTCACGGGAAAAAGGAATGACAATCCCGGGAAGTTGTGCTACTATAGCTGTAGACAGCGGCCGGCCCAATTAAGGCGGCCGACTGCTTAGGTTTGGGGTTGCGGCTGCCCGGGACACAGGATGTCTGCAAGGCAGCCACCTGGGATTAAGGAGAGAAGAAACATGCATGGAATAACCGTTACAAGAATGATTGAAAAGATGAAACTGGAGAACAAGACACCGGAACTGGATACAGACAAGACCGTTCTGTCCCATCCCGAGGTGAACCGCCCGGCACTGCAGCTGGCAGGCTTTTTTGAGCATTTTGACAGTGAGAGGGTACAGATCATCGGCCGTGTGGAGCGGGCTTACGTATCGACTCTGCCGGAGGCCAGAAAGCTGGAGATTTTCGACCGGCTTCTTTCCAGCAAGATTCCCTGCCTGGTGTACTGTCATGGAATGGAGCCGGATGAGGATGTTCTGGCTTTGGCCATCCATTACAGTGTTCCTGTCCTGGTTTCCCGGAAGACCACTTCGGACTTTATGGCAGAGCTGATCCGGTGGCTGAAAGCCAAGCTGGCGCCCTGCATCAGCATTCATGGCGTTTTAGTGGATGTATTCGGTGAAGGCGTGCTGATCATGGGCGAGAGCGGCATCGGAAAGAGCGAGGCTGCCCTGGAGCTAATTAAGCGGGGACATCGTCTGGTGACGGATGATGTGGTGGAGATCCGCAAGGTCAGCGATGAGACCCTGGTAGGAAGCGCACCGGATATTACCAAGCATTTTATTGAGCTTCGGGGCATCGGAATCATCGATGTGAAGGCTCTGTTCGGTGTGGAGAGCGTAAAAGATACCCAGTCCATCGACATGGTGATCAAGCTGGAGGACTGGAATAAAGATAAAGAATACGATCGTCTGGGACTGGAAGACCAGTATACGGAATTTCTGGGGAACCAGGTGGTCTGCCATTCCCTTCCCATCCGTCCCGGCCGGAACCTGGCGGTTATCGTAGAGACGGCTGCCATTAATTACCGGCAGAAGAAGATGGGTTATAACGCGGCGCAGGAGCTTTACAACCGTGTGCAGGCAAACCTGAATAAAAGGAGCCTGTAAAGGATAAGATGATACAAAATAAAGATACAGGAGAACGTTGCGTATGAGCAGGCAGTTATATGACATTCTGCGGGACATAGTAGGAGAGATGCGGATCCGGCAGGATGAACCGATGAAAAATCATACAACATTCCGTGTGGGAGGGCCTGCCAGATATTTCGTTTCCCCGGCTGATGCTTCGGAACTGGCGGCGGTACTGGATGCCTGCCGCAGAGATGGATCCCCCTGGTTTATTCTGGGAAACGGAAGCAATCTTCTGGTCAGTGACCAGGGATTTCCCGGTACGGTAGTGGATATGGGACGGGGGTTTACCTCCATCCGGACGGAAGGGGAGAAAGTCTTTGCGGATTCCGGACTTCTTTTGTCCCAGATTGCCAGAAAGGCCTGTGAGACCGGACTTTCCGGCCTGGAGTTTGCCGCAGGGATTCCGGGGAGTCTGGGAGGCGCAGTGGTGATGAATGCCGGCGCATACGGCTCGGAAATGAAGGATGTGCTGGAGTCTGTCCGTGTGCTTACGCCGGAAGGAAAAGAACGCAGGATCCCTGCAGAGGAACTGGAGCTGGGATACCGCACCAGCGCCGTACAGAAAAACGGATATGTGGTCCTTGGGGCAGTGTTTTCCCTTAAGCCTGCTCCCAGAGAGGAGATACGGGCCAGGATGGATGAACTGGCTGCAGCCAGAAGGGAAAAGCAGCCTTTGGAATATCCCAGCGGGGGAAGCACTTTTAAGCGGCCGGAAGGCTATTTTGCCGGAAAGCTGATTCAGGATGCCGGTCTTAAGGGCTTCCGGATCGGAGATGCCCAGGTTTCGGAAAAACACTGCGGTTTTGTGATTAACCGCGGTCAGGCTTTGGCGGCTGATGTAATGGCTGTGTGCCGCTGCGTATCCGATACGGTATATAGACAGACCGGCATACGGCTTGAGATGGAATTAAAGACTCTGGGAGATTTTCCCGAAGAACGGCCATAAAGCACGAAACAAGAAAAGAACCGGAGGACAGTCAGGATGAAGCTTGTAATTGTGACGGGAATGTCGGGAGCCGGGAAAACCCAGGCTTTGAAGATGCTGGAGGATATGGGCTATTACTGTGTGGATAATCTTCCCATCCCACTTGTGGATAAATTCGCGGAGTTGATTCAGAACAGCACCGGCGACATCCAGAAAGTCGCCTTGGGAATTGATATTCGCAGCGGTGAAGAGCTTCCCCAGCTGGAGGATGTTTTAGGGCGGTGGAAGGCGGAGGCAATGCCTTTTAAGGTTCTGTTTCTGGATGCAGGGACAGAGGTTCTGATCAAGCGCTATAAGGAAACCAGAAGAAAGCATCCTTTATCCGGTGCAGGACGGATCGAGCGGGGAATCGAATTGGAACGGGAGCGTTTGGTGTTCCTGAAAAAATCTGCTGATTATATTATCGATACCAGCCATCTGCTGACCCGGGAACTTCGCCAGGAGCTGGAAAAAATCTTTGTGGACAATCAGGAATATAAAAATCTTTACATAACGGTTCTGTCCTTTGGGTTCAAGTACGGGATTCCATCGGATGCAGACCTGGTATTTGATGTCCGTTTTCTTCCGAATCCTTACTACGAGGAAGATCTGCGGATTAAGACCGGAGAGGAAAAGGAAGTGCAGGATTTCGTCAAACAGGGTGGGACGGCTGATATTTTCATGGAAAAGCTTTATGATATGCTGGAATTCCTTCTTCCTAATTATATACTGGAGGGAAAGAACCAGCTGGTGATTGCCATCGGATGTACCGGAGGAAAGCACAGGTCCGTAACCATTGCCAGGACTCTCTACGAAAAGCTTTTGTCCCATCCGGAGTACGGAATTAAGCTTTTTCACCGGGACATAGAAAATGACAACAAGCGGAAAGGACTGTAAAACGTGTCATACGCTTCAAAGGTAAAGGATGAGCTGTCGCGGCAGATGCCTTCTGCAAGGCACTGCCAGATCGCGGAAATCGCGGCGATTATCAGCATGTGCGGACGGATCTCCATTTCCGCCGACAACCGGTATGGGATCAAAATTCACACGGAAAATGTGGCAGTTGCAAGAAAGTACTTTACATTATTGAGAAAAACATTTAATATAATTACGGATGTTTCGATCCGGCAGAATTCTTATCTGAAGAAAAGCCGGACTTATTCTGTGGTGGTAAAGGAACATGGGGACGCTCTTCGTGTCCTTATGGCTGCCAAACTGATCGGAGAAGACGGAGAAATCGGGGAAAATCTTTCCGTGAAGAAGAATCTGATCGTAAAGCAGGCCTGCTGCCGGCGCGCATTTATACGAGGCGCTTTCCTTGCAGCCGGATCCATCAGCAATCCCGAAAAATCCTACCATTTTGAGATAACCTGCGCTACGGAGGAGAAAGCCAGACAGCTTCAGGCCATCATCGGAACCTTCGGCCTGGATGCCAGGATTGTAGTACGCAAAAAGTACCATGTGGTCTACATGAAAGAAGGCAGCCAGATTGTAGATATCCTTAACGTAATGGAGGCGCCGGTTTCTTTGATGGAACTGGAGAATGTGCGGATTCTGAAAGAGATGCGGGGGCAGGTAAACCGCCAGGTGAACTGCGAGACAGCAAATATCAATAAAACCGTTTCCGCTGCGGTAAAGCAGCTGAAGGATATTGAATACATCCGCGACACCATAGGTCTTTCTAAACTGCCGGAAGGTTTGGAGGAAGTAGCCAGACTGCGGCTGGAAAGGCGCGAAGCAACATTGAAAGAACTGGGAGAGGCGCTTGACCCTCCCGTGGGGAAATCCGGTGTGAATCACCGGCTGCGGAAGCTGAGTGCCATTGCCGAGTCCCTGCGCGAAAAAGACGTAGAAGGAATGGGCGGGTTCCCGGCGGCTGCTGCAGCTGCCGGAATGGAGAAGGAACCGTCCGGTAAAGAGGAGGATAATTATGATTAAAAAGACAGTTGTGGTTGAACTCTCATCCGGTTTGGAGGCTAGACCCATAGCTATGCTGGTACAGGTAGCCAGCCAGTATGAAAGCAAGATCTACGTGGAGAGCGATTCCAAGCGGGTGAATGCCAAGAGCATTATGGGTATGATGACTCTGGGACTGGCTGCCGGAGAGGAGCTGGTGATCACTGCCGATGGCAGCGATGAGCAGCAGGCAATTTCTGATATTGAAAAGTATTTAAAGAATAACTAGAAAGCTGCCGGCACAGGAAGTGCACGGAGATATAAGATTTAAAAGGGGCTGCTGCAAAGCATTTGGTTTGCAGTACAGCCCCTTTTTTACAGCAGGAGAAGATGATGCATGCCGGGGTTTTGTTTGGATCGGCATCATCAGGAATTAAAGGAGGGAAGGCATGGCATTTACTCATCTGCATGTCCATACAGAATACAGTCTTCTGGACGGCTCCAGTAAGATCAAGGAGCTGACGGCCCGTGCGAAAGAGCTGGGAATGGACAGTCTGGCCATTACGGATCATGGGGTTATGTACGGCGTTATTGACTTTTATAAGGCAGCGCGGGAAAACGGCATCAAGCCTATTATCGGCTGCGAGGTGTATGTGGCCCCCGGCTCCCGGTTTGACCGGGAAAATGTAAGCGGTGAAGATCGGTACTATCACCTGATCCTTCTGGCGGAAAACAATACCGGCTACCAGAATCTGATGAAGATCGTGTCCAAAGGCTTTGTGGACGGATTTTATTATAAGCCGCGGGTGGATTATGAAGTGCTGACCACTTACCATGAGGGCATTATCGCCCTAAGCGCTTGCCTGGCCGGCGAGGTTCAGCGGAATCTGGAACGGGGCCTTTATGAGGATGCGAAAAAGTCCGCTCTCCGGTACGAAGAGATCTTTGGAAAGGGAAATTTCTTTCTGGAACTGCAGGATCACGGAATTCCGGCTCAGAAGCTGGTAAACCAGGGACTGATGCGCTTAAGCAAAGAACTTTCCATAGAGCTTGTGGCCACAAATGACTCTCATTACATTTACGCAGACGATGCCCAGGCCCACGATATCCTTCTGTGCATCCAGACAGGGAAAAAAGTCACCGATGAAAACCGGATGCGCTACGAGGGCGGCCAGTATTATCTGAAGTCCGAGGAGGAGATGCGAAGCCTCTTCCCCTATGCGCCTCAGGCGATTGAGAACACGGCGAAAATCGCGGCCCGCTGCAATGTGGAGATCGAATTCGGCGTAACGAAGCTGCCCCAGTTTCAGGTGCCGGAAGGAGAGACTTCCTGGTCTTATTTAAACCGTCTCTGTATGGAGGGGCTGAAGCGCCGGTATCCGGATGACGATGGTACGCTAAAGGCACGTCTGGATTATGAACTGGATGTAATCCATACCATGGGGTATGTGGATTATTTCCTGATTGTGTGGGATTTTATTCATTTTGCAAGATCCCAGGGAATTCCTGTAGGGCCGGGCAGAGGCTCGGCTGCCGGAAGTATCGTGTCCTACTGCCTGGAGATCACCAACATCGATCCCATCCGCTATGACCTTCTTTTTGAGCGCTTTTTGAATCCGGAGCGTGTGTCCATGCCGGATATTGATATCGACTTCTGCTTCGAGCGGCGCCAGGAGGTTATCGATTACGTGGTCCGCAAATACGGAAAGGACCAGGTGGTGCAGATCGTCACCTTCGGTACCCTGGCCGCAAAAGGCGTGATCCGGGATGTGGGGCGGGTTCTGGATATGCCCTACGCCCAGTGTGATGCCATTGCAAAAATGGTGCCCAATGACCTGGGAATGACCCTGGACCGGGCACTGAAGGAGAGCCCGGATCTTCGGAACGCCTATAACAGCGACAGCCAGGTAAAATACCTGATCGATATGTCAAAGCGTCTGGAAGGGCTTCCGCGGCACACTTCCATGCACGCTGCCGGAGTGGTGATCAGCCGGACTTCCGTGGATGAGTACGTGCCCTTAAGCCGGGCGGCAGACGGAACCATTACTACCCAGTTTACCATGACTACCCTGGAAGAACTGGGACTGTTAAAAATGGACTTTTTAGGTCTCAGGACCCTTACTGTGATCAGCAACGCAGTCCGGCAGGTGGAGAAAAACCACGGCATCCATCTGGATATGGACCACATTGATTATAATGACAAGCAGGTCCTGGATTCCATCGGGACGGGAAAGACCGAGGGTATCTTCCAGCTGGAAAGCAGCGGCATGAAGGCGTTTATGAAGGAGCTGAAACCGGAAAATCTGGAGGATATTATTGCGGGGATTTCCCTGTATCGCCCCGGCCCTATGGACTTTATTCCCAAGTATCTGAAGGGAAAGAATGACCGGAACGCCATCACCTATGACTGCCCCCAGCTGGAGCATATCCTTGGCCCTACCTACGGCTGTATCGTATATCAGGAGCAGGTAATGCAGATTGTTCGTGATCTGGCCGGGTATACCATGGGAAGAAGTGACCTGGTGCGCCGCGCCATGTCAAAGAAAAAAGCTTCCGTCATGGAAAAGGAACGGCAGAATTTCGTCTACGGAAATCCGGAAGAGGGCGTGGTCGGCTGTATTGCCAACGGCATCGATGAAAAAACAGCCAATACCATTTATGATGAGATGATCGATTTCGCCAAATACGCCTTTAATAAGTCCCATGCCGCCTGCTATGCGGTGGTGGCTTACCAGACGGCTTATCTGAAATATTATTATCCGCTGGAGTTTATGGCGGCTCTGATGACTTCCGTTATGGACAATGCGGGAAAAACGGCAGAGTATATCCTTACCTGCCGCCAGATGGGCATTTCCATCCTGCCTCCGGATATTAATGAAGGAGAAAGCGGATTTTCCGTTTCCGGCAATGCCATCCGCTACGGTCTGTCTGCCATCAAGAGCGTGGGAACTTCTGTGGTGGATTCCATTGTGGCGGAACGGCAGCAGAACGGCCTTTTTACTTCCCTGGAAGATTTCGTGGAGCGGATGACCAATAAAGAGGCAAATAAAAAGACCATGGAAAACTTTATCAAGTCCGGTGCGCTGGATTCCCTGCCGGGAAACCGCCGCCAGAAGATGATGGTGATGCCGGAGCTTCTGGAGCAGAAAAATAAGGAAAAGAAAACTTCCATGGCGGGACAGATGAGCCTTTTTGATTTTGCCGATGAGGAGACAAAGGATGATTTCCGCATTACCATGCCCAATGTGCCGGAATATCCCAAGGAAGAGCTTCTGGCTTTTGAAAAGGAGACGCTGGGAATCTACGTCAGCGGCCATCCTATGGATGCGTATGAGTCCATGTGGAGGAAGAACATTACCGCCACAACGGCAGATTTCCTGGTGGACGAAGAGACCGACCGGGCGGTGGTAACAGACGGGGAGATGGTGACTGTCGGCGGCATGGTGGCAGGAAAAACAGTCAAAACCACCCGGACCGGGCAGATGATGGCTTTTGTCACCCTGGAGGATATGCTGGGTTCCGTGGAAGTGCTGGTGTTCCCCAAGATTTATGAGAGCCGCCGGGAGATTTTCTCCCAGGATGAGAAGCTTTTTATCCAGGGGCGTGTTTCTCTGGGAGACGAGCCGGTGGGAAAACTGGTCTGTGAGCGGGTCATTCCCTTCCGGGAGGTGCCAAGGGAACTGTGGCTCCAGTATGAAGATCTGGAACAGTACAGGGCCGGGGAATCTGCCCTTTTCGACCTTCTGAAAGAGAAGGAAGGACGGGATACGGTGATTATTTACCTGAAAAAAGAGAAGGCCAGGAAGATCCTTCCTGCCAACTGGAGGGTAGAAGCAGACAAAGATCTGTTGGATAAGTTGACGAAAATACTTAGTGAAAAAAATGTCAAGCTGGTAGAAAAAGGTATTGAAAAGCAAAAGAAAATGATATAATATATTCATGTATGAAAGTTCGAACAAAGATATTTTTAATAGATTCTCACTTCAGGAGGGTAAAGCTATGGCAAAGTCAGTAAAAACCATTGGCGTTTTGACCAGCGGCGGAGATGCGCCGGGTATGAACGCTGCGATCCGAGGAGTTGTCCGCACAGCAATTCACCAGGGATTAAAGGTGAAGGGCATTATGAGAGGTTATGCAGGACTTCTTCAGGAAGAGATCGTGGATATGGACAGTACCAGTGTGTCGGATATTATCCATCGGGGCGGAACCATTCTTTACACTGCCAGATGTATGGAGTTTACCACACCGGAAGGCCAGGAGCAGGGCGCTGAGATCTGCCGCAAGCACGGTATTGACGGCATTGTGGTAATCGGCGGAGACGGTTCCTTCCGCGGAGCCGGAAAGCTGGCTGCCCTGGGCATTAATACCATCGGCGTTCCGGGAACCATCGATCTGGATATTGCATGTACAGATTATACCATTGGTTTTGATACAGCAGTAAACACTGCCATGGAGGCTATCGATAAGATCCGTGATACTTCTACATCTCATGAGCGCTGTTCCATTATCGAGGTAATGGGACGGAATGCCGGATACATCGCATTATGGTGCGGTATTGCAAACGGCGCGGAGGACATCCTCCTTCCGGAGCGCTATGACGGCGATGAGCAGGCGCTGATTAACCGGGTAATCGAAAATCGGAAGCGCGGCAAGAAGCATAACATCATCATTAATGCGGAGGGTATCGGCCATTCCGCTTCCATGGCCAGAAGAATCGAGGCGGCTACGGGAATCGAGACCAGAGCCACCATCTTAGGCCACATGCAGCGAGGCGGTACGCCTACCTGCAAGGACCGTGTATACGCTTCCATTATGGGTTCCAAGGCGGCCCTCCTTCTGGCAGAAGGAAAGAGCAACCGTCTGGTAGCCTATAAGAACGGCGATTACGTGGATTTTGATATTCAGGAAGCGCTGAATATGAAGAAGGATATCCAGGAGGAACAGTACGAGATCGCAAAGATGCTGGTTCGCTGATTGCTCCAAAGGTCCTGCCGCCGGATCGGCGGCGCATGAGAGGTTATTCGGAAGACAGATGACGCAGACTGCGGGATGCTGCAGAAGCAGAAAGTGCTTTTGCAGCATCCCTTTTGCGCTGTCTGATGGCAGACCGAAGCGGCAGGGAAGCTTGCAGAACAGACAGTGAGAAGTCTGAAGGCCGGGCGGCGTACAGCTTCCCTGCCGGGCAGACTGCATTCCGGGAGAAAAAGACCGGAAGAGAAAGAAGATGGGAGAGAAATCAATGGCAGAAAATACAGAAAGGGCAGCCCAAAGAAGCGGCGGGGAGGAAAATCGCAGCGCAGAGCCGGTGGTGCTGTGCGGAGCGAATTCCTACCAGCAGAAATATTATTTTAATAAAGAATTTAAACGTCTGCCGGAAAGTATCCAGCAGGAACTGCAGATCATGTGCGTATTATTTACTGAGGATATCGGCGGCGTACTGATGCTGGAATTTACTCCGGAGGGAAATCTGGAATTTAAGGTGGAGGCAGACGAAGGCGACTATTTATTTGACGAGATCGGAAGCGAGTTAAAGATCCGCCAGTACCAGAGGGAAAAGCGGGAACTTTTGGAGAGCCTGGAAATGTTTTACAAGGTCTTTTTCCTGGGGATGGACAGAGAGGCTCTTTTAGCAGCTGCGGCAGAACAGGAAGAAGAGAATGGAGAGTAGCACATGAAGCTGAAAATCGGAAATGTGGAACTGGAAAATAATCTGATCCTGGCGCCGATGGCTGGAGTGACGGATCTTCCCTACCGGCTGATCTGCCGGAGCATGGGATGCGGCATGGTGGTGACGGAGATGGTCAGCGCCAAAGCCATTCTTTATAAGAATAAGAATACAAAGACGCTTTTGGAGGTCCTGCCCCAGGAGCGGCCGGCGGCGGTGCAGCTTTTTGGTTCAGACCCGGATATCCTGGGGGAGATCGCAGCCCAGATCGAGGACGGTCCCTACGATATGATAGATTTTAACATGGGATGTCCGGTGCCGAAGATCGTGGGAAACGGAGAAGGTTCCGCATTGATGCGGGAGCCGAAAAAGGTGGAGCAGATTTTAAGTTCCATGGTGCGCCATGTGAAAAAGCCGGTGACGGTGAAATTCCGGAAAGGCTTTAATGACACATCCGTTAATGCGGTGGAGATCGCAAAGATCGCAGAAAGCTGCGGCGTGGCTGCAGTGGCGGTCCATGGAAGGACCAGAGAACAGTATTATTCCGGAAAGGCTGACTGGGAAATTATCCGCCAGGTGAAAGAGGCGGTAAAGATCCCGGTGATTGGAAACGGAGATGTATTCCAGCCGGAAGATGCAGAGGCCATGCTCAAGCGGACCGGCTGCGACGGCGTGATGATCGGCCGGGGAGCAAAGGGAAATCCCTGGATCTTTTCCAGAACACAGCATTATCTGGAAACTGGCGAAATTCTGCCCGGGCCTTCTGTGGCAGAAATCCGGGATATGATCCTGCATCATGGCAGCCTTCTGTCCCAGTACAAAGGGGAAAAGATGGCAATGCGGGAGATGCGCAAGCATATGGCATGGTACACGGCAGGCCTTCCTCATTCTGCAGCCCTGCGCAATGAAATCAATCAGATTGAGACGCTGGATGAGATGAAGCAACTTTTGGAAAGCCGGTTGACAATCAGGGCACTTTAAGCTATAATACGGTGAATGCAGGCGGGGAGTCGCTGGCGGTAGTAATGATTAAGGAAGGTATTTTGAAATGGCAGAGAAGAAGAACATTTTAACTTACGCTGGTTTAAAACAGTACGAAGATGAACTGCATAATTTAAAGGTTTTTAAAAGAAAAGAAGTAGCACAGAAGATCAGAGAAGCCAGAGAACAGGGAGACCTTTCGGAGAACGCAGAGTATGACGCTGCCAAGGATGAACAGAGAGATATTGAGCTTCGTATTGAGGAACTGGAAAAACTTCTTAAGAATGCAGAGGTTGTAGTCGAGGATGAAGTTGATCTGGATAAGATCAGCATCGGCTGCCGTGTTAAAGTATATGATATGGAATTTGACGAGGAGATGGAATTTAAGATTGTAGGTTCTACAGAGGCAAACAGTCTTCAGGGCCGTATTTCCAATGAATCTCCTGTAGGCCATGCGCTGCTGGGAAAGAAGGTCGGCGATGTGGTGGAAGTGGAGACCCAGGTGGGTGCCATTCAGTACAAGGTGATGGATATTCAGCGTGTAAGCGATTAATTCCTATACATGACATGCAAACGGAAAACACTTTCGGATCAGGCCGGCAGGCCGGCTGCCGGAAGTGTTTTTTAAAAAAGCTGCAGCAGTCAGGAAGGACGCCATCCCAGTCTGCTGCGGTTTTATGTAAAGAAATTTAAAATAAGATGAAGGAGTGGAAAAAGTGGCAGGAGAGAATCAGAACCAGAAGAAGGCCCAGGAGGATTTAAACCACGTGCTTCAGGCCCGCCGGGATAAGCTGGCTGAGCTGCAGGAAGCAGGCAAGGATCCTTTTCAGATTACGAAATACGATGTGACTGTGCACAGCGTGGACATTAAGAATCATTATGAGGAGTACCAGGGAAAAGAGGTATCCCTGGCAGGCCGCATGATGTTTAAGCGCGTGATGGGAAAGGCCTCCTTCTGCAACGTACAGGACAGAGAAGGAAGCATTCAGATCTATGTGGCAAGAGACAGCATCGGCGAGGAGCCATATAAAGATTTTAAAAAGATGGATATCGGCGATATTGTGGGCATAAAGGGTACGGTGTTCACCACAAAGACCGGAGAGATTTCTGTCCATGCAGAAAGCGTAACCCTTCTGTCCAAGAGCCTTCAGGTTCTTCCTGAGAAATTCCATGGTCTTACGGATACCGATACCCGTTACCGGCAGCGGTATGTGGATCTGATCATGAACGCAGATGTAAAAGATACCTTTATCAAGCGTTCCAGAATCCTGGCAGCTATCCGCAAGTATCTGGGCGAGCATGATTTTATGGAAGTGGAGACACCCATGCTGGTGTCCAATGCCGGCGGCGCGGCAGCCCGGCCTTTTGAAACCCACTTTAATGCACTGGATGAGGACTTTAAGCTTCGGATTTCTCTGGAGCTGTATTTGAAGAGACTGATCGTAGGCGGCCTTGAGCGTGTTTACGAGATCGGACGTGTATTCCGGAATGAGGGTCTGGATACCCGCCATAACCCGGAATTTACCCTGATGGAACTGTACCAGGCATATACCGATTACCACGGCATGATGGATCTGACGGAAGATCTGTACCGCTACGTGGCCCAGGAAGTTCTGGGCACCACCACCATTGTGTACAATGGTGTGGAGATGGATCTGGGCAGGCCTTTTGCACGTATGACCATGGTAGATGCCGTAAAGAAGTACGCCGGCGTGGATTTTAATGAGATCCATACCCTTGAGGAAGCCAGAAACATCGCACGGGAGAAGCATGTGGAGTTTGAGGAGCGCCATAAGAAGGGCGATATCCTGAACCTGTTCTTCGAAGAATTTGTAGAAGAGCATCTGATCCAGCCTACGTTTATTATGGATCATCCCGTAGAGATTTCTCCTTTAACCAAGAAAAAGCCGGAGAATCCCGAATATGTGGAGCGTTTCGAGTTCTTCATGAACGGCTGGGAGATGGCAAATGCCTACTCCGAGTTAAACGATCCCATCGATCAGAGAGAGCGCTTCAAGGCCCAGGAAGAACTGCTGGCGCAGGGTGATGAGGAAGCAAACCACACCGATGAGGATTTCTTAAATGCTCTTGAAGTAGGTATGCCGCCTACGGGGGGAATCGGTTTCGGTATTGACCGGATGTGTATGCTGCTGACGGATTCGGCAGCGATCCGGGATGTGCTTTTATTCCCCACAATGAAGTCACTGGACCCCAAGAAGGGCGCTTCCGCTTCCGATGCAAAGACGGAAAGCAAGGGCGAAACTGCGGAAGCAGCCGTTTCCGGACAGGCAGAGACTGTGAACGTGTCCGTTCCCAGCGTACAGCTTGACCTTTCCAAGGTGAAAGTAGAGCCTCTGTTTGAGGACATGGTGGACTTTGAGACCTTCTCCAAGTCTGATTTCCGTGTGGTAAAGGTGGAAGCCTGCGAGGCAGTGCCGAAGTCAAAGAAGCTTTTGAAGTTTACGCTCAATGACGGAAGCGATAAGAAGCGCACCATTTTAAGCGGAATCCACGAGTATTATGAGCCGGAGCAGCTGGTTGGAAAGACCTGCGTGGCGATCACCAACCTGCCCCCCAGAAAGATGATGGGCATCGACTCCGAGGGTATGCTGATTTCTGCTGTGTACGAGTATGACGGACGGGAAGGACTGAATCTGCTGATGCTGGATGATGGAATTCCGGCGGGGGCGAAGCTGTACTAAAGAGGATGTAAACCAATCATTTTTCGTTGTGAAACGTCGCTGTACGACAA
>DVKS01000056.1 GCA_018715905.1 Candidatus Caccovicinus merdipullorum | reverse complement strand
TACCGGGGCTGTTTTTATCCTTCTGGTGATCCGGCCATTAAGCGGGGGGCTGGGGCTGGAGGAGAAGATGGCATATGCTTATGAAAAGATCCGTCTAAAACAGGATACCAGTGAATTTGAGTCCAGGCTCTGGGGGATGGAAAAAGAGCGGACGCAGCAGGTGATCATTCAGTATGAGGCAGCGGTGGCCCAGGATATAAAAAGAATGGCATTTGATGCCGGACTGGTGTGCAAAGAGGCCCGCGCAGTAATTGAATCGGATCCGGAGAATGAAAAATTCGGACAGGTAAAAGGGCTTTCATTAGTTCTGGAAAGAGGAGGAAAGGATGCAGGAATGGCAGAGGATACCGGATTGCCTGGCAGGACGGAAACTTCTGAACCGGAAAATGGGCAGGAGACCTCAAAAGAAGGGGAAAATACGCCGGAAAGCGTGGAGCCGGTGCGAATCCAGGTGGGAGGAGAGGACACTTTGGGAGGAAGCGGAAATTCCCAGGCGGAGAGAGCGGCGCCTGAGACGCAGAGCAGAGAAGAACGTCTGATCCGCCAGAAAGAACAGGAGGCGATGTATGGATTCCAGAGGAGGCTGGCAGTTTATTATGGACTGGAAGAAGAAAATATCCGGATTACGTGGCAGGATGACTAAGGGAAACTGGATCATCCTGCTTTGTGCCGGGCTGATCCTGATGATTCTGGCGGCGCCGGCCGGCGGTGAAAAAAGCGGGGAAAACCGGGTTTCCGGGAATCCGGCCCAGGAAAAGGATGGTGACAGTTATAATGGAAACCTTCAAAAAAACAGTGCCGGTCAGGCTGGCGCTGCAGCACAGGGCAATACATCCGATTTCTGGTCCGGTATCCTGGATGGAGAGGAAGAAAATGACAGCAGCGGTGCGGCAGGAGACAGTAACACGAATTCTGAAGGCATATTTTTTGCGGCCGCCTATGAACAGCAGCTGGAAGCACGGGTAAAGGAGGTTTTGTCCCAGGTTGAGGGGGTAGGCCAGGTGGATGTCATGATTCTTTTAAAGTCTTCAGGCCAGAAGATTTATCAGACCGATGATAAAAATTCCTTGTCCTCCACAAAGGAGCAGGATTCATCGGGAGGAACCAGGGATATCGAAGAGCAGCAGATGGAGTCCAGTACAGTGATTGTGGGAAGCGGACAGGAAGAGGCGCTTCTGGAGACGGAACTGTACCCGGAGGTATCTGGAATTGTCATCAGTGCCCAGGGAGGCGGCACGCCTGCAGTACAGAATGAAATCACCGAAGCCATGGAAGCATTATTCGGCCTTCCTGCCCACAAGATCAAGGTACTTAAGCGGAATGAAAATTGAAATCCGTTCATCTTTTTGGCAGACCGTCATAATCTTCTGTGGTCCGCAATACAATGGAAGTATTAAAGCGGGTGGAGTAAAGGAGCGAGGATCATGAAACCGAAAAAGGATTTAAACATGAAGAAGCTGTTCCGTCGCAACCAGGTCATTATCACGGCTCTGGCTGTGATGATTGCGGCTGCCGGATATCTGAATTATGCAGGAAAACAGGAACTGGCGGCAGGAAGCCAGGTATACGAGGCCGGAATCCTGGAGATATCGGATGAAGATGTTCTGGCAGAAAACCAGGCCAGTGAATATTATGGGGAGACTCTTGCGGAAATCGACAGTCTGGATGCAGACATTCTGGATGAGGAAGCCCAAGAGGCTGCCATGGCAGAAGAAGCAGAGGTTATGGAAGAGGCCGGTACCGCAGAACTGGATGGAGCCGCAGCCGAAACCGTAAAAGAAGCCGAGGGGGCAGTCACTGATGGAAGCGGAGAACAGCTGGCGGCTGCAGAGGGAACGGAAACAGAAGGTACAGGCACAGGGGAAGACGGGGAATCTGCACAGACCGGTTTGGATAATCCAGGAGAAGCAGTACTGACCAGCGGCATGAGCGTAACGGACTACATAGCCAGCGTCCAGCTGAACCGGGAACAGGTAAGAGCAAAGAACAAGGAATCCCTGATGAGCATCATAAACAGCACCGGCATCGAAGAAGCGGCAAAACAGCAGGCGATTCAGGATATGCTGGAACTTACGGAAACTGCGGAAAAAGAAAACGCAGCGGAGACACTCCTTATGGCCAGAGGTTTTGCCGATCCCGTGGTCAGCGTATCTTCGGACCAGGTGGATGTGGTAATCAATGCATCCAGCATTACCGACCAGCAGAGGGCGCAGATTGAAGATATTGTCAAGAGGAAAACCGAGCGTTCTGCAGATCAGATCGTGATTTCACTTTTGAATCTGCAGGAATAATCAGGAGCAGTCCGGAACAATCTGGAGGAATAAATCCGGAATGACCTTTCCAAAGCGTTTATCTTCTGGTATAATTGGGGAAACAGTTGAAATCTGATTTTGGAAACAGGAGGTAGCGCAGTGACAGAAGCAGAAAACAGAAGCACTCATAAAGTATATGAAAAAGAAAAGATCGGAGAAGTGCAGATCGCGGACGAGGTGGTGGCTATTATTGCCGGTCTGGCTGCTACAGAAGTTGAGGGCGTGGACTCCATGGCCGGGAACATTACCAATGAATTGGTAGGAAAGCTTGGCATGCGGAATCTGTCAAAAGGCGTAAAGGTAGACGTAACAGAAGAGCACGTATCCGTAGACCTGTCCCTGAACTTAAAATACGGCTATAACATTCCTGAGGTCTGCGAAAAGGTGCAGGAGCGGGTAAAAACTGCCATTGAAAATATGACGGGCCTCTCCGTTTTGGATGTAAACATCAAAATCGCGGGAGTAAACATGGAGAATGCCAGATAAAAGGAAATGATCGGCCGGATCTTGAAGGCGGCAGCGTTCCTTCCAGCGGGTATAATGAGAACGAAAAAAATGACAGAAGCGGGGCGGAAACCATTTTTGGGTTCCGCTCCGCTTCTGCGTCAGAGGTGAACGAAAGGTAAAAGCAGGTTTGACCTGCGCAGAAAGTCCCGCCGCCGGACAGACGGCACGCATTCGAAATGTCTGATGGGCTGCCGGAATTTTATGAGATATGGTGTACCTGTCTTCCGGACCCATGATGGTTTCGGTGAAAATCCTTCAGGAAAGCGGAGAAAATTTTTTCGTTTTTTCCTGAAATTCCTGAGAGGACATTTTAAGTAAGGGAAGTACCTGGCTTTCTTCCAGGAGGCCTGAGCGAATCAGTTGATTTATGATTAAGATCTTTCCCTCTTCGAGACCGGTCAGGCGGCCCTCTTGCAGGCCAGTCAGACGTCCTTCTTCGAGACCGGCCAAATGCCCTTCTTTTTTCGCTTCCGACTCAATCCAGTCACTTAAATTACACATGTGTTCGATTCCCTCCCTGATTTCTTCGTCAATACGGATTCCCATGCTTCGCAGAAGCGGCAGCTTTTGGCGGCCTGGGATCTGGCGGCTGCAGACGATCTGCAGAATGCGGAGCGTGGCGTCCTCAATGGCTGCGTTATCGTTGATCCGAAGCAGGATCACATTTATTAAATCATAAATATCCGGTGTCTTGTTTATGCTGCCGATCAGGTCTTCCTTTCTGGTGTGATAAAAAGTGGCAGTGTTTGCCTCCCTGTCAGGTACGTTTCCGATACAGAGCCATATGGAATAAATTTTCTGCAGGTTTCCGTAATCACTGTCAGGGCAGCCGCGCCTCAGCTGGGCAGCCAGCCGTCTGGCAGCATAATAGAATCCCCGCATTTCCAGGGGATATCCCGGGTAATAGTTGCTTTGAATTTCCAGATTGATGCAGATTCCGATCCGGGACTGTTCTGAAACGGGGACGGAGCCGGAGGAAGCGGCTGACGGCGCATGGAAGCTGTCCGGAAAGCCGGCACGAAAAAGAATATCATACTGGACTGCTTTAAGGCCCGGAATGGGATCTTCGTTGGAAAGACCGTCTATCCGGCTGTGTCCGGATGATTTCTGAGTCGGATAAAAGGATACGCTTTCCGGTTCAATAAAGTATTTTTCAATGTCATTCAGCCGGCAGGATGCAAATTCCGGAATGAACCGCTTCAGAATCCGGGCCAGAAATTGCCGGTTTGCCAGAAGGCTTTTTACAACATTGTCATAATTGGCCTTTTGTTCCGGAATGGAAGCGAGAATATGTCCGATTTCATTCATAAGAAAACCGCCTTTCCTGGCGCATCAATGGGGATCTACAGCGAGGTATCGGAAGCGTGTACGCTGCTGCTTCGATGATACCTGTGAGAAAATACCATATATTTCCATCTGAATCAATCATATCACAAAAGGGGCGAAAAAACAACCTAAAAATAGAAAAAGACACACCGGAAAAATTTAACGAAAATAAGCATTCATAAAAAGAAAGTAAGACAGGCATTTTATGCCGCAGGCCGGGATTTTGAGGCGAATCCGAATCCTGGCTTTTTCAATCTTGTACAACTTCTTCAAATTTGCTATAATAAGCCCAAACGTCCAGATGCCCGGACGCTGCGGGCGGCAGATTGAGAACGAAGGATTCAGGAGGAACGATTCATGACCAGAAGAGAGTTAAGGGAGCATTGCTTTAAGATGCTGTTTGGTGCTGATTTTTATCCCAAGGAGGAGGCACAGAATCAGTTGGAGCAGTATTTCCTTGTGCCGGAAGAAGAGGATACCACCCCGGAGGGAGCCGAGATTATTGTACATCAGGTGGATATGGACGAGAAAGACAGCCAGTATCTTAAGGACAGGGTGAATACCATCATCAGCCTGATTCCGGAACTGGATGAAAAGATCGACCAGATCGCCCAGGGCTGGAAGACCAAGCGCATGGGCCGTGTGGAACTTTCAATTCTTCGTCTGGCAGTGTATGAGATGAAGTATGATGCGGACATTCCGGAGAAGGTGGCCATCAATGAAGCGGTGGAGCTGGCCAAACGCTTCGGCGGAAAGGATGCGCCCGCGTTCATTAACGGGATCCTGGCAAAGCTGGTGTAGCCTATGGCCGGCGTGTATACCGTATCCCAGGTAAATGCATACATTAAGAACATGTTCGTGCAGGATTATGCACTGAGCAGGATTTCCATAAAAGGCGAGGTGTCTAATGTAAAATACCACACCTCAGGACATATTTACTTTACCCTGAAGGACGGGAAGGGCGCATTGTCTGCGGTCATGTTTGCCAGCCAGAGGATGGGCCTTTCTTTTCCGCTGAAAGAGGGGCAGCAGGTGGTGGCCACCGGCTCTGTGGATGTGTATGAGCGGGACGGAAAGTACCAGCTGTATGCCAGAGAGATCCGCCTGGACGGCATGGGCGCGCTGTTTATGGAGTTTGTCCGGCTGCGGAATGAACTCCAGGAGATGGGCATGTTTTCAGAGGAATATAAACAGCCCATTCCCAGATATGCTAAGACGGTGGGAATTGTGACTGCGCCTACCGGAGCTGCTGTACGGGATATTATGAACATTTCCCAGAGAAGGAATCCTTATGTTCAGCTGATCCTGTACCCTGCCCTGGTTCAGGGAAAGGGCGCCAAAGAGAGCATCGTGAAAGGAATCCGCACATTGGATGCCATGGGACTGGATGTTCTGATCGTGGGCCGGGGCGGCGGCTCTATCGAAGATTTGTGGGCCTTCAATGAAGAAGAGGTGGCCCAGGCGATTTTTGAGTGTGCAACCCCGGTGATTTCTGCAGTCGGCCATGAGACGGATGTGACCATTGCTGATTATGTGGCGGATTTAAGAGCTCCCACGCCGTCAGCGGCTGCGGAACTGGCAGTGTTTGATTACCGGCAGTTTCAGGCGGATCTTGGCGGGCTGCGGGAGGCCATGGTGCAGGCTGAGGTACGGCGTCTTGCCGGGGAGAAGGGCCGTCTGGAGCAGTACCGCCTGCGGTTAAAGGTAAAGGATCCGATCCGTCAGCTGAATGACCGGCGGATGCGAATCATGAAGCTGGAGGAGGATCTGGAGGAGGCTGTCCGCAAAAAGCTTCTGGACCGGAAACACCGGCTGGAGATTCTGGCCGGCCGGCTGCAGGGATTATCGCCTCTGGAGAAGATCAGCGGCGGCTATGGATTTTTAATGGACGGACAGGGAAAGCGTGTTGTCAGCGTCTCCCAGATAAAGCCGGGAGATGCATTGGAGATCCGTGTCCGGGACGGACGGATTCAGGCCAGAGCGGAGGCTGCAGAGCGATTTTCGGATTTTTAGGGGAAATTGAGAAGGAGTCAGATTATGGAAGAAAAGGAAGAGCGCAGAGAAGGAGCAGACCAGGAGACTGTGCTGACCATAGAGGAGTCTTTTGCGGAGCTGGAGAATATTCTGGAGCAGCTGGAAAGCTCAGAAAGCTCATTGGAAGAATCTTTCCGCTGGTTTGAGAAGGGTATGAAACTGGTAAAGAGCTGCTCGGATCAGATTGATCAGGTAGAGAAGAAAATTATTGTGTTAAGTGAGGGGGAGGACAATGCCGGAATTTAAAGAGATGCTGGCGGACCGCGTAAAAGAAACAGAAGAAATCATAAAGAGATATCTGCCGGAGGAAGCCGGTTTTCAGCGGACCATCATGAAAGCGATGAATTACAGTATGAATGCGGGAGGAAAGCGAATTCGTCCCCTTCTTATGCTGGAGACCGGCCGGCTTTTCGGCTTTGGCGGTGCCAGGAAAGAACTGGAGCATTTCATGGCGGCCATTGAGATGATCCACACCTCATCTCTGATCCATGATGACCTTCCCTGCATGGACAATGACGAATACCGCAGGGGAAAGAAGAGTACATGGGCCGCTTTCGGTGAGGATATGGGTGTGCTGGCCGGAGATGCGCTGATTGTGGAAGCTTTTTCTGTGGCTTCCGATGCTTTTTCCGGAACAGAACATCCTTACCGGGTAGGGCAGGCTGTCCGGATCCTGGCAGAAAAGACGGGAATTTATGGCATGATCGGCGGCCAGGTAGTAGATGTGGAATTGACAAACCAGCCCGTTCCCGCGGATAAGCTGGATTTTATCTATCGTTTAAAGACCGGAGCCCTTCTGGAGGCGTCTATGCTGATCGGTGCGGTACTGGCCGGCGCAGAGGAAGAGGATTGTGGAAAGATATCCCGAATTGCCTTAAATGTGGGCCTTGCATTTCAGATCCAGGATGATATCCTGGATGTAATGGGAGATCCGGAGCTTTTAGGGAAGCCGGTAGGCAGCGATGAGCGGAACGCAAAGACCACGTTTGTAACCCTGAAAGGTCTGGATGAGGCAAGAGAAGAGGTAAAGCGGCTTTCGGAAGAGGCTATTTCCCAGCTGCATTCCCTGAACCGGGAGGATACCTTCCTGGAGCAGCTGATCCGGATGCTGATTACCAGAGAAAAGTAGGGTGCGATTATGGTGTTAGAGCGAATACAGAGTCCGGAAGATATCAAGGCTCTGAGCACAGAACAGCTGGAGACACTGGCTCAGGAAATCCGGACGTTTTTAGTGGAAAAGATCAGCCATACCGGCGGTCATCTGGCCTCTAATCTGGGTGTAGTGGAACTGACCATTGCCCTGTATCTGGCGTTTGACCTGCCAAAGGACAAGGTGGTGTGGGATGTGGGCCACCAGTCTTATGTGCATAAGATCTTAAGCGGCAGGAGGGATCTGTTTTGTGAGCTTCGCCAGTACGGCGGTTTAAGCGGATTCCCCAAGCGGAAAGAAAGTCCGTATGATTCTTTTGACACGGGCCACAGTTCCACATCTATTTCAGCGGGCCTTGGATTGGCCCAGGGCCGTGATCTTCTGGGAGAGGATTATTCGGTGGTATCTATTATCGGAGACGGTGCCCTTACAGGCGGCATGGCCTATGAGGCCTTAAACAATGCGGCCAGGATGAAGCGGAATTTTATTATTGTCTTAAATGATAATAATATGTCGATTTCGGAAAACGTAGGCGGAATGTCCAGCTATTTAAACGGTCTGCGTACCGGTGACGGCTACAATGACTTGAAAAAGAATGTTGTCGGAGCCTTGGAGCGGATCCCCGGGGGCCAGCAGATGATTAACCGGATCAAGCGGACGAAAAACGGCATCAAACAGCTGTTTATTCCCGGAATGCTTTTCGAAAATATGGGGATTACTTATCTGGGACCGGTGGATGGCCATGATATCCGGAAGGTACAGCGCGCTCTTCTGGAGGCAAAGCGGCTGGATCACGCAGTGCTGGTGCATGTGCTGACAAAAAAAGGAAAAGGATATGCGCCGGCAGAAAGGAATCCATCCAAGTTTCATGGTGTAGATCCTTTTGATATTGCCACGGGAAAGCCTCTGCAGAAAAAGGAGCATCCTTCTTATACCGATGTATTTTCCAGGGCGCTCTGCCGCCTGGCACAGAAGGATGAGAAGATTGTAGCTGTGACAGCAGCTATGCCTGACGGTACCGGTCTTAAAGCTTTTGCAAAAGAGTTTCCGGACCGCTTTTTTGACGTGGGAATTGCAGAGGCTCATGCGGTCACCAGCGCGGCAGGCATGGCTGCTGCCGGATTAAAGCCGGTGGTGGCGGTGTACTCTTCTTTCCTCCAGAGAGGATATGACCAGATTCTTCACGATGTCTGCATCCAGGAACTTCCTGTACTTTTTGCGGTAGACCGGGCCGGACTGGTGGGAAGCGACGGTGAGACCCATCAGGGAATTTTTGATTACAGCTATCTGACCTGCATCCCTAACATGACGGTGATGGCGCCAAAGAACCGATGGGAGCTGGAGGATATGCTGGCATTCGGATTAAAGCTTGGCAGGCCGGCAGCCATCCGTTATCCCAGAGGCGAGGCGTACCGGGGGCTGAAAGAATACCGGCAGCCCATTGAATATGGAAAGGGCGAGCTTCTTATCGATCACAGCGGAAAGGGAGCAAAGATTGCCCTTCTGGCAGTAGGCAGTATGGTCAGCACGGCAGAGCATATCTGTGAGAAGCTGGAGAAGCGGGGGATTCTCTGCAGTCTGGCAAACGGCCGCTTTGTAAAGCCCTTCGACCGGGAACTGGCGGATTATCTGGCGGGCACTCATTCTCTGGTAGTGACTCTGGAGGAAAATGTGCTTCAGGGCGGTTTCGGCCGGGCTGTGGCGTCATATATTTATGAGGGCCATCCGGGGACAAAGGTTTATCAGGTGGGACTTCCAGATACTTATGTGGAACATGGAAATGTCAGTGTGCTTCGGGAGAGCTTGGGGATTGACAGTGATTCCATCATTAAAAAGATGGGAGAAAAAGGATTTTTTTGACTGGAAATAAATTACAAATCGTGATAAAATAAAGGTAACTGTTCAGGACGGCGGGAAAACAGGTGCAAAAACAGGCGTTAAGCTTGCTTATAAGCATGCTTTTGCACCTGTTTTCACATCGGATGGACCTCCGATGCTTCTTGTCCGGCCCTGGCCGGGCAAGA
>DVKS01000055.1 GCA_018715905.1 Candidatus Caccovicinus merdipullorum | reverse complement strand
GTCCAGAAGAAGCACATTGGGCGCATCCATAAGGATCCGCAGCAGATAAAGCCTGCGTCTCTCCCCGCCGGACAGCTTTCCGATCACCGTGTACTGCATGGAAGAAGGGAATAAGAACCGCTCCAGCATCTGGCTGGCGCTGACGCTCCCGTCTTTCGTCTTCACGTACTCTGCCACATCGCGGATATAGTCGATGACCTTCTGTGACAGGTCCATGTCTTCATTTTCCTGGGAAAAATATCCCATCTTCACCGTCTGGCCGATCTGGATCGTGCCAGAATCCGGCTTCTCCCAGCCGGCAATCAGCTTCATCAGGGTGGACTTTCCCGCCCCGTTGGGCCCTACAATGCCGATCCGGTCATTTTTCAGGAAAATATAAGTAAAATCTGAAATCAGTTTCCGGTCTCCGTAGGATTTGGAAAGATTCGAAAGTTCCACGGTGGTCCGTCCCAGGCGGCTGGATATGGATTCCATCTCCACATCCAGATCCTGCTCCGGTCCTTTCTGATCCCGCAGCGCCTCGTAGCGCTGAATCCTTCCTTTCTGCTTGGTAGAACGGGCTCTGGCTCCCCGCTGCATCCAGGCCAGTTCCACCCGAAGGATAGACTGGCGCTTCCGCTCCGAAGCCTGGGCCATGTCCAGGCGCTCTGCCTTAAGCTTTAAGAATCCCTCATAATTGGCCTGATAGCTGTAAAGCTTTCCCTTGTCCAGCTCCACGATCCGGTTGGTGACGCTGTCTAAAAAATACCGGTCATGGGTCACCATAAACAATGCACCCTTAAACTTTTTCAGATAGTCCTCCAGCCAGTCTGCCATCTCGCTGTCCAGATGATTGGTAGGCTCGTCCAAGATCAGCACATCTGCCGGAGATAAGAGAACGGAAGCCAGGGCGGCCCGTTTTCTCTGGCCGCCGGATAATTCCTCCAGCTTCTTATCATGCTCCGTGATCCCCAGCTTATTTAACATGGCCTTTGCCTGGGCCTCCAGATCCCACTGGGCATCTTTTCCTTCATTGTCCCGAAGCACCGCTTCCAGAACCCTCTCTCCCGGCCGGAACACGGGATTCTGAGGAAGGAAGCGGATATCCAGTCCCCGCATCCGGGTCACGGTGCCTTCATCCGGCTCTTCCAATCCGGCAGCAATGCGCAGCAGCGTGGATTTGCCCGTTCCGTTAATGCCGATCAGTCCCACCTTCTCTCCCTCATTCAAGGAGAAGGAGGTATCGTCAAATAAAAGCCGTTCCGTGTACGATTTTGTCAAGTGCTCTATGGTAATCAGATTCATGCCTTTTCTTCTCCCTTATCCAGAAGGTCCAACTCTACCGGGCAGTGGTCGGAGCCCATGACCTGAGTATGGATGGATGCCCCGCAAAGCCGGTCCTTTAAACTCTCCGAAACGCAGAAATAATCAATACGCCACCCTGCGTTCTTTGCTCTGGCGGAGAAACGGTAGGACCACCAGGAATAGATTCCCTCCTGATCAGGATAAAAATACCGGAAGGTGTCGATAAAGCCGGCGTCAAGAAGCTCTGTAAACTTTTGTCTCTCCTCGTCGGTAAAACCGGCATTCTTCCGGTTGGTTTTCGGGTTCTTTAAATCAATTTCCTTATGGGCCACATTCAGATCGCCGCAGAAGACCACCGGCTTCTTTTCCTCCAGCCCCTTTAAATATGCCCGGAAATCATCCTCCCAGGTCATCCGGTAGGAAAGTCTTGCAAGACCGTCCTGGGAATTGGGGGTGTAGCAGGTAATCACATAATAATCCGGGAATTCCGCTGTGATGACTCTTCCCTCCTGATCATGCTCCTCAATGCCCAGTCCGTAAGATACGGAAATGGGCTCTTCCTTTGTAAACATGGCAGTTCCGGAATAGCCCTTTTTCTTGGCGTAATTCCAGTACTGGTGGTAGCCCGGCAGCTCCAGATCGATCTGTCCCTCCTGAAGCTTGCTCTCCTGAATGCAGAAAATATCTGCATCTGCTTCTTTAACATACTCTAAAAATCCCTTGCCCACACAGGCGCGCAGGCCGTTGACATTCCAGGATATCATTTTTTTCATGAATTGTCTCCTAAATACTATGATAACTTTGCAGCAGTTTTCTGATTATTCAGATATACAGGACATTTTTCCGCCCCGACAAGTAAATTATACCATTCTCAACGGTAAAAGGAAAGAAAAATTCTGACAGATTCCGCAAAGACGGCTCTTCCGGGCCTTTTCCCGGCTGCGGCGGCCCCCGCAAATAACGGAAAGGCCGCCGCCCGGCACGAAAATCGGTCGGACGGCGGCCCCTGAAAGAATCCGCTGTACTGCGGTTAAACACCTTTTTTCTGTTTTTATGCTTCCAGATACTTCTTCAGCACATCCACCCGGTCTAATTTCTCCCAGGGCAGATCCAGGTCATTTCTGCCGAAATGGCCGTATGCGGCAGTCTGTTTATAGATGGGACGCCGTAAATCCAGCATCTTGATAATCCCGGCAGGGCGCAGATCAAAGTTTTCGCGGATGATCTCCACCAGCTTATCGTTGCCAAGCTTTCCGGTTCCAAAGGTATCTACCATGATGGAAGTGGGGTGTGCCACACCGATGGCATAAGACAGCTGAATCTCACACTTGTCAGCCAGCCCAGCGGCCACCATGTTCTTTGCCACATAGCGGGCTGCATAGGCTGCAGAACGGTCTACCTTGGTGCAGTCCTTTCCGGAAAATGCGCCGCCGCCGTGACGGGCATAGCCGCCGTAGCTGTCTACGATGATCTTGCGTCCTGTAAGACCGCTGTCACCGTGAGGGCCGCCGATTACAAACCTGCCCGTGGGATTAATAAAGAACTTGGTATCCCCATCTACCATCTCCTGAGGAATCACCGCGTCAAATACGTACTTCTTAATGTCCTCATGGATCTGCTCCTGGCTTACGGACTCATCGTGCTGAGTAGACAGCACCACTGCATCCAGGCGCTTCGGGCAGCCGTTTTCATCGTACTCTACCGTTACCTGGGTCTTGCCGTCGGGGCGAAGATAGGGAAGCGTTCCGTTCTTGCGGACCTCAGACAGCTTTCTGGCCATCTTGTGAGCCAGAGCGATGGGATAAGGCATATATTCCGGAGTCTCATTGGAAGCAAAGCCAAACATCATACCCTGGTCTCCGGCTCCGATGGCGTCTAACTCCTCATCCGACATCTTGTTTTCCTTTGCCTCCAGAGCCTTGTTAACACCTAAAGCAATGTCTGCAGACTGTTCATCGATTGCCACGATGACGCCGCAGGTGTCGCAGTCAAAACCATACTTGGCCCGGTCGTATCCGATCTCACGGATGGTCTCGCGAACCGTTTTCTGGATGTCAACATAAGCATTTGTGGTGATCTCACCCATTACCAGAACCAGACCGGTGGTAACTGCCGTCTCGCAGGCTACCCGGCTCATGGGATCTTTCTCTAAAAGCGCATCCAGAATAGCATCCGAAATCTGATCGCACATTTTATCCGGATGACCCTCCGTTACCGATTCAGAAGTAAACAGTAATTTCTCCATCTCATTCTCTCCTTTTCCTGATTGTGCGTTGTTAAAGAGTGCAAATAAAAGAAAAGTCCGCATACGAGCGGACTTGAAGATAATCTCATTCAAATCCTCTTATTGCTCGATGCGCAGCAGGCCTTCCCTGCTGCCCTCGCTCAGGCTGGCACCTTCCGGCCCTGGCATGCGATTCCTCTTCCTCGCTGCGTAACCGGGGTTGCCGTGACTTCACAGATCCTTTCATCTCCATCACTCTGAATAAGGGATATTTACGAACTTTTCAATTTTAAGACTGTCAGACAGCCTGTGCAGATATTATGTAACTGCGATAGATATCGTAAGCGATTTCTCTTCATCTGTCAAGAGTTTTTATCGCGGCTTTTTCTCATTCTTATGGCCGGCGCTTTCTCTGCTCTGCTGCAGAATGTCCGCCACCCGGCGCGGCTTCGTATCCCAGGCCGTCTCTCAGCCTACACGCAGCCGGAATTTCATGGCCTCTTTCTCAGAATCCACCTTCTCAATCATGGCGCCAAGGCCCCGCAGTTTTTCCTCAAAACACTCATATCCTCTCTGGATATAGCCGATCTCATCTACAACCGTGTAGCCGTCGGCAGCCAGGCCGGCAATCACCAAAGCAGCGCCTGCCCGCAGATCCGGTGCATTCACTGCGGCGCCGGAAAAATTCTTCACACCGTCAATAACGGCCACATTCCCCTCTACCTTGATGTTTCCACCCATACGGGCCAGCTCATCCACGTACTTGAACCGGTTCTCAAAGATGCTCTCCGTCACAATGCTGGTTCCCCTGGCCAGAGCCAGGGTAACGGTGATCTGGGGCTGCATATCCGTAGGAAAGCCCGGATAGGGAAGAGTATTGATGTTCGTATGGTGCTGAACAGGTTTTCCCACCACACGCACCGCATCGTCAAACTCGATTACCTCACAGCCGATCTCGATCAGTTTTGCGGAAATGGCCTCCAGATGCTTCGGGATCACGTTCCTGACCATCACATCACCGCGGGTAATGGCCGCCGCGCACATAAAGGTGCCGGCTTCGATCTGGTCGGGAATGATGGAATATTCCGTGCCGTGAAGACGGGCAACGCCGCGGATCCGGATAACATCTGTGCCTGCGCCCTTGATATTTGCCCCCATGCTGTTTAAGAAGTTGGCTACATCCACCACATGGGGCTCTTTTGCCGCATTCTCAATGATGGTCAGTCCTTCGGCCAGGGTAGCAGCCATCATTACATTGATGGTGGCTCCCACAGACACCTTATCCATATAAAGATGAGCGCCCACCAGATCAATGGCGTGGGCAATCACCGCCCCGCGCTCCACGGTAATATCCGCGCCAAGGGCCCGAAAACCTTTCAGGTGCAGGTCAATAGGACGGCTTCCGATATTGCAGCCGCCTGGAAGAGGAACCTGGGCGCTCTTATATTTTCCAAGGAGCGCTCCGATGAAGTAGTAAGAAGCACGGATACGGCGGATATACTCATCGTCCACCGATACTTCTCCGATTCCGGAGGCATTAATCCGGACTGTGTGCCGGTCGATCCGGTCCACTCTGGCCCCGATTTCTTCTATGGCCTCCAGCATTACGTTAATATCCCGCACATCCGGCAGATTCTCGATTACCACATCTTCATCCGTCATAACCGACGCAGCCAGAATTCCCAGAGCAGCGTTCTTTGCCCCGCTGATGTTTACTTCGCCTACCAGCGGATTGCCGCCCTTCATGATATATTGTTCCATTTTGCACCTCTATAATTATGGGCCGGGAAGGCAGGCTTATGCCCTCCGGCTGTCTGATATCCCCAATGATTCTGCAGGGGTCAAACACAGTTTGGCCCCAATCATCATTATATAACATTTCATGGCATTTTGTAAAGCTTCCGGGGAAAAGGTTTCTCTTTATGCCCTGGAAACTGCAGCCTTTTCATGAACCCGGGGTCTGTCCGGCAGAGAATCACCGGGCGAACACCGCACAGATAAAGTCATTTCCCGCCGCCGAAAAATACGCGCTGCTGTCATTCAGACCCATCTTCCAGCTTTCACCGGTCTCCGGCTGATAGAGGGTTACATTGTACTGGTCATAGCCGGTAAGCACATACCGCTCCTGATTTGATCCGTATGCCAGCACCGGCCAGCCCTTCCCCAGAAAATACTGGATCTGACTGATGTTTAATCCTCTGGCATCCAGAAGAAGCACACCGTCGGAGAACAGACGGTTGCCATCGAATTCACTGAGATGGGACAGCACCTGAGAGGCCGCCTCTGCTGCATTTCGAATGGAAGCTGCAGAAGGCTTATCCACCCGGCTCCAGAGAACCTGCCCGTTTTCATCTGTTACTGTACCCATTTTCTCATGGGACAGCGCCACCGCCTGAGCAAAGTCCTGGGTAACTCCAAGCAGATGTCCGCCGCCGTAAGCATAAAACTCCATGCCAGGAGCGGTCACTGAAGAAGTTAAATTCAGCACAGCCCCGGAAGCATAGGTGATTTTTCCCGGCGAGAAAGCCCGGATGGCCCGGCCGCTTCCAATCTCCGAATCCAGCTGAACATAATATATTCTCTGCCTCTGGGAATCCGTATACCAGCCGATTCCCGCAAGACTGTCATCGACAATCTCCTCATTGCACACAATGGTGTCCTCATCCACCAGCTGATAGGAATCTCCCGATATAGGCACAATCCGCTTCAGATGGATCCGGCTGTCTCCCACAGTAACGCCTGCAATGTAATATCCTTCTTTTTCATACCGGGTCTGCACCTCCATGTTTTCCCCCAGAATCTCAAGGACGTACATGGGAAGTTCTTCCACCCGTCCATTGATCACCCATTGACTGCCTTCATGGGCAAGCCCGTAGATGAAGTCATCGCCTACAAATCCGAGAACGCGCACACATTCGCCGTTCTGGGAATGGATCTCGTTCTTGGTTCCGGTTTCCAGATTCATCAAATGGATCGTCTCTGACTGATAGATCTGGCTTCCCTCCTGCCAGGCCAGATGGGTCTGGTCCTGACTGATGGCGTAGGCGCCCTCTGCCAGGCCCTCAGCTACAATCATATACTCGCCGCTGGATAAGTCAATGGCATAGATTCCATTATCCACCTTGATATACAGCATGCCTGACGTACTTAAATAAGCCAGTTCCTGGATATCAAGCTGCAGGCGTTCAAAGCTCTCTGTCACCGGTGCAAAAAACCTTTCCTCCAGCGCTTCCGAACCGCTGCTGTAATGGTACATAGCCACACCCATGCAGCCCTCATGGACGCCCCGGTTCATGTAGCCGTACACCAGAAAATCCACATCTCCGGAGTCTGCCACATCGAGAATCCGAATGGCATGCTGGTCATAGGAGGGGCGGATCCCCCGCTCGCTGCTGCTGCGGAAGGAGAAAACATTGGCTGCCCGCCTTTCTTCCTGGTCAAAGCACCACAGATCCCCGTTGGTCACAAATGCAGCAATCTTCCCGTTGGGACTTTTCTCTGCCTGGAGCTGATCCGCACCGGTGATTCCAAGGAGAATGCGGCTTCCGGTAAACAAATCCTGGCTTCCGGTAAAAATCTGGTCCGTCCGCCGTTCAAAATCCATCATGTAAATGCGCGGGTCGCCCCAGCGCATGGTAAAGCTGTCCTCCACCTCATAATATTCCACCTGTTCCGGATCCTCCGGCGGCCTGCGGATGGCAAGATATTCCAGAGTGACAGAGGCCATGTCGCCGTTTAATTCCTTTAAACTCACAAAGACCTCTCCTGCCGGCTCCACAGCAAGACCGCCCCAGGTGATCTGCGCTGAGCTGGAGTGGATGTTCATGCGTCCTAAATTGCTGTTGTTTCCTGTGCTGTCGCTTTCCAGATAAGGAGCAATCCAGGATGCCTGCTCCGGCTGGAAGGTCATGGCGGAAAATTCTGCAGCCAGATCCACCATCTGCTGTACTTTTGTATTGTCCGTCCAGACAATCCGGGTGTAATAGCGCACCGCACCGTTTACATCGGTCTCCACCGTCAGCGTCAGAAGGTATTCCTGGTCCTGCTCTAAAAGGTTCTGGATCGGCAGAAAAGCCTCCGTCCCGTTTTCCCCTTCCGTCCAGTTCTCTACGCTGGTCCGCTCCAGAAGGCGGCTCTGGTCCAGGGTGCGGATCTCATAATAGATGCCGGTAACATTTCCCTGACAGCGGGCAATCCGGATGTCCAGATTCCGGTCGTCGGGCAGAACCGTCAGACTGTCCCGAAGCCCCGCAGAATCCATCTCCTGTACATAACCGTGAAGGCAGTTCATCTCCCTCCCAAGTACATTCATATACACCACCGGAAGCTCCGATTCCTCCATGGAAGTATACACGGTATCGCTTTCTCCGGTGCGGTTAAACATCCAGTAAAAATATCCGGCTCCTGCGGCGATGAAAATCACGAACAGGATGCCGATCCGCTGCAGCAATCGCTTCATCTGTCTTATCTACCCGCTTTCTTTCAGTCCTGTTGTCTCCTTACCGGTTCCGATACGCATCCAGGCAGCGGTTGATCCGCTTGGTGGGATTCAGCAGCTCGCTTAAGGACGCGTCATGATTTAAGTTATCAATAATCAGAGCAATGTACTTGCTCATATCAACGTCAATGTAGTACGGTCTGGATAAAAGCTCCGGCGTCTGGTACACCAGATTGGTGGTCAGGATCCGGTCAATTAATCCTCTGTCATAGTACTCGTCAAACTTCGCCAGGCCATTGGTGAACAGGCCGAAGGTGGCGCAGATAAATACTTTTCTGGCCTTGCGCTTTTTCAGTTCCTTGGCTACATCCAGCATGCTCTCGCCGGAAGAAATCATATCATCGATGATCAGCACATCCTTGCCGGCCACCTCAGATCCCAGGAATTCATGGGCCACAATGGGATTCCGTCCGTTTACGATCCGGGTGTAGTCCCGGCGCTTGTAGAACATACCCATATCCAGGCCCAGAACGTTTGCAAAGTAAACCGCCCGGTTCATGCCGCCCTCGTCAGGGCTGATCACCATCATGTGGTCGCTGTCGATCTGCAGCTCCGTCTCATGTCTTAACAGATGCTTGATAAACTGATAAATGGGCTGCACCGTCTCAAATCCCTTTAAGGGAATGGCATTCTGCACTCTGGGGTCATGGGCATCGAAGGTAATGATGTTTTCCACCCCCATGCGTACTAACTCCTCCAGTGCCAGCGCACAGTCCAGAGACTCTCTGTTGGAACGCTTATGCTGGCGGCTTTCATATAAAAAGGGCATAATCACATTGATCCGTCTGGCCTTTCCTGCGGCAGCGGCGATAACGCGCTTTAAATCCTGGAAATGGTCATCGGGCGACATGTGATTGGTCATGCCGCACAGAGAATAAGTCAGGTTATAGTTGCACACATCCACCATGATATACAGATCATCACCGCGGACCGATTCCTCCAGCATTCCTTTTCCCTCACCAGAACCGAATCTTGGCGTGGATGCCTTTACAATATAGCTGTCTCTCTGGTATCCGGCAAAGGCAATGGTGGACTTATGCTCGCTTTCCCGTTCTTTTCTCCAGGCAACCAGATACTCGTCTACCTTTTTCCCCAGCTCCGCACAGCTCTTCAGGGGAATCAGACCCAATGGCCCCACCGGAATGGTCTCAATGATCTTCTCTTCGTACAGCATGTTTTCCCTCCATAATCATAACGCTTTCATTTGTAAAGTTCTTGTAATTCCGCATTTTAACGCTTCTTTTATAACATCCCGCCCTTTATTAGTCAAGCCGCTGGCGGGGATTTTGTATACAAAACGACATTTTTCGTACACTTTGACCAGATTTTCTCTGCTTTTCTTTAAAGCTTCAGCCGGATGTCCTCTCCATAAAGAGGGATCACCGTGTAATGGCTCATGATCCGGGAAGTGACCCGGTCCGTATACTCATCCCGGAGCCGGTCCAGGGACAGATTCGTAGATATAATGGTGGACCTGCTGTTTAAAAGCCGCTGATTCATACAGAAAAACAGCTGGGAGGAAGTAAAGCTGTTGTTCAGTTCTGTTCCCAGATCATCGATAATCAAAAGATCGCACTCCAGGATAAACTGATACATATCCTTCATCTCCTCCTCCGTCTGGTAATCAAAACGGTTCCTGGAGAATACTTCAAACAAATCGTGGGCCGACAGATAAATCACCGAATGATAAGAGTCCAGAAGCGCCTTGGCAATGCAGTTGGTTAAAAAAGTCTTTCCTCTTCCTGTGGTTCCGGTAAAAAGAAGGTTGCCCCCCTTTTCGTCAAAACGATCCACAAAATCACGGCACCATCCATACACTTTCTTCATATATCGGGCCACTGTGGTTCCAACTGCCGGCTCGATTCTGGTATCGTCAAAGTACCGGAAGGAGAAGGTATCAAAGTTCTCCCTCTTTAACACCGCCTCCATATTGGACTGGGCATACAGAAGGCGGATCTGGGCCCTGCGGAAGCAGTGGCATTTCTTCCCGTCCTCTGTATATCCCGTATCCCTGCAGTCGGGACAGCGGTATTTCATTTCCATATAATCGGCCGGATACCCCCGGGAAGCAAGCAGAATGGTTTTCTGTTCCCGCAGATCCCGGATCTCCTCCCTCAGCCGTTCAAGAGCTTTCTGATCTCCGTTTAACAGCTCCTTTGCCCGCTGGACGGCGCGGCTGCTGACTGCCTGATCCAATTCCTTCACTGCCGGAAGGATCTCATAAATTTCACTGACCCGCGCATCCTGCTCATGCTTGTTCTTAAGCTGCTGGGCCTGATAATCCCGCATAATTTCCTGATACTGCGAATTGCTTAATGCCATGTGTATGTCCGCTCCTCCTCTTTCCGGAATGCCGCTACTCTTTCATCCTGGCTCTCACCTTTTCCATCATCAGCGAATCATAATCCGTAGCGCTCTGCTGGAAGTTGTGGAACCGGTTGGCGGTGTTTCGCTGACCGGAAGATTTTGTTCCTTTGCCGCTGCCGTCTTTTTCCCGCTCCTGGCTGCGGCGGATCATGTCCAGCTCTTCCACATCAGAAAGATTCTTTACCCCTGCCTTCTTCCACTGGGCAAGGATCTTGTCTGCATACTGAAAGCTGGGGCTGTGGGTCGCCGCAATGGTCCGGTTGCAGGCCTCCACCACAACTTCCCTGGTAAATCCCCAGGCTCCGAACCAGTTCTCCATAAAACGCTTTTCCGCTTCTGCCGGTCTCCGGTCTGTCAGTCCGAAGGCCTTCATCACGGCAAAATAATCCTTCTGGAATCCGGCGCTGTAATCTTTGGCCGCTTCCAGGGTAAGAAGACCCTTCTGGTGCCAGTTCAGGGCCACTGTCTCCATATACCGGATGCTGGTGTGCCCATTCTGCACACAGTATTCCACCAGATATTCCAAAAGTTCAGCCGAAAGCTTAAGTTCATCATAAAGATAGCCGAATACCTGGCACTCCCGCTGGGTAAACACTTTATTCATGTATTTCTGTGCAATGTAAAGAAGCTGGGAAAAATCCTCATCGGCGGAAAGCCTGCTGATATTATCCAGAGAATAATCCTGGGAAGAACGCTTTCCTGCCGGCGCCGTATTTTCAGCGAAAGCAGGCATCTTATCAGACCGGTTCGTTTTCGCTTCCGGCCCTGCTGCGTCCTTTTTCCCGGTTTCCGCCGGCTGCCGGATCCTTTCCCGGCTTTCGGGCGGCAGCGCTTTGGCTGTCTCTCCTGTCTGGCTCTCTCCTGCCCGGGATGTCATCACACCGGTCTTCTGCCAGTAGGCAATGGCCCGCCTTACATCTCCTTCCGTGCAGTGAAGAGCCTCCGCCGTCTGGGCAGCGTCCGGAATCCTGTCCCGGTGCCGCAGCAGGTACAGGTAAATCTTTACATACTCACCGCTGGCTCCGGCCATGTATTCATCGATAAACCGGTTGGCCACCAGAGTTGCATTTATCTGAAAATCATCGCTAAAGTCCCACTCCATACGCTTTATCCTTTCTGGCAGTTCGCCCCGGCATGGTGTTGGGAGCAAAAAACTCTGCCCCTTTATAATGCCGGACTGACCCCGGCATCATTCTATCATAAGCCTTCAGAAAAGGAAATAGCCCCCTGTTATCCACAGATACAGCTGTGGATATTGTGGATAATGTGGATAACACGGTGGATTACTTTCCAAAAAGAAAGGCGAAAACTGTCGAAATCAAGGAAAATCAAGGTTTCCCGAAATTGTCAGCTAATTTTTTATGTAAATAAAAACATCCACATAGTTTCTTTACATAAAATGTTGAAAACTATGTGGATAATGTGGATAACTTACAGGCCGAGAAGCTTTTCTCCCACTTTTACTATATCGCCGGCCCCCATAGTTATCAACAAATCGCCGGGAACACAGTTTTCCAAAATAAATGTTTCAATATCATCAAAGGAAGGAATATAGTGTGCCTTCCCTCCCGCCGCCTGGATCCGCTCTGCCACATCTGCAGAACTGATGCCGATGGTATTCACCTCACGGGCTGCATAAATATCCGCCAGAATTACCTCATCCGCCTCCATAAGCGCCTGGACAAAATCATCCAGAAGGGCCGCCGTTCTGGTATAGGTGTGGGGCTGGAATACGCACCAGAGCTTCTTGTGGGGATAATTTTTCGCCGTAGTCAGGGTCGCACGGATTTCCTGAGGATGGTGGGCATAATCATCAATCACCGTAACGCCGCCGATCTCGCCCTTTTTCTCAAACCGCCGGTTGGTGCCGGTAAAATGGAGAAGTCCCGTCCGAATCTTTTCCATGGAAATCCCCAGTTCTCTGGATGCCGCGATGGCAGATAAGGAATTATATACGTTATGCATGCCCGGCACGCCCAGAGTAATGGTCCCCTCCGGCCTGCCCTCGATCAAAAGGGTGTAAGATGCCCTTGCAAGCTGGTCAAATACAATATCTGCCGCGCTGTAAATGCTTTTTCCCGGATCTTTTCCAAAAGTGATCACCTTGCAGGGAAGCCCCTCTGTGATCTCCTCCATCCTCTCAATATCCCGGTTAATGATCAGAACGCCGTTCTCATCCAGCTTCTGGGCAAAAAGCCGGAACGAATGGCGAATGTCCTCCAGATCCTTAAAAAAATCCAGATGATCGGCCTCAATGTTTAAAATAATCTCCATGGTTGGGAAAAAGGACAGGAAACTGTTGGTATACTCGCAGGCTTCCGCCACAAAAAATTCCGGACCGCCCACCCGGATATTTCCTCCAATGGCAGGCAGAATCCCTCCCACCGTAATAGTAGGATCCGCATCCGCAGCCAGCAGAATCTCCGTCAGCATGGATGTGGTGGTAGTCTTCCCATGGGTGCCGGAAATATTCACTGCGTGCTTATAATTACGCATCATTTCCCCTAAAAGGTCCGCGCGCGGCATCATGGGAATTCCCTTCGCCTTCGCCGCCTGGAATTCCGGATTATCCGGGTGAACCGCAGCTGTGTACACTACCACTTCGATATCATCCCGGATATTTTCGGCCCGCTGGCCGTAATCTACATGGATTCCCTTTGCCTCCAGCCGGTCCGTCAGCTCAGACCGGTGCATATCCGAACCGGACACCCGGAATCCCTCGTCAAAAAGGATCTCCGCAAGTCCGCTCATACTGATGCCTCCAATACCAATGAAATGTACTCTCTGGGGTTTGTTAAAATCTATCTGATACATATTTTTGTTCTCCATTATTATTCATTTTTTCTGCCGGACAGCGTTCTCATAACGCAAGGCCTTCCCGCCGTCCTTTCATCTCGTTAAGTATACATCAAAAAAGGCAGAAAATCCATAGTTTCCCCGGATTCTCTGCCCTTTCTGCAAGCCTGTTTTTTCGCGGCCTGTAATGGTTCCTCTACACAGCCATCTGCCTGAAAATACGTCCCTTATACCGTTCCAGCATAGCAAGAAGGATATTCCCCAGCACACCCACTGCCAGCACTTCCCCGATTCCCACGGTAAGCATCATAAACGGAATCATGTCCGGCGAGCCATAGGCATAGCGGAGCACCCAGGGCACGATAATCGTGTTTGACAAAATCGGCGGAATGCACACCAGCCAGCGCTTCTTTCTCACTGCCCGGGACCCCAACGCCCCGATCAGGGTAGCCAGGCTGCCGAAAATCATGTCCAGCGCCACAGTGGTTCCCATGGCTGCGCCGATACCATTGGAAATCAGGCATCCCAGAAATAATCCCGGCACCGCCGCCGGTGTAAAATACGGCAGGATGCACAGCGCCTCGGAAATCCGAAACTGCACCGGCCCGTAAGACACCGGCGAAAGCGCCAGAGTCAGGGCCGTGTAAATAGCCGCAATCATCGATGCCTGAGCCATGAAGTGTACTTTTTGACTGTCTTTCTTGTTCATATTCTGCTTCTCCCTTTAGTTTTGTTTTACGAGTGGAAGGTCTCGAACACTCGGCACATTTTACGGCGGTGACCGCCGGAAAGCCCGTAAGACCTTGGTTTTGGTGGGCTTTGCAACGGTAGATAGTATAACATGACAAAAATAACAAATCAATATCCAGAACACTCAATTATAAGTACAGGCGCTCTGCCCGGCCTTTGCTCCCGGATTGCCGGCTTATCCAAAGTCCGCCTGGCAGTACATAATTTTCCCGCCCTTCATGGTAAGCTGGGGCACCAGGACACGACTGCCTGCCATCTGATGGCCGTCCCGGTCAAAATAGTGGACCGGCTTCTCCTTCATTCGAAATACGGCGATATCCGCCTCCGTCCCCGGATCCATGGACGCCAGTTCCTCTCTGCCGATGAGTCTGGCCGGTGCGATGGTGGCCCGGTCTAAAATATCCTCCAGGCACATCCCAAATTCCAGATATTTGCTCAGGATTCTGGGCAGGCTGTGAAGGGGCTGTAAATAAAATCCGCTGGTGTTGATGTCTGAACTGATAATGTCCGGCACAAACCCCTGCTCAATGGCCCTTCGGCAGACCTCCAGGTCGAAATTATTGCAGCCGTTGCTGGCATCAAAAAGAATTCCTCTCTCCCTGGCCTTCCAGATCCCCTTTCTTACCTTCCCGTTTTCATCTAAGATCGTTTCACGCCCTTTTCCCTGGTAGACATGGCAGATCACATCTCCGGGACGCAGAATGGATGCAAGTTCCTCCAGATCCATCACCGGATTTGTGATATGAACGTTTACATTGCAGCCTAATTCTTCTGCCAGTTCTGCCGTAGCCTCCAGGGACCGCCGCGCCTCCGCTTCCTCAATAATTCCCACAGACATCCTGGTTTTCAGGCTCACCAAGTTATCCGGATAGCAGGCAAACAGCTGCCGGATTTTCTCCCGATCCAAATATCTCTCCTCCAGCCGCTCCGGATATCGGTCCGTAACCTGGCCTCCGCTTCCCACTAAAAGCATATTGAAAATCCGCACATCACTGAAGGCCATGGCACTTCTTATGTACATTTCATAATTGGCAGCCCCACAGCTCCCTCCATCCACCACTGTCGTAACACCGCAGGGAAAAGACGCCAGATCCCCATTGCATCCATTCTCCGTACCATGGTTAAAGTAATGAACATGATAATCGATAAGACCGCTTGTAACAATGCAGCCTGCGGCATCGATTTCCATCCATTCCCCTCTGCCTGCACCATCTCCGTCCGCAATTTTCCCCTTTTCCACAAAAATATTCCGTCTGCTCCATTTATGGCGGATCGGATCATAGACAGTTCCGCCTTTTATCACAAATCCTCTCACCGCATTTCGCTCCTTGCTGTATTTCGCTCCTTGCTGTATTTCGCTCCATTTATTCTCTCGCCGCATCCACAGCTGCAAGCATCTGGTCCACCAGTTCATCCCCCAGATCCTCTCTCACCATATCATACACCACTCCAGCTCTGTCCCGAAGCTGTCCCAATGTCTCCTCATCCAGCGTAATAATCTGGCAGCCTGCCTCCTCACAGGTTTTTTTATCTGCAGCAATGCTCTCATCGGCAATACTGTTGGCGTACTCAATAGCCTCTGCCGCACATTCATCCACCAGCTCCCGTACATTGTCCGGCAGGCTTTTATACAGCTCATAATTCATAAAGAAAGTAATGATATGGCCCAAATGATTGGTCTCTACTACGTACTTCTGAACTTCCTGAATATTGTTTCCAACAATATTCATGTAGGGATTTTCCTCACCATCGATCGTTCCCTGCTGGATTCCCATAAACACTTCTGTAAACTGCATCGGCGTGGCAGAAGCTCCAAGAGCATTCCAGTAGGCAATATGGTATTTATTGGTCATTACACGGATTTTCTGCCCCTCCAGATCCTCCACCTTGTTCACTGCGGTATTGGTGGTAAGCTGGCGGAAGCCGGCGTCCGAATAGCCAAGCATCTGAATGCCGCCCCGATTGTTATACTCATTTAAGACATCCGTGATGTCTCCGCTTAACACTGTCCGCATCTGCTCCACCGAATCAAACAGATTCGGAATATCGAAAATCCCCAGCGCAGGCACGAAATCCACCAGATCTGTAGTCATTCCCGTCCCGAAATCAATGGAGCCGCCAATGACCGCCTCCGTAAATTCTGTTGTATTGCCCAGCTGGCCCCCAGGATAAATATCTACCGTAATACTGCCGCCGCTTCTCTCGTTAAGCAGCTTTGCGAACCTTTCGACCATTTTATAGTTGATTGTGGTATCTGCCACCGTCATGGAAGCATTCCAGTGATACTCCGGATATTCGCCTGCCGCCACCGGGGCCGGCTCCTTTTCCGACGCGCAGGCAGTCACGGACACGGCAAGAGCCGCCGCTGTCAGAACCGCCAGTAATTGTTTCCTCATAGCATCATCCTCCTGTTAATTTTTCTCGTTCCTGCTCCCGCAGGATTTTTCATCTGCTTCGAATCCCCGCAGGATTTCACGCCGCGCCTGGCGGCAGCCTTCTTATCCCAAAACTGCCGGGAGAGCCATAGAAAGCTGAGGAATAAAGGTAATCAGCATCAGTGAAATGAAAAATGCAATTAAAAACGGCACGCAGGCCTTGGCCAGCTTCAGCATGGGGATCTTGGTCATGCCCGCCGCCACAAACAGATTGATTCCCATAGGCGGCGTCACCATTCCAATGGCCAGATTGCAGGTCATAATGATGCCGAAATGCACCGGATCCACACCCACCGCTTTGGCAATGGGCACCATAATGGGAGTTAAAATCATGATATTCGGAATATTATCGATAATCATTCCGCATACCAGCATAATCAGGTTCATAATCAGCAGCACAACAACTGTACTATCTGATACAGACAGAACCGATTCACTGATCGTCTGAGGATAACGCAGCAGCGTCAGTACTCTCGCAAAGGAGGTGGCCGCCGCAATCACAAACAAAATATTCACATAGGTCTGAGCACCCTTCATAAACACATTTCCCAGATCTCGAAGGGAAATGGTTTTATACACGAACAGACAGACAAACAGGCCATAGAATACGCTGATTACTGCGGATTCTGTGGGACTGCACACACCGGAATAAATGGTCCCCAGAATGATTACCGGCGTCAGCAGTGCCCAGAAGCTTTCCTTTAACAGGGGCAGAAAACCCTTAGCCCGAATCTCCCGATAGTTGGCCTCCAGCTTTGCCTTATCCTCTCCGTTTCTTTTGCAGTAATAATAGCAGTAAATCATCAGACTCACGCCGATCAGCACACCGGGAATGATTCCGGCGATGAATAAATCCGATGGGGATGCGGCGGCAGCAGAAGAATATACAATATAAGAAATACTTGGGGGAATGATAACGCCCAGACCGCCAGCTACCGTAACGATGGAAGCTGCAAAAATCATTGGATATCCCATGCTTACCAGAAACGGAATCGTCATAGCTCCCACTGCCGATACCGTGGCGGGAGAAGAACCGGAGATGGCGGCATAGAACATACAGGTCACCACCACCGCACAGGGAAAGCCCGCGGTCTTATTGCCGATAAAGTATGCGAAGAAATTAAACAGGCGCTCAGACAATCCGCCTTCTGCCATAATCATGCCGGAAACCATGAACATAGGCACCGCAAGCAGCGTGAAGCTGTTCATTCCCGCAAACATACTTCTGGCCACATCGGGGGCTGCAAATGGGAAATCCGGATTCAGCAGGCTGGGAAGCAGACCCATCAGGCCGAACACACCGCCCACCGGCAGGCCAATTACCAGAAGCACTGCCAGAATAAGAAAAAATGCTCCGATTGCCATTATTTTTCATCCTCCTCTTCTTTTTTTGTCACCGTTCTCCAGATAAACTGCACATACCGAAACATTGATAGAGCCACCGCAAAGGCCATCGTTCCATATAATCCCGCCACGGGAAGCCGAAGGGCCGGACTCTTTTGTCCGATTCCGGCAGACGTAGCTGCAATCCTGCCCGTTCCTGCAAGCAGAACCGCAAGAAATCCCAGCATGATTACGCTGCAGATAATTTCCAGAATTTTCTGTGTCTTCGGAGAAAGCAGCGTCACAAACGTATCCACCCGGATGCTCACCCCCTGGCGTACTGCACAGGAAAGTGCGAAAAATGCCGACAGCGCCAGGCAGTAGCAGCATACCTCGTCAGACCAGCTGAGCGCGTTTTTAAAGCAGTACCGCATAATCACATTTACAAATGACAGCACACTCATCACCGCCAGCAAAACCGCAAGGACAGCCAGCTCGAAATTTTCATCCAGCCATCTTATCAATCTCATCTTATCGTCCTCCATTTTGATATTTTTCACAGAAAGCGCGCTCTTTTCTAATGCGTCTTTATTATATTTGTGATATGATAAAAAGTAAAATTACTATAATCAATATGAAAAAGAAGAAAAAGCGGGAACCAATTCTCTTTTTCGCACAATTTCAAATATCTCTCCCACCAAAAAACAGGAAATTTATATACATTTTACACAAAAAGGAGGAAATTATGGATCTGAAACAGCTGGAATATATTGTGACAATTGCAGAAAAAGGAAATATTTCCAAGGCAGCAGAAAGCCTGTTTATCTCCCAGTCCGGACTGAATCAATACCTGATTAAGCTGGAAAAGGATCTGGGAGTCCGTCTCTTCGACCGCAATAAGCATTTTCTCCGGCCTACACAGGCAGGAAAAATTTACGTAAAAAACGCCATTGAAATCCTGAAAATACAGCGAAACACCTACTCCATGCTGGAAGATTTAAAGGGCAATGTTTCCGGGGAGGTTGCCCTGGGGCTGACCCATGAGCACGGAATCGACATCTTTACCTCTGTCTTTCCTCAGTTTAATCAGCGCTACCCTGGCATCACCTTTTCGCTCATGGAACGAATCGTGTCCGAGCAGCATCAGCTTCTTTTGGACGGCGTTCTGGATTTCGGCATCGTCATGCTTCAAGATACAGAGAAAATCAATCTGCGCTATATCCATCTCTATACGGAACAGCTCATTCTCGGCATCCCAAAGAACCATCCTATGGCTGCTTACGCCGCTTCTTCCAGAGATACTCTGACCAGCGTGGAGCTGGAGTCCTTTAAAAACGATAAGTTTTCCCTGATCTTCGGCACCTCCACTATGCGCCGCGTTCTGGATCCCTGCTTCCGCGATGCAGGCTTTCAGCCATCCATCGTCATCGAAACCGCCATGAACCATGCCCTGGTCCAGATGGTGGCCAGCGGCTACTGCTGTACGATCCTGCCGGAATCCAGAGCCAGGGTCAGCCCTTACTACAGCCAGTGCGCCTGGTTTACTCTCACCAGCCATCCCCACTGGGGTGTGTACATTGCCTGCAGGAAAGATACCCAGTTAAGCGAAGCACATAAATACTTCATCCGCCTGGCCCAGAATTACGGGCGGCGGATGGAAACACAGCTTTTGCTGGCATAAAAAGTATACAATCTTTCGAGGAAGAAAATAGCCGCCACTATTCGCAATAGTGACGGCTGTGTAAAATAGCTGTAAACTCATCATTTTGGTAGGCCGTGTACTCGGCTTTCCCTTTTTTCTGTTATCAATATAACTTATTTAAAAACGAGGTACGATTCCTGTCACTGGTGGTAAATGTGACATTGTCCATGGCAACCAGACCATTACCTATTTTGTAATGAAAAAGATTACTCTTCAAACTTGTATTCCGCAATTTGAAATGCCCCTCTTAGCGCCCATAGTTTCGCTCCCTGAAACCGCAGCTTCAAAACCACTCTCCTGCCTTTTAGTTCTTCCCAGCTTCCATGTTCAAACACAATGGAGTACCAGCCTTCTGCTGATGGTTTCACTGTACCAGACGCAAACGTGAAATTCTCAAATCCATTCTGATTCCAGGAAGGCGCAATCTCTGCTTCAATGTGAAAGGGTTCACCCTCCGTCAGCGGATCTGCTAAAATTTCCAGGCAATTTCCTGTAAACTGAAGTCGGCTTGTAGCAACAACACTTGTTTGTTTCCTATCCCTTGGAATCAAAGCTGCAAATTTATCTGCCTTCCAGCTTGCTCTTGCAAAAGAAGTTTCTCTAAAATTAGTATGGCGTCCATTTCCTCCCATGTAATAAACCCAAAGATTTCCTTCCGTATCTTCCACCGGTGGTCCAGCAAAAATACAGCCGCAATCAAATTCTCCTGCAGGATATGTACCACTTCCTCGGTCCAGAATATTTTCCCCAAATACAGCAAAGTCAAATCGTTCTGGATTAACCCCATAAGTCAACTGCAAATCAACAAGATCAAACTGTTCATCCTTCCGATCTCCTTCATGAAAGATAGAAGCCAGGCCCAAGTATAAATTTTTCCAGTAAAATACCGGCATGGAATAAATCTGGTTTTGAAAGCCAGTTCCCCGCGCCACTTCACGTGGTTTTTCCCAGTGAATGAAATCTTTGCTTCTACTAATCGCCGCAACCCGGATTCCATCTCTCCAAATTCGAGATATCACCATATAACATTTTTCTTTCTCATTCCAAAATGGAAGATTGTGGCTGTCTGCCGGTGGATTGTATTCTGGCCAGGGAATCGGCTCCTGCCAATGAATTCCATCCTCTGAAAAGGATACTGCCATAAAATTGGTTCCATCCGGTTTATCAATTTTCGTCACCATCTTATATCGCCGCATCGGATCCGGTTCCTTTGGATCCAGCATTACGCCCGTTCCATGAGCATAAATAAAAATAAGATTATTTTTTTTATTTCCCTTCCACGTGCAAATCCCCAGCTCTGGTTTTTCCCAGTGAATCCCGTCCTCACTTTCTGCATACGCAACGCCGGTAATACGGTCATCCCTCGGACAGTAATCCCTTTTAGCCCGCTCTTCTCGAGATACTCCAAAGCAGTCTTTGTCCTCAATAATCAATGTATAGTAACACTGGTATCGCTTTTGCTCCGGGTTATAAATTACATTCGGATAGCCGTTATCAATGCGAACTTCCCACGGACGGTCTTCTGTAAACAGCGGATTATTTTCTTCATCTTTTACCATCTTTTCTACTCTAATCACCGCGTTTTCCGTACCCTGTGGATTTACAAGAGCACGCATGAAGAAAAAATACTGATTCATTCTTTTCATCCTTCCATCTTCACTTTTATGACTGCTTTTTCCACATGAGATCTTGCTTGATCCATAATCTTTACCATATGAGCCTCTCTAGGGAATAAAATCAAAATCTTACTGCTTTCCAGTGGAAGCTTTACCGCGATTTCTCCAAAGCAGTCCACCTGATCAGCTTCCAAGTCTGTTCTTGTTACAGTAAGATCGTCCACAGGAGTCACTCCAATTATCTCATTTCCTTCCAGAACCAGATGAATGTCCACATAAGCAAGATGCGATTCAAACGATGTTTCCGTTTCCGGAAGCGTCTCATAGCGAAATCGATTAACAAAAACTCGATCCCCTTCTATCTCATTCCTTCCATCATTCAGTTCTTCCATCTTATGCTCTGCAATATAACGAATTGCCGTATCCAAGTTTTTATCCATTCCCAGATATTGTCTTATTTGTTTTTTATCTGTATAAATCATTCTTCCTCCTGTTTTTATCCTGTCCATATAAGAATTGCGCCGCAGCGCCGGTGTTCTCACCCCGGCGGCAACGGCGCAATCTTCTTATTCGGGAATATCTCGCCCAGTTCCAGACAGTCTCGGACCGCCTCCAGTCAGGTAACCCCGGCTTTCACCGGTCATCCATGGGGAAATCCAGAACGCATACAGTTCCCCTTTTTCCAAGTATAGCTTTATTCTTACATTCCGCCCCTGCAGTTCCTCCACATGCTCCCGCTGCTTCCAGGCAATTCTTCCGCAGATATGGTCTCCAGTCAAAGGAATACAGTTCTCCCTTTCATACCCTGAAATTACATTTCCTTTCTCGTCAAGGATCTCTGCTTCCAGCTTTCCAAAAACTCTGGCATTTACGAAGAAATATTTTCCGTCAAAGGTAAGCAGCTCCGTCAGAAGCGTTCCACTGTTCTCTGCATCCATCGATACAAATCCGTCTCTTCTCAATATCGCCAGGCCGCAAGAAGTTCCGGAATCCCACCAGATTCCATTCCTCTGTCGTCCACTAGAATAAAAGTACAGCTTATCCTTTACCACCAGAGGCATACCGCCTACTGCCTGCATATTTCCATAATTCCAGTTTTCATAACGGGAGGTATCCACTTCCATAAATGATTCATAGGTAGGACGGAAAAAATGGAATCCATCCCGACTGTAACCCAGCTGGATTTCATTCCGTTTCGGCATCATCAGAGGTCTGCATATATCATTTTCCGGTCCCTGCCACTGACTGTATATCCCCAGCATCAGACTTTCATATGCCACCGCGTCGAAACTGTAAATCCCCGGATCCGTCTCCGGATAATCTGCATGACGTTTTTCCTTTTCGTCAGGATTAAACCAGAAATGAATATGTTTATCCCTGACTCCTTCCCGCATCCTATGCGCCAGACTTACTGCTTCCTCCGGATCCTCATGCTCCAGATATGTTCTGGAACGCCATGATACGGAATTGTGATGCCGCATACTCAGCACCCACTTTTTCAGGAAGGGATTGTAAAAGGCAGTAGAGCGATCTGATACAGCGCCAGACTGCGCGACACCTTCCGACCAATGAATTCCATCCGCGGAATACTTAAGGACGTACTGCCATTGAATATAATCGTTTTTATATTCTACATTAAACAGTTTGTAGCGTTTTGCCGGATCCTTTTCTTCCCGGTCAATCCAGACGGTAGATGAGTCCCGATTCGTCACCTCTACAATATTAGTTCCGGGAACCACATCCAGTTTCGGCTTAATCCAATGAATTCCGTCTTCAGACTCGGCATAGCAAGTGCAAAGGCTGTGCTTTTCCTGGTTAATTTTCCCTGCTCCGGCCAAATACCACATTTTAAACTTCCCGTCCAGGTCATCATACCAGACACCATCGCTGAACGGCGCTGCATACGGATATCCTTCAACAGTATACTCCCACTGCTCATCTACCTTCAATACCGGATTCCCTTCATAATAATCCGGTTTGTGACAGGTTCGCTTTAAATCAGTTTCCGCAATCAAAAAGTCATCCACAAAAAGCTGTCTTCCGCAGTTAATCGGAATGACTTCCGGCTTCTGACACAGATACGGTACCTCCATTCCTCGAAGGCTTTCTTCATATCGGGGCGGCCATTCCTCTGGCAGCACAATTCCATTCTCCAAAATTTTCTCCACAGCAATTCCCTGGTCAGCCCTTAACAGAGCCTACCATTACTCCTTTCACAAAATATTTCTGCACAAACGGATATACCATAATAATCGGCAAAGCAGTAATAATAATCGCCGCTGCTTTCACGCTTTCTGTGGGAAGCGTGGAAGCAATTGAGTCGATAGCACCAGAACTGGACGCAATCTGCATGGAATTCAACATTTCCTTTAGCATCAGCTGCATCGGCCACTTCGACTTATCCGAAAGAAAGATGGATGCATCAAACCATGCATTCCAATGTTTTACTGCATAAAACAGACCGACAGTAGCAATCGCAGACTTGGACAAAGGAAGAACAACTTTAGTAAACAGCTGGATTTCATCTGCACCATCCAGTCTGGCTGCTTCCAGGAGTCCATCTGGAATTGCCTGGAAGAAATTACGCAAAATCAACGTATTCCATGCAACCATTAAAATCGGCAGCACCAGAGCCAGGAAGCTGTTCTTTAATCCAAGGGAAGTCACCAGCAAGTACTTGGGGATCAGTCCACCATTAAAAATCATGGTAATAAATACAGCGAAAGTAAGAATCCCGCGGAACGGAAGATCTTTCTTCGATAAACCATAAGCGTACATGCTCGTTACCACCAGATTGGCTGCTGTTCCGAAAAGTGTAACACCGATACTAACTGCACAGGATTTCAAAAGTGCGCTATTTTTAATTAGGAGGTACTCATAGGCGTCCCAATTGATGGATTTTGGAATCAGTGTAAATCCGTACTTTAAGATATCTTCATTGCTCATCAGCGACTGGTTAATAACAAAAATAATTGGGACAATGATTACTGCGCACAGAAGTACCAGCAAAATTACATTAATTACGTCAAAAAGATGAATCTTCTTTTTCCCCATATCACCAGACTCCTAACTCTTTATCAAAAATTTTCACAAAACGATTAGAAGCAAGAACCAGTACCAGCGCTGCAATATTCTTAAACAAGCCTACTGCCGCGGAATAGGAATAGTTTACATTCAAAATACCTTCCCTGTACACATATGTATCAATAATATCTCCAACACTGTACACCGCAGGCGAATACAGAAGCAGAATCAGCTCATACCCCTGATCCAGAACCTTCCCCAGATCCAGAATCAGCATAATTACGATAATCGGTGCAATTGACGGAATGCTGATATGAAGCATCTTCTGAATTCTGGTAGCTCCATCCAAATCTGCACTTTCATACAACTCCTGCGATACACCGGAAAGCGCTGCAAGATACACAATACTTCCCCATCCGATGGTCGACCACACATGTGTTCCTATGATAATCTGCCGGAAATATTTTTCGTTCCCTATAAACTCAATAGTATCAAGTCCCAGACTGTTCAGCACTGTATTGACCGGTCCATGGACTGGTGAAAACACAAACTGTACAATTCCGGCAATAATTACATAGGACAAAAAATGAGGCAAATAGGAAATTGTCTGCGTCACCTTTTTGAATTTCTGGTTTCTCAGTTCGTTGATCATTAAAGCGAGAATCAATGAAGCTACCGAAGCCAAAATTAATTTCGAAAAGTTGATAATTAAGGTGTTCACCAATGTTCTTGTAAAATAGTAAGAACTGAAAAATTCCTTAAAATGCTTAAACCCTACCCAGACTGGATCAAATAATATCTTCTCCAATCCGCCAAAAGGCTGATAATCCTGAAACGCAATTACAACGCCGTACATTGGAATAAATTGAAAGATAATCAAATACAGCAGCCCAGGAAGCATCATTAAATAGATCAGCCAATATTTTTTCATTCTTTTTCGAAGACTTGTTTGATTTTTCACTCCGCATCCCCCGTTTCATTCCTGATTACTTGCTGCTATTTTGATTCTCAAGAAACTGCGTTGTTTTATCCTGAATCAGCTGATTCCCTCCAATTTCTTTCCACTGTTCCATTACATTCGGCCATTCATCAACTGACATAGTTCCTGCAAAAATCTTTCCCTTAGCCTCAGAAAGCAGCGTTGCCAGATCATTCATGCTTCTCTGTGCTTCATACTTGCTTACATCATAAGGGGTAATAGAATCCGGAGGCGTAACAGTATCCATAGCCTTTAATTCCTCATTCATCTCGTTCATTAAGTTGTATGTATAAGTATCTAAAGGCCAAAGATCCGTTCTCCACTCGCCAAATCCCTCATGAAGGTTATAAAGGATGTAATACTGTGCCGTTGTCCAGTCCGTAGGACTGTCGGAAATAATCTGATATTTTCCAGTTTCCGGATCTACGGTGTAGTTTTCCCCTTCGATTCCATAAGTCGTAATAGTCTGTCCTTCTGGTGAACACTGATAGTTTAAATATTCCAGCGCTTTTTCCGGATGCTCACAGGTAGAAGTAATCAGCGTCACGCCCTTGGCAAACTGTGAACTGGTATATTTATTTGCTGCATGGTCGCTTCCCTTTGGCGTTACAAATTCATACCGTATATCCGGATACGTCTGTGCCAGTACTTCAATTCCACTATACAGGAAGCGAGTCCAGGTCCCTGCTGTACTCCCGACCTTATTTTGCGCCACATAGCTTAACTTGTCCTGCTTCGATGTTGTGGCAATCTGATCAAACAAATAGCCCTCATCGATCCATCTTCTCATGGTCTCCAGGAATTCTGGATATCCTTCATCCATCTCATAAGGCTTTAACAATTGCTCCTCCTCATCAAAGTACCAGTATGCTCCGGTCTGTGTAAAAAAAGGAAGAAATGCCTGTTCCAGTTCATCGACCGTATCGGCAATCAAAGGAATGGTATCGTCCTGGCCATTTCCGTCCAAATCGCTTTCCTTAAACTGTTTTAAAAGTGCCTCATATTCTTCCAATGTCTCCGGCATTGTCTCCCCGAGTTGATCTACCCAGTCATTCCGCACTGCCACAAGAGCGGGAATTGTCTGCGCTCCCACGAAAGGAATTCCCAGATACTCATCTCCCATCCGAACCGCATCCCAAGACTCCTTGGGGAAAGAATCCCGCAAATACGGGTACTGATCTAACTCTTCCTGAGTAATCATTCGAACCGCACCACTGTTTTTTAAATTCTGTGCATCCGTCATTCCAATACACGGGATAATATCCAGCTGCTCTTTTCCAGCCAGCATAAGATTTGCCTGCGTGGCAAGCTGATCCGATGGAATCATGACCAGCTGAAGATCAACCCCTGTTTCATCCATAATAATCTGGTGAATTTTATCTCTCTGCTCACTTTCCTTATCCAGATTATTATTAATATTCAAGGATACGATAGTAACCGCTTCTTCATCACCTGCATTTTCCGCCGCTTGCTGCGTTTCTTCTATCTCGGAGCTATTTCCACAGGCACCTAAGCAAGCACAAACTACTGTCGCCACAGATACTGCCAACAAATATCTTTTCTTCATCATCTTTCTCCTCTCTTTACATGATTTTTCATTTTCTTCTTTGCGCCTAAATTTATACGGTCTGATATTTTGCTACCGCCTCATCAATCATCGTCACGCAAACCTTCACCTGATCCATGTCTTCCGAAACCAGATTTGCCAGAGGCTTCCGCACGCCACCGATATCTAATCCTTCCCTAATTCGCAGGATTTCTTTCATTACTGCGTACAGATTTCCATGACAAGAACACATCGCATCAATAATCGAATTAGCCGTATACTGAATTTCTCTTGCATCTTTCACCTTGCCTTTTCGCATCAGTTCCATAATACGCAGGTAAAGCTCCGGCATTACGCCATAAGTGCCGCCGATTCCACCGTCCGCGCCGATGGCCAAGCCAGAAACCAGCTGTTCATCAGGACCGTTAAATACAACGAAGTCCTCCCCTCCTTCCATTTTAAACATTTGAATATCCTGCACTGGCATTGAACTGTTTTTCACTGCCGCAACTCTAGGATTCTTCAGCATTCTCTTAAAAAGCGACATGGTGAGCGCCACGCCAGCTAGCTGGGGAATATTATAAATCACAAAATCTGTATTGGGGGCTGCAGAGGAAATATCATTCCAGTACTGAGCAATCGCATGCTCCGGAAGATGAAAATAAATCGGCGGAATCGCCGCAATCGCATCTACTCCCAATTCTTCTGCATGGGCCGCTAGTTCCATACTGTCCGCCGAATTGTTGCAGGCTACATGAGCAATAACCGTAAGCTTCCCCTCTGCTGCTTTCATCACATGCTCTAAAACTACTTTTCTTTCTTCTACATTCTGGTAAATACATTCTCCAGAGGATCCCCCTACGTATACCCCCTTTACTCCTTTTTTCATCAGATGTCGGGTCAGCTTCTCCACAGCCACAGGGCTGATCTCCCCTTTTTCATCATAACAAGCGTAAAACGCTGGAATAATTCCCTGATACTTTGAAATGTCTTTCATACCTTTCCTTTCCTCTCTCAAAAAACGTTTTTCTGATGCCTGCAAAATCATTGTTTTCATACAAAAAATCATTTATAATAAAATACAGAAAATCAGATTTTGGATTTGAATTCCACTCACGAGATATCAAAACGGAGGTTTCATCATGCAAGCCAACATTCTTGATTCCATCGCCAATCATTACAACACACTTACCCGATCCAGCAAAAAACTGGCCGATTATATTCTAGCGCACAAGTCGGAAGCACAGTATATGTCCATCACCACGCTGGCTGAAGCTAGCTGTGTTTCAGAAGCAACAATCACCCGTTTCTGCAAGATGCTGGGGTTAGTTGGATATAATGATTTCAAGCTTGCCCTCGCCAAAGTGGATTCCACGGCTACATCCGTTGACCCTGCATTGGAAAGCGCCAATGAGGATGGAAGCAGCTTTGACAATCTCTGCCGCCGCCTATATCAAATTGATGTGTCTGCTCTAAGTGAAACGTTAGCCCTTACCAATGAAGCATCTGCACAAAAAGCCATTTCCCTCCTTTCCCGTGCCAGAAAAGTTTACTGCTTTGGACAGGGCGGCAGCAATGTAATGGCAATGGAAGCCTGGGCCCGTTTTTCCACTGCTTCTTCCAGTTTTATTCATATTGCAGATTCTCATCTGCAGGCAACTGCATCTGCCCTCTGCACAAAAGATGACGCGATTCTTTTCTTTTCCTACTCCGGCGCAACCAAAGATATGCTGGATGTATTAAAGCCGGCCAAAAGCAACGGAGCCGCGATCATCTTGATTACCCATTTTTCCAATTCACCCGCTGCGATGCTGGCTGATGTAAGCCTTTTATGCGGCCCCAACGAAAGCCCCCTTCAGTCTGGATCCATTGCCGCGAAAATTGGCCAGCTCTTTATCATTGATTATCTGTTCCATGGCTTCTGTCTTCAAAATCCAGAAATCTGTGCGGCTGCACGCACTGCTACCGCCCAGGCAACTGCGCGCAAACTCCTGTAGCACCCAGCCGCAGCAGTTTTTCTGCCTCGTATGCCGCTCCAAGAAAACCGGCCTGATTGCCCAGTTCTGCACGGACGATTTCTGTTGTCCGCATTCCTGGCGACACAAGGGATAAAAGTCTCTGGCGTACTTCCATGGAAATAAATGGCTGTTCCATGATTCCGCCTCCTAGTACGATCCTAGATGGATTAAGAACATGAACCAATGTAACCAATCCATATACGATTTCATCAATCCACTGATCTACCAGCCGAAACACAGCCGAACGATCAAGCGCCTCAAAAATAGCCCGACCATTCTGAAGAGATCCATCAATCTGGCAAGCCTTTTTAATCAAAGCCGTAACCGATGCATAGTTTTCATAACAGCCAGAAAACTCCTTCCCCGGCGTCATGTCCTCAGGATGAACCAAAATACCTCCGAAGCTTCCTGCCGACCACCGGCTTCCTCTGTATATCTGCCGATTTATGACAATAGCTCCACCTACTCCGGTTCCGTAGGTAAGGCATAAAAAATCAGCAACATCCTTTCCTGCACCAAACTGTGCTTCTCCCAATGCAGCTGCATTCACATCGTTTTCTACGAAAACCGGTGTCCGGAAAGTATCCGCTAAGATTTTTTTCACTTTCATTCCCGTGTAGTTAGGTATATTTTCATTGGCATAATAAATTGATCCGTTTTCCACATCGACTTGCCCTGCCGTACTGATGCCGAGTGCATCAAACGTACCATAACTTTTTATAATGGTCTGAACTCTTTGAATCAGGGCATCTCCACCTTTTTTAGCATAAGATGGCTGCTCCTTCCATTCCGTAATCTTTTCTCCATCCCAGATTCCTGATTTGATCGATGTGCCGCCAATGTCGACTGCTACAATCTTCATAACGTCTCTCCCAAATCTTCCCGAATCGCCTTAATAAAACGACCCGCAATTTCTGCCGGCCTTGTAATCGCACCGCCGACTACAATTGCCCAGACACCTGTTTTGAGTGCTTCCACTGCCTGCTCCGGCGTATGAATCTTTCCTTCTCCGATAACAGGGATCTGCAAATCCGAGGCCAGCCTTCTCATTAGATCATAATCAGGTCCATCCAGTTTCGGAGAATAATCAGTATATCCGCTCATTGTCGTTCCAACCATGTCCACACCACATTTCCAGGCGTTGACACCTTCTTCGTAAGTTGAAACATCCGCCATCAGAAGCTGGTCTGGATATCGTTCTCGAACAGCATGTAGAAATTCATTAATTGTGGTTCCATCTCCCCGCCGACGCATAGTACAGTCCAAAGCCACCACATCAGCACCGGCTTCTACCAGCTCATCAACCTCTTTCATAGTGGGAGTAATATAACTTTCATACCCAGGATACGTGATCTTAATCAGACCAATTACGGGAAGTCCCGTTTCTTCTTTAATTGCAATAACATCCCGAATACTGCTGGTACGAATCGCCGGACTTCCTGCAAGTTTTGCTGCCCTAGCCATTAAATACATAATGGATTGTTCCTCCACATACAAAGCTTCCCCGGGAACAGCCTGGCAGGAAACAATCATCTGTCCACGGATTTTTTTTAAAAACACCTCTTTCTCCATAAAGTTCTTCCTTTCCTTCTTCCAATCAGTATCTATACTATATCGGATTTTAAAATTATTTTCAATTTGCATTTTATATTAAAATATTTTTCATTT